>CAZOQQ010000083.1:0-9081 GCA_964582075.1 uncultured bacterium | reverse complement strand
TTCACCACGAGCCCGGGCCAGGGCTCTGGATGTTTCCGCGGCTGCGGCTGATGCATCGGCAACAGATTGCGGTATATCCCTTGGGCCAGCCATGGCGCCGGTTACATAAATACCCTCTCTGGTGCTTGAAACAGGCTCAAAACAGCTTGTTTTTACAAAACGATATTTATTCTGTCTGATTCCAAGAATTTCAGCCAGAGAATCAGCGTCACCCGGCGCTTCCAGGCCCACGGAAAGAACGACAAGGTCAAACTCCGATTCAATAATAGACCTGGTCAGAGTATCTTCCACTCTCAGGGTAATTTTACCGGTTTCGGGATCTTCCATCAGTTCAGCAGGTCTGCCTCTTATGAACTTGACACCCTCCCCCTGTCCACGTTTGTAGTACTCTTCAAAACCCTTACCGTAAGCTCTTAAATCAGTGTAGAATACATAAACGTCCCGCGAGGGATCAGATCTTTTCAGAAGCTGCGAAAGTTTTGTCGCGTACATACAGCATATCCTGGAACAGTACTCGTTGCCTACCTGCTCGTCCCTCGATCCCACACACTGTATAAAAGCAATCCTTTTGCCCATTGGCCGGAGAGGACTGCCCTCCGCTGAATGCACAATCATTCTTTCAAGTTCCAGAGAGGTTATAACATTCTCGTACCTTCCGTAACCGTATACAGCCTTTCGTCGTGCATCGAAAATATCGAAGCCGGTTGCCACAACAATTGTATCAACCGACAGTTTCTCTTCAACAGTCGATTCTTCAAGGTTGATTGCCTTCGGATCACATACTTTAACGCACTGGCCGCATTTCACGCAGTGTTCATCATCAATAAGGTAGGAATGGGGAACTGCAATCGGTGAAGCAAGATAAATCGCCTTTCTTTCGGAAAGACCTTCTTCAAGCTCATTGGGAATCTTAATCGGACACACATCCACACACATACCGCAGCTCGTACATTTGCGGGGATCAACGTAGGTTGCTTTCTTCTCGAGCGTAACTTCGTAGTTACCAAGATAACCGCCTATATCCCTGACTTCAGTGTAGGCGTACAGATTGATATTCTCGTTCGCGGTAACATCCGCCATTTTGGGCGATAGGATACACGCGGCGCAATCCTCCGTTGGAAACGTCCTTGAAAGCTGGAGCATTTTACCACCGATTGAAGGATTTTTCTCTACAAGGTATACATCGAATCCGGCATCTCCCAGATCCAGTGATGTCTGTATTCCGGCAATACCTCCACCAACTACAAGAACTCTTTTCCCTATAGGAAATTTCTTCTTCGTTAAAGGCTCATCAAGTCTTGCTTTCGCAATTGCTATATTGGTTAGAGCTTTTGCTTTCTCCGTTGCTTCTTCAGGTGAATGAAAATGCGGCCATGCACACTGTTCGCGGATATTAGCCATCTCCAGCACGTAAGGAGAAAGCCCGGCTTTCTCCAGTGTGGCTTTGAAGGTTGGTCCCTGGAACTGTGGAGAACACGCGGCGATTACGACCCTGTCAAGATTCTGCTCTTTTATATCATCGATAACAAGGTTCTGTCCTGTCTCGGAACACATGTGTTCATGATCCCTTACAAGAACAACTTCGCCAATTCCCTTTGAATACTCAGCAACTTTTTTTACATCAACGACTTCAGAAATATTTCCGCCGCAATGACAAACATAAACACCAATTCTTTTCATGAGTAAACAATACCTTTTTGTTATAACAAGCCTATAGAATGCCTAATTCAGTTCAACCATACAACACGTTCCGAAGCCGCAAAGAATAATAAACCAGTATAAACTGTCACTCAGTATTATTCTTTTAAGAAGCGAGAATACTTCACATAAACCTGCGCCGTCAAGTATACCGCAAACAGTACTCTTCCACCTGATATCGAATTACATTCAAGTATTCCCGCGACAACCACTTGCAAATCCCTATGTAATTTATCGTAATCAGTGTTTCAGCCCCACGTTCCCGTACGGGAAACCAGGCGGAGAGGGTTTCCGGAAGACAGATCTGAATGTCATCCAGCCTGACTGCCAGGGAATACCTTCGGGACGAAACAGAACAGGCAATGCTACCCGTCGCTGAACGCGGAGATGCTCATAATCCATCAGCGTACTGAAACAGCCCCCCGGCAAGATATATATTTCCGGCGACTTCACTCATTGGATTACCTTGAAAAATTTTCTCTCCGGCCCGGAGAACCCCGGTTTCAAGGTTGAGTTCAACCGTATCAAATTCATTGAAAAAGTTATCAGGAAGTTCCGGCAGTTCGATCACGGGAAAACCGCTGTTTATGGCATTTCTCTTGTATATGGCACCAAACGATCTTGCCATCACAGCCTGTATTCCAAGCGCTTTGAAACAGTCTACAGCATGCTGGCGGGAACTGCCCGATCCGAAATTATCACCGGCCAGTACAAGATCACCAGGCTTCGCTTTATCGGCAAAATCCCTGTAACCTTCCAGGTTACCGAATGCGAACTGACCCATTTCGGCTATATCGGTTACGGCAAGATGTGCATTGTGAAATATCATGTCAGTATCGATATCACCAAAGAGCTTACCGTCCCTGACAAGTACCCATAACCTTCCTTTTAAAATTAACTCACGAACCATTGCTGCACCTCCCGAAGCTTACTCATAAATTACTTCCTTACCCGAACAGAGGATACTACGTATCCCCGGTTCATGTTTTTGTTTACTCTTTCTTCACGGTTACTTCCGCCTCGAACCCGACAAACCATCTTTCTTTTACGGTAACGGGGTGAAAGTGCTTCCAGATCCCATCAGGCAGATACATAGATGTGCCGCAGTGATCGCACTTCTCCAAGCGGGTTTTACCCTTCACTACCGTTGAAGCACCGCAGTTCGGACAGGTCATGTAAAGAACACGTTTTTCTTCGGGTGGAGGCGGTTCGGTTTGAACAGATTCTGCTCCCACAAGCATCTTGACTCCCTCGAACACATTGTTGAACCACTCGGGGGGAACAAGAACCGAAGTAATCGCACCGCAACCGGGGCATCTGACAGTATCCCCGCCCTTATAATCCTTATCCATGTCGAAATCCCGTTCGCATTCTTTGCAGTACGGAACAAGTCTGCCGAAATAGATTGTGGTGTCAAAGATACCGAAGATATTGCTTCTTCTGCCTTCCCCTTCATCCAGGTCGTTAACGACCTCGCCGCGAACATCCTCGAGAAGGTCAGTCCATATATCGGGTCTGAAATCAATCTCTTCGTTACAGCCCGGGCATACCGGACGGGTAAACGGCCCGTTGATCATCACCGGTCCGTCACAGCCGGGACAGTTGATACTCATTTCAATAAAGGACCAGAACATCTTCCTGACCGTTTCCTGCTCCGGCTCACCCGGTGAAACGAGAATACCGGCCGCTTCTTTTTCAAGCCTTACTTCCTCCCGAGCTTCCTTCAGAGAAGACGGCAGAGCGTGCAGTTCTTCGTAGAACTTGCCAAGTTCTTCGCTGCCCTCGTTGTAGAACGGCGTGAGAATCAGTTTCTCGCCTCCAGCCTCCATCACAAGACGTTCTGTGATAATACCTTTCCACATGCTGGTCACATCCGGATATATTTCCTTAACGTCCCAGGACGGGAACGAACGGGTTTTTTTCCTGAAGATGGATCTATATTCGTAGCGCAGGTTCGGCCAGACCATGTACACGGTAATCCGGGCGGATTTGAGAAGCTGATACATCAGGTATAAAAAAAACAATATCGGTATCAGAGTAATAAAGGGCGAACTTCTGTACAGAAAGTAACCCGCAGTGGCGGTGATTCCGATAAAAACCAGAGCTACCGTAACGGTTCTGACAGGTGAGTACTTCCAGATAAGTCTGGGAGGAGATGGGTTCAAGCGCTTAAGGCTGTCATTCATGCATACTCACAGACAACGAACCAGCGTCTTTTCTTCCTTACACTATGAAATCGAAGCCATAGATTATCAGGAAGATATACCTGAGTGTTGCAGTAATTACAGTCAACAAATCTTGTGGTACCATCAACCGTAAGAGAAGCTCCGCACGAAGGGCAGGCAAGCGCTACGGGGAAGGAACCGGAAGAGGAAGCAGAAGAAGTATCCGATGATAAAAGCGCGTTGATCAAATACCGTATTCCGGGTAATTCGTCTTTAAGAAACGCCGGCGGCGAATCAACCGGATAAGTTGCACCACACTTCGCGCACGAATAACTCGAACCCGCGCGAAGGCTCCAGGGTGAAGCGAAATCAGTTTTGCACTGAACGCAATACGGATTGAACCTGGCAAGAGTCAGATTCCCGGAAAAGGTTCCCAACAGCATAGTTCCCGAACCGGTGCCGATATCGGTTTTCTGCATGTCAGAACAGGCTTCGGAGAGTGTTTCAACAAGGTACTCCCGGGCGACCGGAATATCCGTCTGGCAATAATCGCAATGTATCAATTCCATTGGCCCGTCAATCGGAACAGGCCTGTCACACCTGGGACACTTAATACTGAATTCCACCCTGAAACTGAAGAGTTTCTCTATGCCGTACCCCTTTTCTATCGCATTTCCTTCAGCTCGCGTACCGAAGCGATTCTGCCGAAAATCGCGGAGGCTGCCGCTGTTCCTATACCGGCAAGATAAGTATCCCCATTACCCTGCTTCCCCTTGAAATTCCTGTTCGAGGTACTTATCTGAACCTCCCCTTCACCGGTCATTCCGATCTGACCTGACGCGCACCCGCCACAGCCCGCGTTGCTTACTATTCCCCCGGAATCGAAAATATCCTTTAACAGACCTTCCTCAAGAAGCCTCGACCATGTTGCCCTCGTCGCCGGTACAACTTTCAGCATGACACCGGGAGCGACTTTCCGTCCCCTCAAAAGTTCAGCTGCGTACTTCAGATCCTGGTATGTACCGTTGGTACAGCTTCCTATAAAGACTCCGTCCACTTTCACGTCTGTCTTAGCTGAAACAGGGAATACATTCGTCGGGCTGGGAGGTGCTGCGATCAGGGGTTCAAGATCTTCCAGATTCAGTAAGTACTCTTCAGTATAAGCAGCATCATCATCCGCGTACACAGCTTCATCACGCCCGATACCAAAGTAATCCAGTACATGTCCGTTTGGCGGTATCAGGGCTATTATCGCTCCCATTTCCGTAGCCTGACTTGAGAGGGTAACGCAATCCCCAAGCGATGCTGTTTCAGCCCAGGAACCGTACACTTCTACAGATTTCCCAAGCAATTCATGGTTACTGAACTTCCTGAGCATTGCAAGCGCAACATCCTTCGCTTCCGTCCCATCCGCCGGCGTTCCTACAAGTGTTACTTTAACTGTCTCCGGAACCTCGAACCATACTTTTCCGGTCTTGAACGCGTACGCTATATCCACATCACCCATCCCCTGACCGAAAGCACCCACCGCGCCCATGATATTGAGGTGGCTGTCCGTGCCGACTGTAGTCGTTCCGGGCCTGGCGTAGTTTTCTTCAATCACTACATGAGATCCTATGCCGGCATCAACATCGAATACTTTCAAATCATGTTTCCTTGCGAAGGACCTGATCCTCTGTTGATTGTTAGCGTAAGGTATGGTATTCGCGGGAACATTACAGTCGAAAGTAAAAAGGGTTTTCGAACCGTCATCCACGGGGTTGTCTCCCCCGTACTTCTCAAGATTCCCGACAACACTCGCTCCAGCAAAATCCCGCGCGGTCCTGTTATCAATGTCGATCCAGATGACATCTCCCGGGTGGCAGTCCCCTCCACCGTGAGATGACATTATTTTTTCTATTAGAGTTCTGCCCATTTCTGCCTCCTGGTGAAATCATCGGTATGCCATTTCCCCCTTTGATCCCTGCCAAGAAGCACGCATTTGAGGAATATGTCAGGGAGATTTTCGTAAACATATCTTTTTTCGTACAAAGCCATATCGAATGGAACCCTGTACCAGCTGACTGAGGCGGTTGTGTTCTCTTCGCTGATATCCAGAATCGCCATGGTCGCTTCCCCGGGAAGGGTTCCTCCGCCAACGCTTCCGGGATTAATAATCATCCGCGTGTTCCTGGGTTGAAAAAACATTTCATGGGTATGACCCAGAAGCAGAATATCACAGGAATTCCTTTCCAGTAACAGGTTGTAAACGTCCTTTGATGCGTTATTCTGAATGCTCCCGCAAATATTGCCAGGCAGACCATGAACGCACAGAATTCGAATACTTCCAACCTTGTAGCGTATTTCTCCCGGAAGCTTCCTTAAATACTTCTTCTGAGAAGGTGATATCTGGTTCTCCGTCCACGAAAGCAGCTCGGAAGCAAGTAGCTCCCAGTGAACGTTCTCGAACGAGTCTCCTGTACTGTCTCTTCCTCTTGCCACGGCTCTGTCACAGTTGCCCTGAACGGTATCAATGCCGTTACGCTGCACGAAATCGATTACTTCCGATGGGTACGGGCCGAACTGAACAAGGTTTCCCAGGCAGACAATCTGGTCTGCACCTTCGGCGCCCAGGGCTTCAAAACATGCTTTCAACCCTGGCAGGTTGCCGTGAATATCAGAAATTATACCTATTCTCAACTACAAAACTTCCTCTCGTACAGAAGAACGTCACCGGTAAATTCTGAATATCCGGTGGAATTGCCTCTGGCAAGCTCAAACAACTTTTCAGCATCGGATCCGTTTATGGCTTCTCTTATATCAGGTCCTCCCGAAAGAATATCTACAGGCATTTTTTCGTACTCGTATTCGTACGGCGGATCGTTCCACTTCGTCCGGTAATATCTGAAAGATTCCATAAGAATGCCCAGCGCAGCACGCAGGGGTCTGAACGCCGACCTGTCAAGTACATGAATTTCACCTCCGTAGCAAACCGTTTCCGCATGCTTGTTGAATGTCGGGATAAACGCATGGGGTCGCAGAACGGCTCCCTCAATCCATTTTGTTCCGTTAAGCCTGCCGCATAACTGTACTCCATTTATCCAGGGCGCACCAAACACGGTAAATGGTCTTGTTGTTCCCCTCCCTTCAGAAAGATTGGTGGCTTCAAGTAAACACATGCCGGGATAAACCAGTGCGGCTTCGGGAGTGGGAATGTTTGGAGAAGGTTGAACCCACGGGTAATCAATCGGGATTCCTTTCCCATCCCATCCCTCCATCCTGACAACGTCCGGTTCGGGAAGACCGTCAATCCTTGCGAACAGCTTTGCCAGCTCTCCGATCGTAAGTCCATGCCTTACCGGAATCGGATACAGTCCGACGAAGGATTCGTATCCCTTCTTGAGATTCCTACCCTCAATTATCGAGCTGCCAAGCGGATTGGGTCTGTCAAGAACGGTGACGGGAATGCTTTCCGCCGCGCATGCCCGCATGCAGTAGGCCATTGTATAAACGTACGTGTAATACCTGGCACCCACGTCCTGCAGATCAATTAAAAAGCAATCGAGTCCTTCAAGCATGGAGGGATCAGGCTTGCGCGTTCTACCGTAAAGGCTGTAAACGGGAATTCCGTACCTTGGATGCGTGTATCCTTCCCATTCTATCATATTATCCTGGGTTTCACCGCTGAAGCCGTGCTGTGGACCGAACAGCTTTACAAGTTCCAGCTCCGGTATGTCTTCAAGAACATCAACGGAAGATCTGTATTGGGAATCCACCGCGGCATAATGAGAAAGAAACCCTATCCTGGAACCCGGAAGCATATCGGGTTTCAGTCTGTCCAGGCCAGTTTTCATTTTCGATTCCGTTAGAATTCCAGCCTGTCCCCACGCCGGAGCACAACAATTCTATCGCTGAATCTTCGGGCAATATCTTTCTCAATCCCGTGTCTTTCCCATGGTTTCAGATGAAAGGCGTATACCGGAACTTCAGGCCTGTTGAGTTTTTCCAGTTCCTTCTCAAGAAGCAGCGGAGAAAGATGATTACTCGCTATGGCGATATCTGTCTTCTTATCCGGAAATGATATCTCGGCAATAACCATCTTCAGGTTATCAATCTTCGAGGCTTTCTCCCATATAGAAACCGTGGGGCCGGTATCACCGGTATGCAGAATCGTACCTGTACCGGACTTGAACAGGAAACCCCTTGCGCCCGCACCATGACAAACAGGTTCAGACCACGCAGATATTCCTCCGGGCAGCTCGAACCACTTTCTGTCTTCCAGGTTCTCGTAAACAAGAGCGGGGCCAATCGAGGTTTTAATACGGCTGAAGTCCGGCCATATCAGATCGTTCATGTAATGTTTTTTTACTATTTTCAAACACGCTTTACTTCCCATCACTATCAAAGGTTCATCCCTGATGGAAACGGTAGCATCTATCATGAAACCCAGTTCAAGTACATGATCAAGGTGGGCATGGGTAAGAAGAACCATCTCAACTTTCCGTTGCTGTGATCCCGACAGCATGGATGCGGAACCGGCATCGAGAAGGACCGATTCGCCAAGAAGCATCGAACAGAGATTGCACCCGTACTGTTTCGATCCGTCAACGCCGATCACATCAATGAACATTTCCAGTTCCTTTCTTTACGATAATCCGTGGTAGAAAGGGGCTTATGCGTGTTACTATCTCGTAGTTTATAGTTCCCACCCATTCCGCAATCATTTCGGCTGTTACGATTTCGTTTCCATCCCTTCCGAGAAGAACAACCGTATCCTCAAGTACAGCATCCGGAATATCGGTAAGGTCTACCATCGAAAGATTCATACATACCCGCCCCAGAACCGGAGCCCTTTTCCCCCGCACCAGCACGTGCGCTGAATTACTGCATTTCCTGTCGTAACCATCGGCGTAGCCGACAGGCAGCACACCGACTATCGTTCTTCTGTTAGTTCTGTAGGTACAACCATAACCAATATAGCTGCCGGCTGGAAGTTCTTTGACCTGGACAATCCTTGTTTTCCAGGACAGAACCGGGCGGAGATCCGGAACCGGAATACCGTTTGACTGTGCCGACAGGAACGTTTCCCTTGAAGGCCACAATCCATAAAGCCCTATCCCGGTTCTGAGCATGTTGAAATGCGTTTCGGGAAAGAGTATGGTCGCGGCGGTGCATGCCGTATGGATCACCTTCGGGTTCACTCCTGATTTTCTGACCGTTTCAACCGCTTCCGTGAAAA
>CAZOQQ010000082.1:0-9089 GCA_964582075.1 uncultured bacterium | reverse complement strand
CCCCTTGCGGTTGAAATTCACCGTCCCGAAATTGAACAGGAATGGACGTATTTTTCCGAGTATATCCGGAAATACCTGGTAAACAGGTACGGCTGGTCCGTTGTTTACGAACAGGGTTTGAGAGTGTACACTACCCTTGATCCGGATATGCAGATTGTTGCCGAGCGTGCGCTTGACAGTATTCTTACGGAGAAAGAACCCGTCTGGAATTCCGAAACGGGAGAGTTTGAAAGCGATCCCGACAGGCTCAGATACGAGGAATCGTATGCCCACTGGCAAGCGGTACGTGATACAACTTCCGGTGCGCCCAACTACGTGCAGGGGGCGCTGGTGGCGCTTGATCCCAATACGGGATACATAAAGGTCATGGTAGGGGGCAGGGATTTCAGAGACAGTGAATTCAATCGTGCTGTTCAGGCACGTCGTCAGCCCGGGAGTGCTTTCAAACCGTTTGTTTACGCAGAGGCAATAGAACAGGGGTGGTCTCCCGGAAGTATTATTCTTGATCAGCCTGTTGTGGTGGAACTCTCACCGGGTTCCTGGCGTCCCAGGAATTACGACCATACATTTCACGGAATGGTAACCCTGAGGTCTGCTCTGGCCCACTCCTTCAACGTATCGGCTGTCCGCCTCAGTATGGCTGTAGGTATTGAAGCGGTAGCGGCGAGAGCGAAAGCCATGGGGCTCACGTCAAGGGTTCCGATAGTTCATTCGCTGCCTCTTGGCAGCTGCATGGTGAGTCCACTGGAGATGGCTCAGGCGTATATTCCCTTTGCCACCGGAGGTCTGGCGAGGGATGCCGTGGCTATCCTTAGAGTGGAAGACAGGTACGGTAATGTTCTTGAAGACAACAGGACAGCTTCGTCCGGAAGAAGGGTACTGTCCGAAACGGGAGCTTATCTTTCGAATTCGTTACTGCAGTCGGTTATCCGGGAAGGAACCGCGTCGGGAAGCAGATGGTACTGGGGGGGACCGTTTTCAGGCCGGAAAGCCGGGGGAAAAACAGGAACCACCAGTGATTACGCCGACGCGTGGTTTGTCGGGTTTACTCCGGATCTCGTTGCCAGTGTCTGGGTGGGATACGATAACCATGTTATCAGGATGAGGCTGCAGAATGGCCGGGGTCAGGCCGGCAGCAGTATCGCGCTTCCAATATGGAACGGTTTTATGCGGGATGTCCTCATGGATATTCCGGCTGATTCAACTGTGGTTTTCCCTGCTCCGCCTGAAAATTCTGTCGAAACGGCAGTTATCTGCACCGTAACCGGCAAGCTTGCTCTGGCATCATGTGGAGAGTACGCAAGACAGGAGGAATTCTGGCAGGGAACCGCTCCGAAAGACTACTGCACTCTTCATGATTATTCCGGAGGCAATTTTCTGCCGGATACGACTCTTCCCGATTTCACCCAGTTTGATACCGATTACACTGATAACGGAGTTAACTGATGCCACCACTATGGTTCGTTATAATTTCTATTCTTATCATGCTTGTTCTGTTTCTGGCCTGGCGTCTGGTTCGATCCCGCGGCTGGAAGCAGATTCAGCTCAGAAAAGCTGCGAAACTGGCGGCACTGGGAAGAACCGGCGAAATGATAGAATTTCTTAAAAGAAATATGAACAGGAAGAATGTTTCTGACCCGCTTACAAACGCACTTGTCTATTACTACATCAAAGCCGGTCAGTACGATGAGGCCGAATCAATAATCAACAAGGCAATAGAGAAGGGAGATGACAGCGCCATGGCGCTCGCGCAGCTCGGTTACGTGTCAGGCGGCAGAAAGGATCATGGCAAAGCCGAAGCATACTACAGGGAAGCACTGCTTCGCGATGATTCTCTTAAGCCGACAATGAATATGAATATTGCCGGAATGCTGATAGAGATGGGGGAGAGGCTTGATGAAGCGGAGGAGCTTCTCAAGGAAGCCCTCGAACTGAGGGATGGTTCAACCAGAAGCGGCATACATACCAATCTGGCGATGCTGTACATTAAGAAGAAAATGCCTGTGGAGGCCAGGGTTCAGGCAATGACCGCGTACGAGCTTATTCCATCGGGAAACATGATATTCAACGGCAGCAGGGCCAACGCTCTTGCAATCGCTTCAAGAGCATGCACCATGCAGGGTGAGAAGGAGGAAGCGTCCAAACTTGCCTCAAAGGCTCTTAAACTCGTAGAGGACATTCCCGGCATGGACAGGTTCGTCCGGGAACTTAAGCACATGATAAAGGGCAACAATTCCACCGGGGAAAAACAGCTTATTTGAAAAAAACACTCTGGTCGGTTATTCTCGCTGTCGCTGTATACACGGCTATCGTATTTCTTTCGGACGCGAAGGAAGCGGGCAACGCGTTATCGAACCTGTCTTTTTACTGGATACCGGTTTTTCTGTGCTTTTCGCTTGTTAACTACATGCTGCGATTCCTGAAATGGAATTACTTTCTTGGCAGGGTAAATGTTCACATACCGTGGAAAGAGAGCCTGTCGGTGTTTATCGCGGGGTTTTCGATGACCGTTTCTCCCGGGAAACTTGGTGAACTTCTTAAATGTTACCTTCTGAAGGATCGCAGAAATATTCCGGTATCAATAACTTCTCCGGTTGTGGTTGCCGAGAGGATTACGGATCTTATCAGCATGATACTCATAGCCGTAATAGGTCTTCTCCTTGTGCGGCACAGGGGAGCTGCCATAGCGGTAGCCGCTGGAATTGTTTTCGTCGTTGGAGTGATGATTTTCCTCCTGTGGGAAAGAGCGTTCGGATTTCTCACGAACCTGCTGTGCAGAATAAAACCTGTTGAAAAACACCGCGGAAGTTTCATGAAATTTCACGGCAACGTCTCTTCACTTCTGGATATCAGGAGCCTCCTGATTTCAGTGCCCCTTGGCATCCTGTCATGGGGTTCGGAGGCGATCGTGCTATGCCTGGTGGCAATTTCTCTTGGAATTGAGCCGGAACTGCCCCTGGGGCTTGCCCTGCTGGCGCACTCGGCTGGAACCATTGCCGGGGCCGTTTCCATGATACCGGGCGGCCTTGGACTCACAGAAATAACCATAGGCGCGATACTCACAGGCGTCATGTCGGAGTCCAGCGCGGCCGTAACTACGCTGATAATGCGGTTTGCCACGCTATGGTTCGCCGTGCTGCTTGGAGTAATCGTTCTTGGAATAATCAGGAGAAAAGCGGCAGACTGTCTTCCGGAAAAATAGCCTATAACAGGTTCTTTGCGTGAGAATCCAATGCCGCAGAAGGATATGCCTTCATCCCGATGTGGTAAGGAATCCTGTTTGAACAAGTTCTTCGAGAAAACTGTCCAGATCGGTTTCAAGACCGGTTTCGTCCGGGTACAGTTCGTTGAGTTTTATCAGAATCTGGCTCCTGCTTCCGCCCTTCTCTATAAGGTCGCATATTCCCCAGGCGACATCTTCGACAATCCTGATATCTCCGGTGTCAACGTTGAAAAGAATACCTCCCTCGGGTTCCTCCCTGAAGACAACATTATCCGGATATTCTATATTTTCCATGAAGGCGCCTTTCAGAAAATGGAACATTGACCCGGCCTCCGGGGTAATATATAACTGTAACGGTTTACTGAAATATAAAGGAGAGGTTTCATCATGAAGGTTGCTGCTTTATTACTTTTTCTTACAATTACTTCTGTTGCTTTTGGTACAGGTCTTGAATCCTCGAATTTTTCACTCATAGAACCAACCGGTTCCTGGTTCAAGCCGGATTTTTCCGGCTACAGCAGTTTCAGTGTGGTAACCGGAGGCGGAAGAACCATCGGCAGCGGCTTGACAGTGGGAACAATGTCATTTTCACTACATCCCGACTGGTTTGCGTCTATCGATGTGGGATACCAGAAAATCTACGATTTCCACGGTTATTCTACGGGTAGAGTATTGGGTGGAATGAATTTGAGGTGGCAGCCTTCGGAAGCTTTCACACTCCAGTTCCACGTCAGCGGTTCGCTGCCGGATTCTCTGCTTACAGGATATTAGAACCTGTTTGAATATCTTTTTTACGTTCTATCTGTTTCTGCTTACAGTTTCGCGCGGTGATTCCCTTACGGGAGCAGGCAATCTTCCGGCCGCGCTTCCGGTATTGCGTCAGGAAATATTCGAGGATCCGGGCAACCCATGGCTTCTTTACAGGTACGCATGGGTGTGCAACAGAATGGAAAGACCGGTTGACGCTCTGGAACCCGCCTTTTCTGCCTGGAGTATTGAGCCTGCCAACCAATGGTACTTCGCGGAGTATCTCAGAGCTTTGAAGAGCCTTGAAATGTTCGAGGATCTTCTGAATTACGGGGTTTATGTTCGAGGCGGCGGAGTATGCCGTTACTACCTTGTTACTGCTGAAAGAGCACTCGGTATCAGTCCCTCCCCATCGGTTGATTACCTGCTTGACGCTTCCGTATCCGAAAACGATTCTACCGCAGCCGATGCCTGTATATGGCTCTCCATACTGCTTCAGAACGAAGTTGAACCAGGCAGTGTTCTGGCTCTTGTTGAAAGCGCTGTTTTGCTTCAGCCGGAGGATCATTTCTACAGGTGTATTTTTGCGGAGAAGCTCGCCGAGACCGGTGAGACAGAGCGTTCCAGAAGACAACTTCATCGGTTAAGACTTGAAGGGTCTACAGGGTTCTCCTACTGGCAGGCTTTCGCATCGCTGGCCGAAGCCGAGGGAGATAACGTCAGGAGAATATGGGCGATGAAACAGGCCAGAGACGAAAGGATCTGTCCCGAATCCAGCCGGAATCTGGGATGGGCTCTTTACATTGCGGGAAGAAATGATCTCCGGAACGGGGATCTGGTTCTGTCAGTTGAACGACTTCGGGAAGCGGCCGGTCTTGGGGATACTTCAGAGGTTTACGTTCAAAAATCGGACTCACTGCTGGAACTCATAGATGAATTTAAAAACAGTACTACTGGTAGTTATTAGCGTATTGCTGCTTCTTCTGGCTGGAAGATGCCTTCGAAGACCACCATGGCAGGGAGCCGGTGACGAATCCAAGGACAGAACTGCGGAATCTCATTCCTTTTAAAAAGTGATATTTCAGAAACTCTTTCTTTTAGTTATTATAGAAACTGCAGGTTGCAGAAATACAAAGTAGAATTACCCCTGCTGTATTTGGAGGAAAGGTACTGTGCTTAAGAAACTGGTAAATTCGCTGTTCGGTGACCGACAGAATAAAAAGATTTCCGCACTTCAGCCGTACGTTGATAAGGTGAACGAATACTGCGAGAAGTTTGAACTTCTTTCCGAAGAGGAACTGAAGGATTTTACCAGGCAGTTCAGGGTAAGACTCGCGAAGGGTGAAACCCTGGATGAGATAATGTGTGAAGCGTTCGCGGTTGTTAAAACATCCTGCAGGAAGCTTCTCGGGCGATCCTGGCTTGTTTCGGGCACTGATATGAAATGGAATATGGTTCCATTCGACGTTCAGATAATGGGCGCAGTAGTCCTTCACCAGGGAAAAATAGCCGAAATGGCCACCGGTGAGGGGAAAACTCTCGTCGCTGTGATGCCGATGTACCTCAACGCGCTGGATTTGAACCCGGACTGGGTCGAGCTTGCCGGGAAAAAGTACGGTGATGATCCCGGGAACTGGGAATTCGAACCGATTGAGAATATTCCGGTCGGCAAGGGTGCTCACCTGGTAACCGTGAACGATTATCTCTCCAGGCGAGACAGCGAATGGATGAGCGGGGTTTACGAATTCCTTGGTTTGTCCATCGGCTGCATACAGATGGAAATGCATCCCGCTGAAAGAAGGGAGTTGTACCTTAAGGATATAACTTACGGAACAAACAATCAGTTCGGTTTTGATTACCTTCGGGACAATATGGCAGTCCGAATGGAGGACAGGGTTCAGCGGGGGCATAACTTCGTTATCGTTGATGAGGTCGACAGCGTTCTTATCGATGAAGCCAGAACTCCCCTTATCATCAGCGGACCGGTAGCGCATTCACAGAATCGCTACAAGGAATACAGAAACGATGTGCACAAACTGGCCAGAAAACAGACAATTCTTGTTAACAGAATGGTGTCTGAGGCGGATGAACTGTGGGACAAGGGGCATGTGGAAGAGGCTGCCCTTCTTTACCTGAAAGCCAGAAAAGGGGCACCGAAGCAGAAAAGATTGATACATTCACTTCAGGACCCCGACAGGCTTCAGGCTATTCAGAAAATGGAAGGTGTTCTCCTCCGTGAGAAAAGAACCCACGAACTGGAAGAAGACCTGCTGTTCGTTCTTGATGAGAAGGAGAAATCCGTCGCTCTGTCGGAAATCGGCAGAAAAACGCTTTCTCCGAACGATCCTGATTTTTTCCTCCTGGGTGACATTGGCGATGAAATTTCCGAAATAGAACTTCAGGACATTCCGGAAGAGAAGAAAGCGGAACTCAGGAGAACAGCTTACCACGTGCATTCACAGAAAGCCGAAGCACTGCATAATATAGATCAGCTTCTCAGGGCGTTCCAGATGTACGAAAAAGATGTTGAGTACGTTATTCAGGATGGAAGAGTGGTAATTGTAGATCAGTTCACCGGCAGGCTCATGCCCGGCAGGAGATTCAGTGATGGCCTTCATGAAGCCCTGGAAGCAAAAGAGAACGTTGAGATAAGAAGTGAAACCCAGACACTTGCGACCATAACCATACAGAACTACTTCAGGATGTATTCGAAGCTTTCGGGAATGACCGGAACCGCTGAAACCGAGGCCGATGAATTTGAGAGTATTTACAACCTTGACGTGGTTGTAATACCTACAAACGTGCCCGTAATAAGGCAGGATTACAATGACCAGGTGTATAGAACAAGGCGCGAGAAATACAACGCGATAATGAACGAAATACAGAGACTGCATTCCATGGAGCAGCCGATACTTGTCGGCACGGTATCGGTGGATATCTCCGAACTCCTGTCAAAGTTTTTAAAAGCAAGAAAGATTCCTCACAGCGTTCTGAATGCCAAGCACCATAAGCAGGAGGCGGAAATTATATCCAGGGCGGGGCAGAGGGGCGCGGTTACAATAGCCACGAATATGGCCGGTCGCGGAACCGATATTAAGCTGGCGGAGCAGATAAAGGAAGTAACCGATCAGAACGGCAACAGGTATCAGGGCGGGCTGTTTGTAATAGGCACCGCCAGGCATGAATCCAGAAGGATTGACAGGCAACTTCGTGGAAGAAGCGGCCGCCAGGGAGATCCGGGAGCCAGCAGATTCTACCTTTCACTGGAAGATGACCTTTTCAGATTGTTCGCTTCCGAGAAGCTGATAGATTTCATGAAGAGAAGCGGAGGAGAATCCGAAGGAGAGCCGATTGAGCATTCACTTCTCACGAAGGCCATACAGAAAGCTCAAAGAAGAGTTGAGGAGTACAACTTCGGAATAAGGAAACATCTTCTTGAGTACGATGATGTTGTCAATCGCCAGCGAGAGGTGATTTACAGTATGAGACTTCAGGCTCTCACGGGGGAAGAACTTGAAGAGGAAGTACTCGATATGATCGGGGCGGTAACAAGGCATATTCTCACCGATACGATTCCTGACGAAACCGAGACAGAGGAATGGAACCTCGAAAGAGCGCAGGTTATGCTGGGAGAGATTTCTGGAGTAAGATTCGATCTTACCGATCTTCAATCGGGGGAGTATTTGCCGGGGGAAGCAAGGGATGTCGCGGCAGAGAAGGTGCGTGATTACTACTGCATGAAAAAGGAAAAGATTGGTGCTGTACTGTCGACTGAACTTGAGAAACGGGCGGTACTCAGTTCGATCGATTCCATGTGGAGAGAGCACCTTTACGGAATCGATCATTTAAAAGCCGGTATTAATCTCAGGGCGTACGCACAGCGTGATCCACTTGTTGAATTCAAGAAGGAGGCTTACGGTCTGTTCGAGGAACTGCTGGACAGAATTGACAGGCTCGTTGTAAAACAGGTGCTTTCCTTATGGCCGCGTAATGCCGCAGCCGATCTCCCTGAAAACAGGCAGGTCAGTGGGAAAGCCATGCATGCGTCCTCAACCCTGCCGCTTGCCGGGGCTGTTCAGAACCGGAATCCGCAGGGGGAAGGCAGAAGACAGGAAACGGTTGTCAGGAAAAATCCCAAGATAGGCAGGAACGATCCCTGCCCATGCGGAAGCGGAAAAAAGTACAAGAATTGCTGCGGAAAATGAAAGGAGATAAAATGGCTGATAACGGTAAAGGAGAGTTCTGGGCGTTCGTTGCAGGTACTCTGGCCGGTGGTATTATAGCGCTTCTGTACGCGCCCGCGAAGGGAGAGGATACGCGAGAAAAAGTTCGCGTGACCACCGAAGAGATTTACGGCAGGGGAGAAGAATTCTACACCCGTTTCCGGGCGGAAGCCGAGAAACTGATCGCTGAGGGAAAGAGGATGGTTGACGAGGTTTCCACTACCGGGAAAGAAAGGTACGAAGAGACCATACGGAAGCTGGAGGAAACGAAGGAGAAACTCGAGCAGGCCAGGGATAAGGGTCTGGAGAAAGTCGAGGAAATCAAGGAGAAAGTTGAGAAAAAGGGGAAGAAACCAGCTGGAAAAAGTACCGAAAAATAAATCTGTGGTTATCTGGGGCGATGGAGCAGTCGGAAGAGGGCTGGCTGTCGCCCTTTCAGGTAACATGGAAGTGTTTCTTGCCGGTCCGGCGGGCAGCGGCAGGGGAAAAAACGCGATTGCCACGGTCGGGGCTTTCCTGGGAGATGCTGTTGTAGAAAAAATAGAGGCCGGAGATAACGTACATGGTGATTACTGCATACTGGCCCTGAAAGCGTACGATTTGAGCCTTGCGGCGGATGCTGCCATGAGAAGTACTGATGGACGATGTATATGCCTTTCGAATGGAATGGGACTTGAAGCCGAGTGGGGAGATTCATGGAACAGCAGGGTCGAACCGGCGGTTCTGACGGCGGGTTTTCTTCTTCAGGATAAAGGTTTGATAGAAGTAACGGAAGGTGATCTTTTTGTTTCAGCCGGAAGAGAAGCTGAACATGTCTTTTCGGAGAGCTTTCTGAACGTTGTCCCAACCGGGAATATTGAAACCGTGCGATGGGCCAAGTGGCTGACCAACAGCGT
>CAZOQQ010000081.1:0-9195 GCA_964582075.1 uncultured bacterium | reverse complement strand
ATCAGAGCAGTCAGCAGTACCTTAGAGCAGCAACATTCACACCTACCGGGATCGATGCTCTCTACGCGTGGACCCAGGGAGGGGGCAACGCGGTGGGTGTAACTGTATGTGACCTTGAATACAGCTGGAATTACAACCACAGCGATATAACAAAAGCAGTTGGATCGCAGATAAACAGTTACGTTCAGGATCCTTTCAGCGATAACAACCACGGCACAGCCGTTATCGGTGAAATGGTATCGGATAATAACGCATGGGGTACAACAGGTATCTGTTTCGGTGCGAATCTGAAGACATGCGGTACCTATTACGGTTCCCCCTCTCCTCAATGGAATGTGGCCGGAGCGTTGCTTGTTGCTGTTTCAAACCTGTCCGCTGGTGATGTCATTCTGATTGAGCAGCAGTGGGAATATGTGAGCGGATCAAGCAACTTCGTACCAATTGAATGGTGGGGTTCCAATTCGCCCGCAGCGCAGCAGTACAATGCTGTTTACGCGGCTATTCAGAATGCCGTGGCAAACGGCATACATGTTGTGGAAGCCGGAGGTAACGCAGTTAACGGCGCTGGCGGTGTTGATATGGATTTAATGTCGTGGTTCGGTGATTCCGGATCTATAATTGTGGGTGCCGGCGGAGCATGGCCGGGGGGGACCTGGCCGGGGGGCGATCTTCAGAGGCTTTCATATTCTAATTACGGTTCAAGGTTCACATCGCATGGATGGGGAGAAGATGTAGTTACCACAGGATACGGCACTCTCTACAACTCTCAAGGTGTAAATTACTATTACACAGGGGGCTTTGCCGGTACATCAAGCGCTTCCCCTATGGTAGCCGGGGCTGCTGCCGACTGCGTCGGATACTGGGTGGCAAACGGCAACCCGGCCAACACTCTTTCGCCTTCATTGTTAAGAGTGGCACTTTCAAATACTGGCACCCTTCAGAAATTTCCACCTTCCGGTAATATTGGCTCAAGACCGAATCTGGTCGCTGCCTTCGCTTTTCTTTATTCCGTTGGCATAGGTTCTTCTTCAGAGGAGAATAATGGAACTGTTGCATTGAGCGTTTATCCCAATCCTGCTCCCCGACGATTGACAATCGAGATATTCCCGTCAAAGGATACGATATCGCCCTACGATCTTACTATATACGATGTTTCAGGAAGAAAGGTGGCTGACTTCGCCTGTTCGAGCATAGTGTCAGGAGAAGCATTCAAATGGGATTGCAGGGACGGGGACAATAACGAAGTTCCGGGTGGGTTGTACGCCGCAGTACTGAATTACGATTATGGTTCTGTCACCGTTCCGTTTATTGTATTGGGAAGGTAACAGGATATCCGGAAGATTTCAGGAGATATATGAAACCGTCGGTAAAGAATGGCATACAGATATTTTTGATAACAGGAATAGTTGTATATGCACTTATATCCGTTTCCTGCATCTTTGACACGGAACCTCCGCTCCCGGGTTATCCGGCAAAGATAGACAAAACAATATCATTTTCCGCCATTGGAACTCCGGAATTGTGCAAATGCATGAGTGATAACAAAACGGCACTTGTTGCCGCTGGAAGCAATCTTGCCGTTGTCGATATTGTCCATGGTAACAATAAATCGGTTATTGATATCGGACTTGAAATAGATGACATAGCGGACAGCGACTGCAATGGATTCGGATACGTTCTTGCCGATTCCCTTGTGTATCCAGTGAATCTTTCCGGCGCGACGGTTGGTAAACCGATAAATATCGGTACAAGTTGCAGTTATATTTCCTTGATGCCCGATAGCAATGCCGCGTGGCTTGCAATGGATAACGACAGTGTCGGAGTACTTAACCTGCAGTCTTCCGAACTTTCAATAGTGAAAAGAATTAGTGTAAAGAATTGCCGGGGGATAGCATCGGCAGACAGTATCCTGTTTGTAGCCGATGGGAGCAGTAACATGATTCTTGGCTACAAAACTGATAATTGGAACGAAGCAGGTCGTATATCGACACCCGGAGCCCTGCGTGACCTGTTTCCGGGGGTTTCAGGCTACGTGTGCGCGGTTGTTGACGGAAGTAACGAGCTCTGGTTCATCAAATCTGATAACTGCAGTCTTTATAAGATGATTACCTTCCCGGTTATTCCAACAGCGGCAGCATCTATGCCCGATGCCAGTTACGCGTATGCCGCATGTTCGGAAATAGGTATGGTTATTGTTGCGGAAAGCGGGCAGATGCAACTGAGAACTGCCGACTTCGGTTTGCCTTCAAGTATCGATCTTTGCCCTGACGGAAGCAGGGCAATCGTCTGCTCTCCGGAAAATAAAGCGGTATACATTCTTGTAAGATAGTATTCATAACTCTGCTGTTGTACCGGTAGTGCGTTTGATAGAAAGACCGGAATATCACATTTGAGAACGTTCCGTACTAAAAAGGTGGAATCAGGATAGTTCTTTCGAAGGTGTTTCGGAGTACTTTCGCATGAAGGGTATCGCCTGACAGAATCAGAAGACCTCGCAGGGTTTCCGGATGATAGACGGGCGTACCGTCGATCTCCGTTATAAGATCGCCCGGTCTCAACCCTGTTTCCCATGCTCTGCTTCCGACTGAAACGGAGACAATATGAATTCCCGAAGGTCTGGAGCGTGAAAGGGATATGCTGGAAAGTGCCGTTATCCCGAAAGAGTATTCGGTTCGTTCCAGTGACATGACGATGAGTTTTGGCCACATATACCATATTTGACCGGAATACAGGACAAGATAATCGCGGTTGTTGTTATCGGGAAAATGGTGATCGGGTCTTATTACTCCCGTTATTATTCCGATATATTCATCGTCGTCGTTGAACACAGCGGCTCCCATAAGCCCGTCCCTGATATCCGAACTAAGAAGAAAAGAACCGTCAGGATATCGTTCCCTGGCAGTACTCTCCACACTAAGGACTCCATCGATTTCGTGACCGATTATCGTCAGTGTTTCGCCTATGTCAGGGGCGGTATTGGATGGAACCTGGTACGAGTCGAAAACATCTTCATCAAAGGCCATGATAACCAGCCCGAGATCGGGTGAGAAAATAAATGAGTCAGGATGGACGGTGCCGGAATCAGTTTCAACAGTAACGGAATTATCATTGGAAAAAATGCAGAGCGCGAGTGCGTGATTTGGAGATATTGCGACAGCGGTAGAAATCTTTACGTTCCCGGGAGACGTTTCAATCCTGACAGTATGAACCTGTTCAAGAATAGAACCTGAAGCGAGGACGAGGGTAAAAGATAGAAGGATAGATATCATTATCCCTTAAAAGGATATCAGGCTCGCCTGCCTGGAATAGTCTGAAAAGGGCGCTGTTCTTACTCCGGACTTCGAAGATAATTGAACCCCGTCGTTCTTCGGTTCAAACATGGAGATACCGATAGGCTGATTCTCGCTGACTGATTCCCCGGCTGGAGAGAACGGAAGAATCGTAATTGCGATAACAAGCAGAGCCGCTGCCGCCGGGAGGGCAAGAATGGCGCTGCGGAACCTGTGTTCGGAACGTTTAATGTCGGAACCTGTACGAAGAATTTCCCTGATATCGGCTTCGAGGTTAATCGGGAGGGCCGGGATAGGGAGATTTCTGGAAATCCGGGATATATCACGGGACATGTTCATGGCTTTTCTGCAGGAACTGCAACCCATCAGGTGAAAATCAAGAAGTCGCTTCTGAGATACGGTGGCTTCCCCATCGATTACAAGACTGATAATTCTGAGAGCTTTTGAGCAGTTCATTTCCATTCTTCCCATACATCGCCCAGTAATTCCCTGAGTTTTGCCCTGGCGCGGTTAATTCGTGATTTCACGGTTCCAAGGCGGATATCAAGTATTTCCGCTATGTCTTCGTACGCCATCTGTTCCTGTTCTCTAAGTATGAACGGTTCGCGGTAATGGCGAGGGAGTCTGTCAACAGCTTCCTCGATGGATGCCTTCAGCTCTATTCTGCCGGCATTGTAATGAGGAGCGGTTTTACTGGAACTTGTAAGGTTAACGTGTTCAAGGGGAACCTTTATCCATCTGGATCGTCTTCGCCATTCTTTTTTAGCAAGGTTGCTGGCGATAGTAAATATCCAGTTTACCAGTTTTCTGTCCGGATCGAACTTGTCTTTGTACCTGTAAATCCTGCAGAAAGTCAGCTGGAGCATTTCCTGGGCATCCTCCTCGTTTCCGAGCATTCTGATAAGCAGGGAAAAGATGGGAGCCTGAAACCGTCTGATAATTTCGGAAAAAGCATCCTCATCGCCTTTACAAAGGTCGATCATGAGTTCGGAATCGGACCTGATATCCTTTTCCGCCCGCTTCTCTGTGATGATTCTACCAGTCAAAATAACAACACCTTTCTTTTGCTTTCCGATCATCTTACAGGTAATATACCCAATTCAGCGGCTCTGGTTCCAGTCTCTTTTACTTGACCTGAAGATTATTTATGGCAAAGATAGTATCTACCATGAAAAAGAAAAGTACTGTACTCAGAATTCTTAAATTCGTTCGTCCGTACTGGAAGTGGATGACGGGCGCGATGCTGTGCATGATACTCTTCGCACTGTTCAGCGGAGCTTCACTTGGTATGATTCTGCCCCTGTTTGATGATGTTCTTGTAAGGAGTGATTCAGCGGTTGAGCAGGGAGATTTACTGCCGCTTCTTGGTAAGAACACCGGAGAAGCCTTCGATAGAATGGGTTCGGAACTGGTTTCCTTAAGACCGGGGGGTGTTATCTCCGCCGGAGGAGATGTCGTGGAGGGATTGCGAAAGAGTTTCAGAGAATCCAATCCCAGGCAGGTACTGATAGCAGTGATAGCCGGTCTTGTTTCAATTGTCCTGCTGAAGAACCTTCTGGGATTCATGCAGGTGTTCTTTCTCTCACGAGCGGAGCAGGGAGTTGTCGCGGATATAAGAGGAAAACTGTACGAACATCTGCTTGAACTTGATATGGGTTTTTACACATCAGCGAGATCAGGCGACGTAATGGCACGCTTCACCTCCGATGTGGGTAATATGAACTGGGCAATGACGGAGCTGATGATGAGTGTTCCAAGACAGTTCGTTCTCCTGCTTGTCTACCTTGGACTGGCACTCTGGGCTTCGTGGCATCTGGCTCTTTTCACACTTCTGGTATTTCCTCCGGCAATGCTGTTTATTCTGATCTTGAGCAGAAGATTGAGAAGAAAGACCCATTTTTCACAGGAGCGTTTGTCAGATTTCTCGACGATACTCCAGGAGACGATATTCGGAATCAGAATAGTTAAAGCATTTTCGATGGAGAAATTCGAGGTTTCCCGTTTCGGAAGCATTCTGAACGTTCACAGGAAAACCGAGACATCCCTGCAGCGGGAGAGAGCGTTCGCCAGCCCGGTAACGGAGATAATGGGATCCATCGCAAGTGGATTCATAATGTGGTACGGGGGCAGTGCGATTCTTTCCGGGAGTTCATTGACCACAGGCAGATTTCTTGTTTTCCTGGCTGCAGCGCTTTCCATGATGAAACCGATAAAGACCATAAGCAAAGCGAACAGCAGAATACAGACGGGACTTGCCTCGGCAGAACGCGTTTTCAGCTTGATGGACAGGGAACCGGCTGTAAAACAGCCGGAGAATCCGGCTCCATTCACTTCTTTTCAGAACAGGATAGAATTCAGAAACGTGTCCTTCAGTTACGAGAGCGGGACACCTGTTCTTCACAACGTATCGTTCACTCTGAAAAAAGGAGATGTGGTTGCACTGGTGGGACCAAGCGGAGGCGGAAAGAGTACAATTGCGGACCTTATTCCCCGGTTCTACGACCCTGATTCCGGTTCGGTAACCATAGATGGTTTCGATCTCCGGGACGTTGACCTTGTTACTCTTCGAAAAAGCCTTGGTGTTGTAACACAGGAGACGGTTCTATTTAACGACACGATCAGAAACAACATCGCCTATGGCGAACAGAGTATAACAATGGAAAAAATAGTACGCGCAGCTGAAGTAGCGAACGCCCTGGAGTTCATAGAAGAATTTCCGGAAGGTTTTGATACCGTCACGGGGGAAAGGGGCGCAAGACTATCGGGAGGGCAGAAACAGCGTATAGCGATAGCCCGCGCGATTCTGAAAGATCCCGCTATACTCATCTTCGATGAGGCAACATCCGCCCTGGATACGCACTCGGAATTCCTTGTGCAGAAAGCTATCGACGGCCTTATCGAGGGAAGAACAACACTGGTCATCGCTCACAGGCTAAGCACTGTCAGAAAGGCTACGAAGGTTCTGTACGTGGAAGATGGCAGGGTAGTTGAAAGCGGAACGCATCAGGAACTGTACGACAAATATGGTAAATACAGGTCACTTTACGATATGCAGTTCTCCGGTGAGTAGAACGGCGGTTATTCGTCTGCATTCACTTGGTGACGTTGTTCTTGCTCAGCCGGTGGCTTCGGAACTGTCGAAAAACACTGATGTCTATTTTGTAACATCTAAAGAGTATGAACCTGTGGTGTTTCGCATGCCCGGCAATATCCACCCGCTCAGCACGGGCGGTAATACCGGTCCATTCGAACTGAGAAAACTGGTTGGAAAAGTATCGCCTGACGCGGTGTTCGATCTTCAGAACAATCTGACTTCCCGAATCGCTTCAGCCGGAAAGCCTCTTATCGGCAGGTTCCGCATGGACAGAAAACGGAGGAGACAGGTTTTGCTTCACAAGGCGGAATCCATGCCGCTGCGAACCGGTGATTTCATGACCTCGGCAGGATTGGATCCGGATACAGACCCGATACTTGAGAATGGAAATATAACGCATTCCGATAACCTGAGAATTGGTATAGTGACGGGAGGCCGGTGGTACCTGAAATCGATTCCCGTCGGAGTTGTTTCCGAAACATCGAGGATTCTTTCGGATATCCACGGTGCTGACATACTGCTTCTGGGAGCCGAAGAGGAAACGGAACTGTTGAAGAGAACAGCAGAATTGATCGGAAGGAACGGAATTGAAACCTATCACGGAGAAGATGGAGTAAAGGGTCTTATAGAGATGATTGAAAACCTCGATCTGCTGATATCACCTGATTCGGGACCAGCGCATCTTGCTTCCGCTCTTGGAATTCCGGTTCTTGTAGTATTTACTTCCACATCCCCTTCGCTTGGATTCTGGAAAACCGGACGAAAGGGAAATTTCATGGTTGATGGATTAACCTGCAGACCCTGTCACCGGCATGGTGGAAACTCCTGTCCGAACGGCACCGAGTTGTGCAGGAAGGGGATTCTGCCTTTTCGGCTTGCCGAAAGAGCAATGGAGATGCTTGAAACATGAAAACTCCCATGATGCGTCAGTTTCTGGAAATAAAGAACAGGCACAGGAACGAGATACTTCTCTACAGAATGGGTGACTTCTACGAAACTTTCCTTGAAGATGCCGAAACGGTTTCCAGGGTACTTGGAATAACATTGACAGCCAGAAGCAGGAACAGTGAAACAGGTAAGAAAATCCCGCTGGCGGGCTTTCCTCACCACGCGCTAGACGGTTATCTCGCGAAACTGATAAAAGCCGGTTACAGAGTGGCCATATGTGAACAGACCGAAGACCCCGCACAGGCAAAGGGGCTTGTCAGCAGGGATGTGGTAGAAGTTGTTACACCGGGAACACTGGTAAGCGGATCGGCACTGGATGAACGACGGACCATCCTTCTTTGTTCCTGTGAAATAAAGGGTAAAAGGGGAGGGCTTGCCTTCTGTGATATCTCCACGGGTGAAATTGAGGCAACTGAAATGAACAGCGATCTGCTGCCCATTGAAATTGCAAGGAAAGGGCCATCGGAATTGCTTCTTCGTGAAGGTCAATCCGTCAAACCACCCGCGGGGTGTGAACTCACGGAACTGGAATCATGGAAGTTCGATACGGGTGCCGCGGAATCCGGCGTGAAGTCAATTCTGGACATATCATCACCTGAAGGTCTTGGAATGGATGCAGACAGTCCCGCCCTCGCGGCGCTGGGAGCCCTGTTAGGTTACGTAAGAGATACGAAGAGAATGGATGTATCCCATCTCTGCTTCAATGGAATGTATCGACGTGAGGACAGGATGATAATAGACAGGGGAAGCTCACGTTCGCTGAACATTACAGAAGCTCCGGACGGGGAGGAATCGGCTGTTCTCTCAGACGGAACAGATGAGACGGTAACATCCGCTGGAGCACGGGAGTGGCGCAAATGGCTTTCCGAACCCTCACGCAGCAGAAATGAAATAGAAAACAGATACGACGCTCTGGAATGGCTGATCGAAAGGAGGGATATCCTTGCGGAAATCACCGCAGTTCTCAGGAATACCGCGGACCTGCAGCGCCAGGCCGGAAAACTTGGTACACTTCGATCAACACCCAGGGATCTCAGGGCTGTGGCTGATACTATCGCGTGTCTGCCTGATATTTACAGACTCATCGAGAAATCCGAATCTTCAATGTTGTCTGAAATGGCTTCAATAGATCCTCTTGTCGAAACAGGAAAGCTCATAGACTCGATTCTGGTGGAAATGCCACCCCCTAAACTTTCCGATGGCGAAGTTATACGAGAAGGTGTTTCGTCCGAACTCGATGAATACCGCGAAATCCATGCCGGGGGTCATAAATGGATTAAATCCAGAAGGGACGAAGAAAGAGAGAAGACCGGTATTCCGAATCTCTCCATTGGAAACAACAGAGTTTTCGGATACTACATAGAGGTTTCAAACAGTCACCTGGACAAGGTTCCGGAACATTACATACGAAAGCAGACTCTTGTAAACGCTGAACGATTCATTACCCCGGAACTGAAGGAAGTGGAATCGAAGATCTTCAGGGCTGGAGAGGAAATAGAGAAACTTGAGCAGAAAATTTTCACTGACCTGAGAGTAAGAGTTGCTGAAAGCATCGAAGGTATAAGAAATGCGGGGAAAATGCTTGCGAGACTGGATGTACTGACATCGCTCAGTTCTCTTGCCGTAAAAAGAGGTTATGTCAGACCGGTACTTGCATCCGTTCCGGGTATTTCCATTGTTCGCGGCAGACATCCCGTACTCGATCAGATGCTTCCGCAGGGCGAATGTGTTCCAAATACAATCGAACTCAGTCAGAAAAGACGGATTCTTCTGGTTACAGGTCCGAATATGGCCGGCAAATCCACTTATCTGCGGCAGACTGCCCTTCTTGTAATTATGGCCCAGGCCGGATCCTTCGTGCCT
>CAZOQQ010000080.1:0-9209 GCA_964582075.1 uncultured bacterium | reverse complement strand
TGGGTTAAATGTTAAATCAAAGCCCTGCGTGCCTTTTCTGTTCACCTTGTAAAGCGGGGAATTCAGTTTGACTTTGTCCCGTTCGGTTACCAGCGGACCGTTACGGATTTCTTCAGGCTGGAGATGTCTGTCGTATCCGGGAATTCTGTTCAGATCAACCATGTACAGCTTTGGCGGATCGAACCTGTTCTCTCCAAGTACGCTGCCGGGTTGCACTTCATCTCCTTCTGCGACAAAAAGAGTTCCTTTGTAGGGCAGTGTGTAATCGATTTCCCACTCACCGCTTATCAGTTCTCCATGTTTCGGGTGAATAAAACTAACAGATTCTTCAACTCTGTGCGTGAATTCCGGTATGCCCGATGACGCGAGAGGTTTCCCGACAGCGTTGTCTCCACGTCCCCTGCAATCTATCAATACCGGCAGTTCAGTATTAAGATGATTCGGTCCATTTTCCAGAGAAACATTCCTATCAAGCGTGAATTCAAGGTTTCCGCCCGAGTTCAGGAATAGCAGGTCTCCGGCCGAGAGTCTCCAGGATTCACCCGTATTCAGCTCAGCGACCTCAAGTAACTTGTCGCCTTCACTGAATTTACCGAGAGGAGCGATGATCCATCCGATATCCTCAAGACACTCCCTCCGAAACAGGTCCAGCGCGGCTTTGCCGTCTATTTCAGAAAGAACGCCAAGATGCGGACTTCTGAAGTTTCTATCTATGGCCAGCCTGGTTATACCCTGGGGTTTGAATCCCTCCGCGAGAATCCAGAAAGCTCTGAGCTTTTCCGCATGGGAAATCACGCCGCCCGAACCGATTATGAGTTCGATATCTGAAAGATGGAACGGAACATCCTCCGAGACGAAAAAAGTTTCGTCGAACATCTTCCTGTTTCGTAATTTCATGCGGTCGAGGAAACCTATTCTGCCTGTTTTATAGCATGTTTCAAGATGTTCTCTCCAGGAGGTTTCCGCTCCGCAAATCGCCGCGGCCTGTTCGATCAGTTTTTCCGATTCGTTCCCGGGAATGTACGTTGGGAATATCGTCTTGTTGTTGATGTAGTCACGAACCAGGTTCTCATCGAAACCTTCTGGCAGATGTTTCATCAATTCTTTCATGCCTGATTTCGAGAGCACGTTAGCTATGGAGTAACTCAATCCCGTGTTTGCTGCAACGGTTCGTGAGTATTCACCTTTAATGCTCGAAAAAATATCGGTTGTTGCGCCTCCCATATCCATCATGAGAACGCTTCTATCTGCGGTATACAGTCTGAGAATTTTCTCAACTCCTGATGGTGTTGGCAGAATATCTGAAATTACGAAATTTTTAAGCTCCGAATAACCGGGAGCCCTTTCCATAACATTTTCCATGAAAAGCCTGTGGACTTCGTTTCTGGCGGGTTCCATGTTCAACTCCTCCATAGAGGGTCGTACGTTGTCTACTATATGAACATCGAAGGTATTTTCAAGAACTTCCCTGACAAATACCCTGGCATCTGTGTTGCCGCAGTAGATAAGCGGTATTCTCATCGACTGCCGGAATTTTGGCTGGGGATTGGACAGAGTCAGCAGCTCAGCCAGTCGGACTACCCCTGCGATAGCGCCCCCGTCGGTTCCACCTGCCAGCATGATCATGTCAGGATGAAGATTCTGTATGGCGAGCATCTTTTCAACCGCCTGGAGATTATCATCGATAGAGATCATTTTAAGGATGACTCCTCCGGCATTGGACGCGGTGTTTTCTGCTATCCTTCCGGTTTCAACCGATGTGAGACCGAAAACAATCATCTGAAGACCGCCTCCCGCGGAGCTCGTTGACAGGTAAGGTACGGCAGGCATTCCATTACCACGAGACAGGATTTCCCCGGTTCGTGATTCAAGGCTTCTGATTGCTGCAGCTATTCCAATGCAGACATTTTCAGAGGGCTTTTCAACCGTGGTGGGTACGTCCGCGCTACCCACGATGGAGAGGGTGTTGTCAGCGTTTCTTCTTAGAAGCAGTGCCTTCGTTGTGGTGCTTCCTACATCGGTTATAACGAGCATACCTGTTTTGCGTTCGTTTCGCGTATCTTCAACAGGTTCTGTCAGGTACCGGTAATTATCCATTGGGATACTCCCTTACTCCGGAGTAAAAGCTGCTATCACAAGATCTCTGAAAAGTTCAGTCCGGCAAAATTATAATACTTCTGAATAAAATTGATTAAGTCCAATAATGACCGGCAATTTGATTGGAAAGCACCAAACTCAGGATAGTTAAGTAAAATACGATTTATTGCTATATGCATTTTGATATTATGAATAACAAGCCAGGAAGTTGAAGAAGTTTGGTCCGTCCCCGGTTGTTGCTTGGCTTGCGGGTATCTATATTCGGTAAAATTCAATGTAGCGAACATATTAATACTTAAAACCACGCGGGAGGAATCAGATGGCGATAGTTATCGATGGAACCGGTCTCACGGTTGAAAAAATGATCAGGATTGCCCGTCACGGGGAAAAAGTTGAATTATCCCCGGAAGCCGAAGAGAGAATCAGGTTCTGCAGGGACATGATAAACAGGAAACTTGAGAAGAACGAGATCATGTACGGTGTGAACACAGGTATAGGTGAATTTTCAGAAACCCTTCTCAACGATGAGGAAGTCAAGAAATTCCAGAAATATCTCGTGTACAACCACGCTGCCGGAATAGGTGATCCCGCTCCTCTTGAATACGTGCGGGGCGCAATGGCTTCAAGGATAAATGTTCACTCAAAAGGACATTCGGCGGTAAGACTCGATATAACGCGGATGCTTGTGAAAATGTTGAACGGCGGAGTAACACCGTTCGTGTGTCAGAAGGGTTCGGTTGGAGCTTCCGGGGACCTTGCGCCCATGTCCCAGATAGCCCTGGTTGTGATTGGAGAAGGTCAGGCTTTCTACAACGGTGAACTTCTCCCCGGAAAAGAGGCGCTGAAAAGGGCTGGCCTTGAGCCGGAAATTCTTCATGCGCGGGACGGTCTTGCTTTGATAAACGGTTCCAACCTTCTGAACTCAATGAATTCGATTCACCTGTACGATATGAACAGGTGGCTGAAGCAGGCGGAGATTGCCGCCGCGATGAGTCTTGAGGCCCTTATGGCCAACTTCAAGCCATACGATGAAAGGCTTCACCGGGCCAGGGGGTTCTCAGGCGCGGTGCGATCCTCGAGAGCGCTTATGAAATGCATCGAGGGAAGTGATCTTCTGAAAGGAGGCAAGAAGAAAGTTCAGGACGCTTATTCCATGCGAAGCACTCCACAGGTTATAGGCGCGGCTCACGATGCTCTTGCGTACGCGAGGAGCCAGGTTGAGATTGAACTTAACGGGGTGGGTGACAATCCTGTATTTTTCCCTGAACAGGATCTGGTTATTACCGGAGCCAATTTCCAGGGAACGCCAGTATCGCTTCCGATGGATATGATGGGAACCGCGATAACTATGGTTTCGGTGATGTCCGAGAGAAGGCTTAACAGAATTCTCAACCCCGCTCTTTCGGTTGGGCTTACGCCTTTCCTTGCGGAAAAGCCGGGTCTTTACAGCGGCCACATGCTAAGCCAGTACACGGCTGGTATGCTTATAGTTGAACAGAGAGCCCTGTCAGCTCCTTCGTCCTGCGCGTCCATTCCCGCCGCCGCGGACCAGGAGGATTTTGTAAGCATGGGTATGAATACGGCCATACAGAATCATCAGATTCTTGAAAACGCCAGTGGAATACTCGGCATCGAATTTATCGCCGCTGCTGACGCGCTTGATCAGAGAGATTACAAACCGGGCAGGGGAATCCAGGCCGCGCGGGATGTTATAAGAAAGCACGTTGAGCATCTGGGTGAGGACAGACCACTCTACCCTGACCACACAAAAATGGCCGATATTGTAAGATCCTGTGAAATTCTTGAAGCGGTTGAAGCCGAAGTCGGATCACTTGAATAGGAGATAAAATGAACCGTCTGATTATCGTTCTGATGATTGCTGCAGTATGGACATCAATTGGAATTGCAGTTCCGGAAGGAATTCCAATACAGTACATGGATTCCCATGGCAGAATGCCAATGTCAACACGCGAACGGCTCCAGCTGTCTCTGGACAGTGGACCCTACATCAGGACTGTAATCACCGAAGCCGCAGGTTCGAGAGCTCAGAAAGTGGTTCTGCTCGTCGAAGAGGGAATAAGTGCCGATATAAGTGCCTCCCTGACGACCTTCCAGACAGACCTTGCAGGCGACGGATACAGTGTCGAGACATGGTCGATCTCGGGGGGAAGCGCGGAGGATATCAGGAACGATCTGATAACTGAATATTCCGGAGGTGACCTTGTCGGAGCTATCTGTATAGGGGATATCCCTACCGGATGGATGGATTCCGACGAAGGTGAATATCCGGTTGATGTTTTCCTGATGGATATGGACGGTACATGGAGCGATCCCGACGCTGACGGGCTATACGAATCTTACAGTAACGGCGGACCGGAAATCTGGGTAGGAAGACTTACGCCGACCTACCTGACGTTCGGCGGGACTGCTGACCTTTTGAACGACTACTTTTCCAGGAATCATGCTTACAGAACCGGCGCGCTGTCCCTTCCAGACAGGGCTCTCGCGTACGAGGAAGCTTTTACCGGTTTGACCGGGTATCTGGGCAATCTCTACTCTACGGTGGTTCTGAAGAACGACTCTGTGGCCACAAACGCTGACGATTTCAAAGCGGAACTTATGAACGGATACGAGTGGGTACATCTTATTTCCCATTCCAGCCCCTGGGGCAGCAGCTTCCATACGGGAGCGCCTCCCGGAGGTGGCGGTACTCTTGACAACTTCGAAGTCCCGCCTTTGAATCCGCACGCTTTTTTCTACGTTCTTAACTGTTGTACTAACGGTAGATGGACAGAAGTGGACAACCTCGCCAACAGTTACATATGGTGTGATTCGTACGGCCTGGCGGCTCTTGCCCAGACCAAAGTGGATTATACCAATTATTTCCAGGAATACTACACGTCACTGGCTTCGGGGAATTGCCTTGGAGACGCTTTAAGAACATGGCTGGCTGCCAATATGAATACGGAAAACGGAGCCGTTCTTCTGGGAGATCCCACTCTCAAGCCAAGAATGGGAACTTTAACCTTCAATTCCATACCCACTGGAGGTGAAGGTACAACCGGTTCGAACAGCTGGTCAACCTGTCCCTTGACCGAAGGTCTGCATACCCAGGGGAGGGTTGATACATATTTTGATCCAGCATCCGGAGATCTGTTTGCCGTCTGTGGTTCCTCCTACCCTGTGCGGGCCAACATCATCGCCACACATACAAACGCGGACACATGGGTTCCGCCAATAGCGGTGAGTAACCATGAATACTGGGACTGGCATCCGACAATTGGAGGTGACGGTCAGGGAAAGATCTGGGCAGCATGGCAGAGCATGCAGAACAACCATGAAGGTTACGATATCTATGTATCGGAATGGAATGGATTCGCATGGCTTAACGAGACGATCTTAACCGATGGTGATTCATTCGAAGTAGAGCCGGCAATGGATGGTGGCAACGGTCACGCCTGGCTGGTCTGGCAGAAATGGCAGAATGCCTCAACGGATATTGAGGGAGTATTCTGGACAGGTTCCGCCTGGTCATCGATAAATACCGTATCATCTGAGACTGATGAGGAACGTTACCCCGATGTTGCCTACGGAGGTACCGGCTTCGGCCTGGTCTATCACGCGAGAAGAGACGGCAAATGGGTTGTATGTTTCCGAGAAGCTCCCGAGTTGGGAGCTTTCGGTGCCGAAACCGTTTTATCATCGAATACCGAGAACAGCAGGTATGCGTCCATTGTAAGTGATAAAAGTGAATACTGGGTTGTGTGGCAGAATGACAGCGGAGAAATACTGTCCTCTCATGGATCCGGAAGCGTATGGACCACACCCGTTACAATTTCATCCTCCGGTGGATGTTCCCGGGCATCGATAACAGCATCTTCCACAGGTGAAATTACTGCCATGTGGACCAGCGGAACCAGTGAGTTGTACTGCAATACATCTGTAGCCGGAGTATGGCAGGGATACTACGCCGTTGTAACTGAAGATGCCGTTGATGATGCGTCGCTGGCATGGTCGTCCGGAGGCAAACTCTGGGCGGTATACGGAAGAAGGGGTACCGATCTTCAATGGGATTTGTGGGCCTGCACACCCGACTCTACGAAAATTGCCGCTTCTTTCTGTTCTACCGAAGGTGCATTGTCGGTATCATTTGCCGGAAGGAACCCCTTCAGCGGTTCGGTCGTACTTAACATAGCCAGTCCTTCCAGGGTCAGATTGAACATTTTCGATTTAAGCGGAAGAAGCGTTCTCGACAGAGAAGTAGAGCCCGGGTTGTTCAGATGGTCGGGAGTTTCGGATATCGGCTGTCCCGTGCCTTCAGGAGTTTATTTCGCCGTGGTAACAGACGGTCGTAATACGGAAAGCTGCAGGCTGGTAAGGATTTAGGGAAAGAAACCTCCTGCTTCACTGGTCTGTCTGATCTTATTCAGGCAGAAGGGGTGGTAATTAGCTTTCCTGTTCTTCCGGTATCTCTCCGGCTTTTTTCAGGGCGTACTTGGTCATGACAGGGCCTATCAACTCGAATATTATGGTTGTCGCAGCAATCGTTGTAACCGCTGAATAGGCGATTGCGGCGGAATGGTCGCCGGGTATCTGCTGGAATTCCTGAAATACCAGCAGTGACAGGCCTATCGCCACACCTGCCTGGGAAAGAAGCCCTAGGCCAAGGTAATTCCGTATTATTTTGTCAGCATTCCCCATTACCGCGCCAAGCCGTGCTCCAGATATCTTACCCGCGGATCTTGCCAGTATGTAAACAATTCCGATAGCTCCAATCTTCGGGAGCATCGAAATATCAAGGTGAGCTCCGGCAAGGAAGAAAAACAGGATGAAAAGAATCGGCATAAGAGGTTTCAGACGCGCTGTAATGGTATGGCTTAAACCGATTTTGGTTCTGTTGATAACTATGAAACCAACTGTCATGTTCACAAGAATCATCGATAGATGAAACTGCGCGGCCAAACCCGTGCCTATGGCTATAATTCCGAAAGTCAGGGCGGGAATCTCGTTCTGCGACTGGAGCTTTTTTACAAGCCAGCTGTATATGAATCCAAGCAGAGCTCCCGAAACAAGACTGAGGAAAATTTCCATCAGGGGTTTTCCCATGCTGGCAAGCAAGCTGAATCCCGCCGTGGAGCCCGATGATTCGGAAGAAAGAAGAAGTCTGGCGTACGACGATGTAAAACCGAAAAGTATGATAGCCACGCCATCGTCAAAACCGGCAACCGCGTACAGCGCCTTCGAAAGGTTTCCCCTGGCTTTCAGTTCCTGTATTACTGCTATCGTACCGGCGGGGGCGGTAGCCGGGGCAAGTGAGCCGAATATGAGAGCGAGAGGCAGGTCGCCGGTGAGCAGGTAAATACCCGCAGTGACAATGATAAGGGCCAGAAACGACTCGAAGAAAATTATCAGCGCGATGCTTCTTCCCAGTTTTGAAAGAACCCGTATACTTAATTCCATGCCGATGCTGAAAGCTACGAAACCAAGGGCAATATCGGTTATGAAAGAAAGTCCGTGAACCGTTTCAAGGGGAAAAATTTCCAGTGCCGAAGTGCCCATGATCGTTCCGAGGATCATGTACCCAATCAGAGACGGAAGTCCTATTTTCTTGACGGCTTTGCCTGAATAAAGACCGAATGAGACAGCTATCCCAACAAGAAAAAGTGTGGTAAATTCAAAATTCATCTGTCAGACATCATTTCTTTTCTCCGGGTATTTCGCCGGCCCTGCTCAACCCGTATTTCGCGGAAACAGGCCCGATAATCTCGAAAATAATACTTGTGGCGGTAATCGTAGTTATAACCATTGTTCCTATTGCCAGAGCATGATCTGAGCCTATCTCAAGGAACATCTGCTGCACCATCAGGGATAATCCTATCGCGACACCAGCCTGTGAAAGTATTCCGAACCCCAGATACTTTCTGATTTTACTTTCCGATTTACCCATTACCGCTCCCACCCAGGCTCCCCCCATCAGTCCGGCTGTTCTGGCGATCATGTACACTATTCCAAGCATTCCCAGAGCGGGGAGGGCGGAGATTTCAAGATGTGCTCCCGCAAGAAAGAAGAAAAGTATAAAAAGCAGGGGCATGTAGCCTTTAAGCTGGCTTTCAATGGTTCTTACCGAAGTCGGGGATGTTGTATTGGCCAGTACGAAACCAAGCATCATGTTGGTGAGAATCAGGGAGAGATTGAACCAGATACATATGCCTATAGTCATCACGATAAAACCGAATATAAGCGCGGGAAGTTCGTTCAGGGGTCTGAGTTTTCTGGCAAGAGCCGAGAAAATGAGACCTGTTACCCCGCCCGCTCCCAGGCTCAACCCAAGCTCCAGAAGAGGTTCCATAACCGTTGACAGCATCCCGCCGGAAACGGTTGATGACTCGGCGTTGAGCATCCTGGTCGCGAGAGCCGCCGCAAAACCGAAGATGATAACGGCAAGACCGTCGTCGAAACCAACCACCGCGTACAGCGCTTTCGTAAGATTTCCCCTGGTCCTGTACTCCTGAATAACGGCTACAGTACCGGCAGGCGCGCTTGCAGGTGCGAGCGCACCGAACACAAGAGACATCGGCATATCTCCCGTTAACAGGTACACGGCAGTACCCACAAGGATGAAGGCCCCAAAGGATTCGGCCAGGATTATAAGTATGATTCCTTTTCCGAGGCGTTTGAGTGTCTTCAGGTTAAGCTCCGAACCTATGGTGAAGGCAACGTAACCAAGGGCGATGTCGGTAATGAACTGCAGCTGACTCAGTGAAGTCCTGTCGATCATGGAAAGTACGGACGTACCCATAATGGTGCCAAGAACCATATACCCGATAAGGGAGGGAAGGCCCGTTTTTCGTACGGTTTTGCCGAAGTAAATGGCGATAACGGTTGAAACACCGATTACTGTTAATACCGGAATACCGGAAATCAAGAGTTATACACCTATATGCTCAGAGAACCGAGAACATAGTGGAGATCGGTGACGGTTATCATAATATCTTCCCTGTCGGAGAGTTTTCCGCATATATATTCAATAGTTCGTATAGTGGAGGTAACAAAATAATTGAGGATAACTGAAATTATTATACTGTTGAAGAGTTGAATGGTCGTATTCGAGA
>CAZOQQ010000079.1:0-9318 GCA_964582075.1 uncultured bacterium | reverse complement strand
CTTCTACACTAATTACCGGTAGGGGAAATGTCTCACCTATATTGTCACGGAGGGAGAGTGTTCATTACCGTTTGTCTGAATTCCTTTAAGAAGTCATGCAGCTCATCAACATCTTCATTAGTAACACAACCTGCATAATCATATTCAAGTGTATTCCGTTTCATTCTGCATGCATTAAGATACTCTGCGTTCTCTTGCCATTCAGAACCGAGGATTTCCGGAATTGACATTATGGTTCGATAGTGTTGATTGCCATGAGCGGGTCGGTATCCTTCCGATCTTAGAAGGATAGTACAAAGTTTGAGGGCAGCATTGTACGCTATCCCGAACCGCCAATCCGTTGATACCTTTTCGCATGAATCTTTCAAATCCCTTTCGACGATGACCAGAAGGTTCTTAATTTCATCTCGACTTGTATTTTTTAAGTTGAGCCAGCCGTTACTTTCCCATTGCTTCAAACTCATTCGGATCTCCCTTGATGAAAAGTCTGGCTCCATCAATCACGTAATGTGCAAAATGATCATCCGCTCTTCTTCGTTTTATATACTCTTCTCTGGACAGTATAATTGGGTTAATCTCTCTATCTAACTTTTCAGAGACTCCGGAAAGCATTCTGGTTACATCCCTGAATCCGATACTCCCAATGATAAGAATATCTAAATCGCTTTCAGGTGTTTCCGAACTTTCAGCTATGGAACCGAATACAAAAGCGAATTCAATTCGATGATCTGCTAATGCTTCTACAAGAGTATCAACCAATCCGGTGGTCTTGAGAACCATCGAATGAATCTCTCTGAAGAGGGGGTTACTCTTGTTTGCCGAGTAATAAACCCTGTTGCCGTCCTTCCTGGCAATGATAAGACCCAATTCAGTCAGTTTATACAGCTCCTGCCTAATGGCAGCTTCAGACAAACCGGACATTCTGGCAATCTCTCTATTATGGAGTGCTCCCTGTTCCATCCCAAAGAGAATGGTGAATATCCCAGCTCTTGTTCTAGAAGAAAGAATAGATTCAAGTATGTTCATAATGCGTGTATATACTACGCATATGCGTGGTATGTCAACGCATCTGTTGTGTCCATTTATACGATCTGGTCAATACCATTAGTCTTTAAGTCACGCATCCACGGGTATTCTGCAGCGGTAGCTAGTATCTACTTGCATAAGCCAGCGTAACACCGCCTAAGAGTAATTTGGTGTACTTTTTTAATTCAAATGGACTGCAGTTTTCACAATACGCTTTGTTGAATTTATCAATTGCGTTCCTTACCTGTCTTGGTGATGCGTAACTGCCGTTTCGCAGCACTCTTATAGTCAGAATGCTGACCCATATTTCTATTTGATTCAACCAGTTTCCGTTGGTGGGTGTATAACAGACCTATCAAATATCACATAGCATTAATTTTCACAACCAGGCACTGGTATCTGGTAAGAAGTTTCTGTCTGATCAGATATTCGAGACAGGGGGGAATTGTACTGTATTTAAAACGGGGTCAACGGAGTTTACACTGCCGCCAGCTATGTGAGCGGCTTCCCTGCATCCTCCGTCACAGTTCAATATGTAACGGCATCCGCTGCATTCTTCAGGCATATATTTTTTCATCGTAAACGTGTTCCAGTATTCGTTGTGTTTGAGCTCTTTCCACTGGCTGACGTGGTTCAGACGAACCTCTGAGTGATTGCACACGCGGATGTAGCCGGATGGACCGATAACAAAGAACCCTGTTGCTGCAGAGCATCTGGTTCCAGTATGAAGTGTTTTAAGATCAAGATCATCGGTGAGACAGAAAGGCATTTCCGTGCCGAGGTTTCCTTTCCTGTTTGCTCTTGCGAGTACATCATCGGCAGTCAGCAGCATTTCCCGTATCTGAGGAACAGAGAGAATCAGGTCGTCTGCGTGCTCAAGCCCACGACCTCCGGGAAGAAACCTGTTCATGAGAAGCTGCCCTGCACCTGCAAGAAAAGCCGCGGCAAGCGTGTACCTCAGCTCGTGTACATTCAAAGCTGTTACTGTGCTGTTTACAGTGGTGGGAATATTCCGCTGTTTTGCCTCTTTGAACCTTTTAAGGACAAGAGCTGCATTGTCAAAACCTGTATGCTCTTCGAATGTAGAAAGCCCTGGAAGGCTCATGCTGAGATTGATCTTCAGTCTTTCCAGTGTATCCAGTACTCTGCTGTTCACAAGAACACCGTTTGAAAGCAGGTATATCCGGGGACCGGTGATGTGTGTAATCAGCTCACTGTCAACTGTCTCGATTTTTCGTATTTTCAGTGATGAGGTGTACTCCAGAAGTTCCAGACAGTCTTCCCTTAGAAGAGCCTCTCCACCGGTAAAAGCGAAGTTTGAAATACCAAGGGAAGCCATTTCACCGATTGCGGATTTCCATTGTTCAGTTGTAAGCTCGGGAAATTGCTTAAATCTACCGTCTGGTGCAAACCATGGACATGAGCAAAAAGTGCAGTTGTGGTTGCATTTGTAGGTCAGCTCAAGAACAGCTGTTGAAGGAAGGAAGGTCTGTGAGCGAAGCCTCTTCACTCCTTTTCAAGCCCCAGGAGTTCTCGCATTCTTCCCGAATAGCTCTGCAGCGGCATCTGAGCGTCGTTCGATGTGGTGTAGTAAAGCCTGCCCTGAAGAAAAGAGTTCAGCATAAGAAGATCGGCAATATCTACTATGTTTACTACTTCGGTACTATCGCTGTAAATTACCCTTAGAAGCAGTGACGGTTCATCGCTGCTGGAATCAGGAGAACAGAAATCGCAGAACTGTCTTTCATCCAGAACAACCTCGAAATCCGTATGGGTGTTGATAGAGTCAGCCGTTCTTCTGCATCCGGCAAGTTCCCAGTTGATAAAGGCCGCCTGCGAATAATTGTACACTGTTTTTTCGCCGCAGACAGGGCAGATGTATTCTGCAACTTCAGGCATTACCATGGGCTCGTAGCACATGGCACCCATGACCTGCTCCGGGGGTTCTGTGGTTTCAAGTCTTTCCAGTAGGATGTTTATCTGCTCTACAGATACAGTGGAAACAATATCAGGCACAATATCGGCAGCAGTTGCTGAAGTGATTGCATCCAGGGGAGTTAAAGTTTTGGAAGTGACCTCCGGTCTGCTCTTTGCAAACCCGGCTACCGCCGAAATCAAAACAACGGCAAAGACAGCTGCAACATACCACATGCTTACTTCCTATCTCTTTGAATTCAGTCCTGTTCTCTGTCAGCAATGCTTTTGGTGAAGACTGTATAAAAAAGCTGTCGTCAGAATCAGGTATATCAATTGTTGAAAGAGTAATTTCATCGATATCCGGTAATTCCTGCCTTGGAGCTGCGGTGTATTCAACAAATTGTTCTGCTGGTCGCGGGCAGGTAAGTTCCGGTATCTCCAACGGATCCGATTCCGTTTCTATCACAGATTTTTCAGAGGGTTGCGAGAGCTCCGGTGGCTGCGGAAGGATTGTGAGTGACGGAAGATCGGAACCGGCAACACACACCATTGAGGAGAAAATCATAATACAGAAGACTTTTGACATAATCATGTCCTTTCAAAGCGGCACCCGAAAACAATGCAGACAGCTTGGTGCAAAAGTCAACACGGATTTTCCCCTGGCAAAAGTTAGACAAAACTGAACTCCTTTTCGCCCTTGACGATTCCAGCGTACGTCATTTCCTTCAGATGCCTGGACACGGTAGACATTAAGATACAAAAAACGGCAGCAATTTCACAAGCGCACACAGGACGCTCCAGCAGCAACATAGCTATCCGGCACCTGTTCTAATCTCCGAGAGTTTTCATCAATTGAACTATATGAATCATATCACATTCATTTCTACATTATTACATATACAAATATGCCGTGTGTCCTTATTACAGATGAGCAGCTCTTTCTCATTCCCGCAGGTTCATGCTGCAAATATCCACATTTCCTGCATCTCTTTTTCCGCGCATACCACGCTCTATAACAACAGATGTTCTTCGACTGGTCATATGGGACATGTTATATTAATCTGGTTCGCGGAGACCTGCTGGAAAATTCGCATACGGTGGATATTCAAATGATTCTTCTTTGAATCAGAGAACAGGGAGCAGTATTTTGAAGCATTTCATACCCGTATTTTGTTGCTGTGTACTCAGTCTTTCAGCAGGTTGCGGAGCTTTGACAACTGTAGTCAATGATATTGAGAGGGAGGCCCGGTCTGAGGATCAGCTTGATGCGCGATTTCCGGTGGATAGCGAAGGAATAATAACCGATTCGACAACCGGACTTCAGTGGCAGGTGGGTCCCGATAGCAACACCGATTGGATGACAGCTTCTCTCTGGGTAGAAAACCTCGATGGCGGAGGCTGGAAGATGCCCACCAAAGAGGATCTTCTGGGTTTACATGACGCGGGGATTAACTGGAACAACTGGGGACCATTCGATAATAACGGGCAGAGCGTCTGGTCCGATTCAACAAGCAGGTACGGTGCTCATGCCTGGTTGTACGATTTTTGTGTTGAGTACGGGTCCATGGTCAATACCGGAGATTCCAACATGAACAGGGCGTTCGCAGTAAGAACACCTGTTGATTAGTACTTCTCCGCCTTTTTTCGCGGTTAAGTTGACGAACCACGGAGAAATCAACTCGTGATATTTTAACAGCATCAGTCACCACTCTGAAAGGGGAACTCTCTTGGACGGTGTTTTTCTCAGTGCCCTGCTTCCCCCCATAAAAAAACTGATATTGAACAGGAAATGCAGAAAGATCGGCTGTCCCGCGGGAGAGGAATTCGGTCTTCAGTTCGATAACGGTATTCTGGTTCTGAACGCCAGGCCAGGTTCTCCTGGACTCACCTGGAGCAGAACTGTAAATATGTCTGAACTGTCCTCTCCGGCATGGAGCCATCACATAAATGGAGCGAAAGTACAGGGCCTTGTCCAGCCCGGTTCGGACAGGGTACTGCGTATCAGTTTTAAGAGTGAACTCCTTTACGGAAACTCCGATGTTACGCTTGTCTTCGAGGCTACCGGACGAAACGCGAACATTATTCTTGTACGAAATGAAGACGGGAGAATTCTCGCGTGCCACAGGAAAATTACTTCGAGCTTAAGCAGGTACAGAACCGTGGCACCCGGCCAGGTTTATGTGCCTCCTCCGGCTTCAGGCCTCTCTCCGGGATCATGGAGCAGTTCCTCCGAACTGAAAAGTTCGCTTGAAAATGAAACGAATTCTTCGGCTGTACTGTACAGAATGCTTGAAGGGGTTGGTCCCGTAACCGCCCGGGCATTGATACGCCATTCGGAAATCAATTATATTTCACTTTTTGAAACTGTCGTGGAACTTGAAAACGCCCTTCTTGAACAGAATTTCAGCCCGTGGGAAAGCCCTGAAGGTCCGCTTCCCATTCGACTGGGTGATGGAAAACCAATTGAGAACCCTCTCGCGTTCAGGATAACGGGAGAAATAACAGGCATCAGGGAAAGCAGGCTCAGTACATGGACATCCCTTCTTAAGCGAAGGCTGTCGTTTCTCCGAAGAAGGCTTGACAGTATCAGGTCAGCCACTGATGAACTTGTATCCCCTGAAATATACAGAACCTGGGGAAATCTGCTTCTGTCGGAAGCAGATAACTCAAGAAAAGGCTTAAGTGAGATAGTACTGAAAGACTGGAACGGTCTGGAGCACAGGATTCCACTGAAACCTTCACGATCTCTGAAATCCAGCGCCGGCAGATTTTTCAGAAAAGCGGCAAACACTGGAATCGAGAGAAGAAATCTGAAAACACACGAACACAACACGCTGAATGAAATCGAATCCCTGACAAAATCGCTGGCTGAGGCTGATGAACTCACTGCTGATGAACTTGACACGGTTATTCGTAATTATCGGAGAAAGGAACAGGATAATGACGAACAGAGGAAATCGATAAGGGTAAAATTACTGAGCGGCGGCTGGAGATGTTTCGCGGGAAGAAACGCGCGGGAAAACGAAGAAGTAACATTCAGAATGGGTAAACGTGGTGATTTCTGGTTCCACGCAAGAGGTATCCCCGGTGCCCACGTGCTTCTGAAGCTGGATGGCAGAGCGGACAATCCTCCAGAAAATATTATCCTCGAAGCAGCGGCTGAAGCAGCCAGGGGAAGTGGAACCACCTCCGGTATCATCCCTGTTGATTACACCAGGGTTCAGTATGTTAAGCGAATGAGGAAAGGAAAACCTGGACAGGTCACATATACCAGAGAGAAAACCGTTTTTATAGAGGCGAACTGCAGCGATACCGGAACACTTAGTTAGAAACGAGAGCGAGATGGATATGAACACTGAATTCACAAAAGATCATCTTGACATCTTCAAATCTGCCTACCTCTTCCGAACCCTGGAACCCGCGGAGCTTGAACTGTTCGTTAACAGAGCGCAATATTCGGACATGGCACCCAACAGCGTGATTATCCGTGAGGATGATCCCGGTGAATACCTTTATCTTATTCTGTCAGGTAAAGTCCGGGTAACAAAGAATACATACGAAAGCATAGAACAGATTCTCGGAATACTCGAAACCGGAGATTTCTTCGGCGAGATGGTACTTCTCGATCACAGAAGCAGAAGCGCATCCGTATACGCGCACACTCGGGTTGAACTTGCGATGATACAGCATTCGGAGGTTTCATCGATACTGACCGAAAACCCCAGGGTCGGTTTGAAAGTGCTTCGCGCGTTCTCCGAGGTGATTTCCCTCAGACTACGCAACGCGAACGATAAGTTGCGATCTCTTCCATTCATCGAAAGAACTTTCTGAAGATGGACGCCAGCCTGGAACAAATAATCGAGAAAGCAAGACAGGCCACTGACAGATGTTACTCCCCTTATTCAAAATTGCGCATTGCGGCTGTTCTGGAGGATGACGCGGGAGGTTTTCACCTTGGGGTGAACGTTGAAAATTCCTCGTGCGGTCTCACCATATGCGCGGAAAGAGCAGCGGTGTTTTCTGCGGTCGCCAGCGGGCATACGAGATTCGGGAGAATTCTTATTTACTCCCGCGACATCGAACCCCTGCCATGTGGCGCCTGCAGACAGGTGCTTTCGGAATTCTGCGATGATGATTTTCAAGTAATTACAGCCACAGACGATACAGTCAGACATTATACCCTGGCCGAGCTCCTACCCCATGGCTTCGGTCAGAATCGGACTTAACTCTTCGTTTAATCGATTCCGATCATGGAAAGAGATATGCGCTTTCTGCCCGTATCCACATCCAGAACCCTGACTTTTACTTTTTCACCAGCCGAAACTACATCCGACGGTTTACTTATATATCTGTCAGCCATCTGGCTTATGTGAACCAGTCCATCCCGGTGAACTCCCACATCCACGAATGCTCCAAAATCAGTTACATTGGTTACTATGCCGGGAAGAACCATACCTTCTTCCAGATCCTTTATTTCATGTACATTCGCAAAACTGAATACTTCAAAAGACTTCCTTGGATCCCTCCCCGGCTTTTCAAGTTCTTTCATAATATCACGCAGAGTTGGAAGCCCTGTTTTGTCATCGATAAAGTCCCGGAGATCAACTGTCTTTCGGACACCCTCCGAATTCATCAGTTCGCCAACACTCAAACCTTTTGACGTGGCAATCGCCTCGACAACGTAATAACTTTCTGGATGAACACCACTGGCATCCAGCGGATTCTGGCCATTTCTTATCCTCAGAAATCCTGCCGACTGCTCGAATGCAACGGGTCCGATTCCGGGTACATCACGTAACTGATCACGGCTGGAAAACAATCCGTTTTCTTCTCTCCACTTCACAATATTCTTCGAAACTTTTTCGGAAAGACCGGAAACGTAAGAAAGAAGCCGGAAGCTTGCCGTGTTCACATCGACACCAACGCTGTTCACGCAGCTCTCGACGGTATCGTCAAGAGCCTTGCGGAGCTTTCCGCTGTCCACATCGTGCTGATACTGCCCAACTCCAATCGACTTCGGGTCTATCTTCACAAGTTCGGCAAGAGGATCCTGAAGTCTTCTACCTATCGAAACGGCTCCTCTTACAGTAATATCGAAGTCGGGAAACTCCTCCCGGGCAATTCTGGAGGCTGAATATACCGATGCTCCACTTTCATTTACCGGTACAACCACAACATCCTCCTCAAGACCCGCTTCCGAAAGGAAAGTTTCGGTTTCCCTTCCGGCAGTGCCATTACCCACCGCTATGAATTTAACCTTGAATTTTCTAACCAGCAGGATTACTTCCCTTGCGGCCTTTTCCCTTTCGGCAGCAGACATAAAAGGAAATATTGTCGTATTGTGCTGAACGGCTCCCTGTGAATTCAAAACCACGACTTTACAGCCTGTTCTGAAACCCGGATCAACAGCCAGAACACTTTCAGGCCCGAGTGGCGGAGCAAGCAGAAGTTCCCTGAGATTGGAAGTGAATACCCTTATCGCTTCATCATCGGCGGTTTCCTTACTTCTTAAGCGTGTTTCCGTTTCAATTGAGGGAGCAAGAAGTCTGCGATAACCGTCCCGCGCGGCCTCGGATATTATTTTCCCCTCGGGAGTATTCGGGTCGCTGCAGGCTGCGGAAAGAATAATATCCAACGCTTCCTCCGTTGGAACGGATATTCCGAGTCTGAGTACTTTCAGATCTTCTCCCCTGCGCATCGCAAGAACCCTGTGAGATGGAGCTGTGCGCACAGGTTCGTCCCATTCAAAGTAGTCCCTGAATTTTTCCCCTTTCTCCTGCGCACCCGGAATCACCCTGCATTTATAACTTCCCTTATTCCGATACAACCTTCTCATCGATTCCCTGATCCCGGTATCATGAGCGAGTTCTTCCGCTATAATATCCCGGGCTCCCGACAGAGCATCCTCTACAGTTTCAACACCTTTTCCGTCATCCAGATACTCCGTTGCGTAGATAAAGGGATCATCACCCCTCTGAAGCAGAATCCTTCGCGCGAGAGGTTCCAGGCCTTTTTCCCGGGCCTTCGCAGCCCGTGTTTTTCTTCCCGGTCGGAAAGGAAGATAAATATCCTCAAGAGAAGACATGCTGTCCGCACCGGTTATCTTCTTCTTCAATTCCGCTGTAAGTAATTCCCTCTCTTCAAGTGATCGCAGGATCGCCGAACGCCTGTCATCAAGCTTTTCAAGCTGTTCAAGCCTGTCCCGGACGGTTATTACCGAAACCTCATCCATGCTTCCGGTAACTTCTTTTCGATAGCGTGCAATGAAAGGCACGGTGGCTCCGTCCGCAAGCAGCGATACTACAGCGGCCACATGTTTTCTGTTCAGGTCTGTCTCAAGGGAAATTCTCTCGATATTTCGCATAATTACTCTCT
>CAZOQQ010000078.1:0-9379 GCA_964582075.1 uncultured bacterium | reverse complement strand
CCGATTCAGAAAGGTACTCGTCAAGCAGGGATGAAATTACCGGAACGGACATAGCCTGGCCTACGTTGAGAATGCCCCTCGCAAAATCAAGGGAAGCGTTAGAGCCACCCTCTATTTTCCCCGTTACGTGGGTAATTTCCCGAATGGCCTTTTCCGGACATACCAGGCTGCAGCTTCCGCAACCGTGGCAGAGATCACGAAAAACCAGGACTTTTTTACCTGCGACCGCAATAACGTTCCATACACATACTTCGGCGCATCGGCCGCAATAGGTGCATTTTTCAAGATCAACTTCCGGAACAAGTACCCCCGTATCTCGTCCGGAAGAGATGTTAATATCGAGAAAAAGACCTGAATTGGGCTCCTCGACATCACAATCAAGAAGCAGGGGTTTTCCATAGGATTCTTTGGAGGCGGCAATGGCAAGACTTACCGCTACCGTTGTCTTGCCCGTGCCGCCTTTTCCGCTTGCTACTGCGATAATCATTTCAGAAGATTAACCGCGGGTCATTCCTGTTCCACATTTGGAACAGGTAAGGCTGTTGCACGGCTTACCAACCTGGTGCTGCTGTCTGTTTCCACATTTGGGGCAGACACATTCTCCTCCGGGACCAGCAGCGTATGGTCCTCCGCCAAGGCCTCTTCCGCCAGAGGCATTTCGTCCCTGTCCTCCTTCAAACATCGTAAATCCTTCTTTCTGCTTACTTTCCGTCCGGGAGTCTGACAATTATCTCATCAAGTTTTTTCAGCAGGGCTTCCGCCTCTTCCCTCAGACGCCCTGCGGGCTCATTTTCGTAGCCATTATTAGCATGCTCGATGCTTTCAGCGCAGGGAGCAGCCTCCGTAAGAACACCTTTCAAATAGCTGTCTACCGCGTTCTTTATGGTACCGGCAGCACCTGTTGAACACCCAATACCAAAATCCTCAAAAATGGATATGGCTCTTCTGCCCATGCCTCCGGCAAGCATTACGCCGGCACCAAGTGATTTTATGAAGGATGGTACCTGACCGATGGAATGGGAATCGAAATACGGGTTCTTAACCGATTCCACATTAATGATATCGTCTCCATCGAGATCAACAATACAGAAATACGGACACCTTCCGAAATGATGACTAACCAGGCTGTCAAGATTTCTATTACCGTCTGACGATACGACAATTTTCATCAGATTCATTCCTCCGTCAGTTTATCAAGTTGCTGCAGGATTTCGGCGACCTGGGCTCTCAGGTCTTTAAGCCTTGCAGTTAATACTTCAAGATCGTCATCTCCTGCGGCACTCTCTTCGGATGATATGGAATCATTCCCCGATATTCCCGCGTGAGAATCAGCATTCGCCGTTCCCATCAGCGGGAGTTCACCTCGGTTGAAAGCCTCGACCGAATCTTTTACCGTTTTCCCTGTCGCCTTGTGACAGGGCATTGAACCGGCGGTGAGTACTTCGAATGCATTCGGTCCGATGCTTGGAGATATAACCGCATCAGGTTTCTTCTTCAGAACGAACTGTGCAGCCTGTATCCCCGCCCCACCGCTTTGAGTAACAGCGGGATTTTCGAAGTTCTCGAAGGAGAAATCTTCGGTATCCACAAGAAGGTAGTATTTCGCCCTGCCGAACACCGGACTGACAGCGGAATCAACATCGGTTCCCGTTGAACTCACAATTACTTTCATCGATTATTCCTTTTCTGTTTTTCTTTTCAGGAGCTGATCTACGCGGAAAGCCAGCTGCTCGATTGTATCCGCTACAACCTTAACCTGATTCTTAAGGGATTCTGTTTCCGAAGGTACCTGATTGTATATCGGGGTATTGTGGCATCCTAACCGGCGTGGATATGCGGGATCGGAATACCTGTTTCTCCTTCCCATACCCCCACCGCCTCTTCTAAAACCACATCCGAAACCACGACCGGGAGTGGTTGCATAACCGCCTGCATGGTATCCTGCGCATCTTCCCATATCTCTTCCGGTCAAGGGTCCTTCCCCGCATGGGCCTGTTCCATCTCCAAATGGCATGTTAGCTCCTTCCTTTTAATAAGTTGTATTGCCATTGCTGTGATGCAGTTCCATATGATTCCGATATTCCGTTAAAAATCTCTGTAGAATTCTATCGGTCTCCCGAAGGTCATTCACCCAGAACTGGAGGTATCCGTCGCCGTCAGCCGAGAGAGAATAAACCCTTCTCGCGGGACCCGAATCGCCTTCTGCCCATTTTGAAGTTGCAAAGCCCCGATCTTCAAGACTTCTGAGTATACGGTAGATAGTACTTGAGTCAGCGGGATTTTCAACGAACCCGAAGCGACTCAGATTGTCGATTAATTCGTAACCGTACGATTCTCCTCCGTGAAGCAACAGCAGAAGGCACGGCTCAATAAATCTTGTTATCCTTCTGCCGCAGCGATTCTGAGCTCGTCTTCTTCCCCGGTGCACATGATCTCCTTAACTATATGTACTCTGCACCTAGATGATAACAACAAATACTACTTTGTCAAGAGAACGCCCTGCATCGTTGATAGTTATTCGTATCGGTTTTCATGGAACATATTTAGTGACTGCATATTTACCTGTCGTTTCTGTTGAATGCCGCCAGGTTCGCCAGGGAACAGCGATGATTCTTCCCTTCACGCTTGTTAACAGGAGAAAATTTTTGCGTGCCTGCTGCTACGATGGTTTTCAGTACGGAACAGAGACTTGAACGAACTGTACAAGGGTTGTGAGAAGTGATTTTATGGATATATTATTTTTAATCTGAAAGAGACTGATATGCCATCCGGAAAAATGTCCGATAAGATAACAGAAAACGAACTTGTAGCGAAGCTCAGGGAAAATCTCCGCCTTAGCAAAGCCACCCTTGGTAAACTGTTGGAACTCAGTGACAATATTGTTGTCATTCTGGACAGGGATGGCGTAATTATTGAGATCAGTGACAAGGTTGAAAGACTGTTAGGGATGCTTCGGGAAGATATAATCGGGAAAATATCATGGAAGCATTTCGTTTACAAAGAAGATTTTCAAAGACTCAAAGGTTACTTCGAGGATCGACTCAGGGGAATCGGCAACCCGCCGGACACGTACACTTTCCGGGTAAGGATTTCCGGGGAGGAATCCCTCTTCATGCGGGCTTTTTCTGGTTTTATCCCCGGCACAGAAAACAGGATTGTCATATTGAAGGATCTTTCTGAATCGGTTCAACACAAGCAGAAAGTAGCCGAAAGCGAAGAGAGATATCGGACAGTTGTTGAAAATACGGAAGATGGAATTCTCATTTGTGATGAGAACCGAATACTCTTCGCCAATAAAAGCTTCTGCGCTATGACGGGTCACTCCCGGGAAGATGTTTACGCAATATCTCCAATAAAATTATTCCATGAATCTTATATAGAAAATTTCGAGTCCATCTTCAGGAACTTCCGTGGCAATAAACAGAGAGCGCTTGTATTTGAAGCAAAGATTAAGAAGGATACCGGCTTTCTTCCGGCGGAACTCTCTTCCACACCTATAATTTACCGCAACGCGAAAGCGATTCTGTTTTCCATCAGAGATCTTACACAGAGGTACGAAACAGAGAAGAAACTCAACGAAAGTCACAGACTGATGAAAGCCATTGTGGACAATTCCCCTGTTGGTATTTCCGTTCATGACAGAAACGGCACCCTGCTTATGGCTAACGCTTCATGGCGTGCGATCTGGAACAAAAGCCTGGAAGACCAGAAAAATCAGATGGTTCCTCGCACGGCACTGCGCATGGACAGCAGAGATTCTTACCTTGGAGAGTACCTGGACGATGTGGAAGCTGTCTACAGAAATGGAGGAGAGGTTTTCATCCCGAGACTAAGACTGGAAAACTCCGATCCGGATGGCGCCGAGTTCATTTCGCATCACTTTTACGCTCTGATGAATGAGAAAAACGAAGTTGAAAAGGTCGTTATTCTAACGCAGGATCTCACAGAATCGTTGAAAACGAAGTTCGAACTTAAGGATTTCAGAGATCAATACGCTGATCTGTTTGAAAACATTCCCGTTGCCGTTTACCGAACCACACAGAAATCCTACGGAAGAATTGTCGCGGCTAACCCCGAGATGTACAGAATGTTCTTCGGAAAAGAAAAAGGAGATTTCAGCAATATTAAAGTGGAGGATCTGTACGTTCACTCATCCCGCAGAGAAGAACTGAAGAAGCTGCTTTCTGAAAACGCGGAGATACGGGGTTTTGAAGCCGAACTGCGAAGACCCGACGGTTCAACCTTCCTGGCGTCTATTTCGGCAAGAGAAGTTTCCGGAAGAGCTGGAATAAAGGAATATATTGAAGGAATAATGCAGGATATTACAGATCAGCGGCGCATGGAGGAAGAACTTCAGAGAGTTGAGCATCTGGAATCAATTGGAACACTTGCCGGTGGAATCGCGCATGATTTCAATAATCTCCTTATGTCCATCCAGGGAAACATTTCACTTGCACTGTTGGAAGATAATTCATCGAAATCAAAAATTCACCTGAAGGAAGCGGAAAATGCAATCGCTGAAGCCTCTTCTCTTTCAAGACAGCTTCTGACATTAGCAAAGGGAGGAGTCCTTGTAAAACAATCGGTTGATATAACATCACTTATTAAGGAAACCGTTCTCTTCACTTTGAGAGGTTCTGATGTTAAAGCGGGTTTCGAATTTGAAAATGATGTCGATAAAATAGAAATTGATTCGGAACAGATTGCAAGAGTAGTACAAAACATGATTTTGAATGCCGTCCAGGCTACAACAGGCAGTGGCAGGGTTACGGTAAGCTGCGGTAATGTTGAAATCAAACCCAATACCGTTTCTTCGCTTAAAGGCGGTAATTATGTGAAAATTTCCATAAAAGATAACGGAAAAGGTATTTCAGCCGACGAACTGAAGAAGGTTTTCAACCCCTATTTTACAACAAAACCGGAAGGATCAGGGTTGGGTCTTTCCACAAGCTATTCGATAGTATCAAAACATTCCGGTACCATAGAGGTGTTCTCGGAGGAGGGCAGGGGAACGGAATTCGTAATATTCCTTCCCTCCAGGAAGTCCGAAAATGAAACTGACAGCCGGGAGAAAGCGGCGGACGAAGGTACACCGGGCGTTCCCGCGCATATACTGATAATGGATGATGATCCAAGAATCCGAAATGTGCTTTCGGATATGCTTAAGGCTCTCGGCCACAAAGTTACGGAATCTTCTGACGGTGCCGGAGCTGTTGAACTTTATCGCAGTCACTTGTCCTCCGGGGATCCTTTCGATCTTGTTATAATGGACCTTACTATTCCGGGCGGAATGGGTGGGGAGGCAGCCATAAAGAAGCTGAAAGAGATAGATCCTGATGTTAAATCAATAGTCTCCAGTGGATACTCATACAATCCGGTGCTTTCTCATTATTCCGATTACGGGTTCAACGGTGAACTCGTAAAACCTTATAGAATAGCCACACTGAAAGAGGAGCTCAAATCGGTTCTCCTCGGTAATGGCGGCAAACCCGGGGAATAGCCCCATCGGGGAGAAACATGTGAAAGCTTTCAAAGCGTACGATATCCGGGGAATTTACGGTAAAGATTTCGACGGACAGGTTGTATACAGGATAGGATATTTCCTTCCCGGTCTTTTGGAAGCGGGTAAGATTCTTGTAGGTTACGACTGCAGGGAATCTTCCGAAGACGTTTTCAATCATCTGGTTTCAGGCATCAACGATTCCGGTGCAACCGTTTACAGTATTGGTTACGCCACAACACCTATGGTCTATTTCGCGACCGCTTCCCATGGGTTCGGGGCATCGGTTCAGATTACGGCATCTCACAACCCGAAGGAATACAATGGTCTGAAAATATCCCGTTCCGGAGCTATCCCCGTGGGCTACGATACGGGACTCAGCCGGCTTGAGAAGATGGTTGAAACAGGTGATATTCAGCCATCGGTACTCAAAGGAGATGTAGAGAAAATTACCGGAATAAAAGAGGAATACGTTTCCTTCCTTGATAAATTCAGGGGGGACTGGTCGAATCTGAAGATCGGTATCGACTGCTCCAATGGAATGGTTTCCATGCTTGCCCGGGATTTATTTGGCAACGATCCGGAGTACCTTTACGACTGGATGGACGGCACCTTCCCCAATCATCCTCCCAACCCGCTTGACGAAAGGAATACGGCCGATCTGAAAGGGCTCGTTACCACAAGGAATCTTGACGTGGGCGTGATTTTCGATGGTGATGGAGACAGGGTCATGTTCGTTGACGAAAAAGGTCGATTTGTCCGGCCCGATCTTATCACAGCCGTTCTGGGGATTCACTTCCTTAAAGACAAAAAGGGTGTGATACTGCACGATATCAGAACTTCACGGGGCGTAATCGAATTCATTAAGAAGCTTGGCGGCAAACCGTTCATGTGGAAAGTCGGACATTCACACGCGAAGATGAAAATGCGCGAACTGAACGCCAGGTACGGCGGAGAGCTTGCCGGTCATTACTATTTCAGCGATTTTTTCAACTGTGATTCGGGTCTGCTCGCAGCGATTCTTGTTCTGAATATTCTCTCGGACAGGAAGAAGGAGGGAAACACCTTCTCAAGCCTGATCGACTCCATTTCAACGTATTCCAATTCAGGAGAACTCAATTTCCGGATCGATAACAAAGAAGCGGCTATGAACAGTATAAGGGATTACTTTACAGACAGGGAAAGACCCGAAGCTTACTACGATTTTGACGGATACAGGGTTGAATTTCCCGACTGGTGGTTCAACGTACGCCCCTCCAATACCGAACCTTTCCTGAGGCTCGTAACCGAAGCTGCCTCCGATGAACTTCTTAAACGAAAATTGAAGAAGATACGGGAACTTATCGGGAAAGCCGGGGGGTACGAGAAGTCATAACCCCCGGCAAAACCATTTCTACCTGGTCAGCACTACTTTCCTGGTAACGGTCGCGTCATCGGTAAATATTCTAACGAAATAAACCCCGGCGTTTACCCTGTTACCGCTGTCATCCTTTCCCAGCCAGGAAACGGTATGCGTGCCCGCTGCGAGTTCGTCGGAAAGAATCGTCTGTATCTGCCTTCCCGCAAGATCGAAAACGGTAACGTTTACTCTTCCCGTGGTATTAACGGAGAAGGGAACGGTTACCTGCAGGGAAAACGGATTGGGGTAAAGCGGATTAACGGACAGCGGCTGCGAAGAGATATTCCCTCCGCCCGAGATGGAAAGGTTCGTGTTTGTAAGAGCCTTTATGCAGAAATTCGCGGTAGTGTCAATTGTTGTAAGGTCAACCCAGGACGAACCGTCAAGGAAGAAGCTCTCACCCGGATTGGCTTTTGATTCGACGATGGTTCTGGTGGATGCACCCAGAAGTACCGGAACATCGGACGTGCAGTCAAAGGGTTGACCTCCGGAGGAAAGGTTAAGGTAGACATAAAAATTCGTTCCCTCCTGCAGTTCAACGGGAGAAGGGAGATTAACGGTGTGAAAACCGGTACGAAGCTCCGTTCCCGAGACGGAAGTGAGTTCGTCTGAAAGCTGTCCGCCGGAGAAGGTACCGTAGATCTTCGCTGTGTAGTTGACACTGTCTTCCGCTGAAAAGAAACTTACAGCCTCAAGATATTCATGTCGCTGACATGAAAAAGTATTGAAAGCGGCGATTGCCGTGGTAAGAGTATCACGCCACCCGTGATAATCGTGGTAGTAAATGTTGTCATAACGCATGAATTCAACATCCTGGAAAGATACAGCTCCCATCGTTGGATTCTGGCATGCATGTTTGTCGTAATAGGAAATCCAGAAGTACCCGTTATATCCCCAGCTGCTTCCCCAGCTGTTCTTGGTGAGCCATGCTCCGGGGTTCGGAGCCTGCGTCACCCTGGAATCGTCCCACCCCACAATAGCAACGGAATGGTTCGGATCAACCGAACTTGTCGGGGGCTGGTAATGTTCGAATTCGCTGTTTATGAAAGCGCCTTCGTAACAGATGCACGTTGCCAGTACACCGTAATCCATAATAGCCTGTTTGATGGTATTTATGTTTTCAAGGCTGCTGCCGGCTGTATACCAGTCCACTTCCCGGGGGTAGTAGTAATGGTAGGAAGAAAGGTCCCTTTCGGGAGGAGTCGAATAAGACTGCCCGTCTATATCTCTTACAGCCCCTTCTCCTCTGGAGAGATACGCTGTCGATACCAGGTAATCCCCGCCCTGGTGAACCTCAAGGCCGCTACCGGAAGGGGGGGTAAGATCATCGTTGTTGTGTTGGTTGAAACCGTTCCACCAGTCAAGATGATATTCGGCCAGGTTCGGCTCTCCGGTTTCTCCCGCTGCCGCCCAGGCACCGGTTATTAGAAGGTTTCCTTCGATCGAAGCCATTGTTCCGTGCGTCCAGCACGTTCCTCCCTGCTGAGACTTGACGGATGTTACATAATTTACGCCGCCAACATCGCGGAGATCGTAGGTGGCTGGTGGGTCGGCCAAGACGATTGACACAGAGAATAAAAGAACGACAGTAAAAAAGAATTTTCTCATTGGAGCCTCCAGACAAGGAAAGAGTTAATAAACTGTTAAAACAGATTAACATGTATAAGGATTCTCGTTGATCTTAAAATATTTTTCTTCCGGAGGCAGGTCAATAAGAAAGATACGAAGGTCACACCGAGTGCTTTTAGCCCGGGCTGCTCGAATGTTCTGAACAATCAAAACATCTGGAACCGAAATTCTGAGGGAACTTTCATGGTCGCGGATTCTTCCATGCCCGGTCAGCTTGGCTTTTACGTGTACGATGACGAAGGGGGACAGACCAGCGGCGAGAACTTCACCTTCGGTGCCCAGTACTGATTCGAGGTAAAGAACGGCAAAAAAAGCGCCATACCCGGGATATTAACATAATGGGTAACCTTTTCATAACCCTTCAGAATATAGAAACCGTCGGAAATGATCTGGAGCTTTCGGAAATTGGAGGCTGCGGTAAAGGTCAGTTGAATATCAAGTCCACTCTTGGAGGACCGCACATTCTCATTCGCAACATGGTAGTAGAAGGTGCCTGAAATGAAAAGCGGAAGGACAGATCGATATTCAGTCCGGCAGGAAATTCTTGATGAGGCAGGTACCCTTCCATTCTTATTAACGATGTCAGTGTAGCCGCGAAACAGTAACTGCGTCAACCTGGCGCAGAATAATTCAGGGTAGAGGCCGGACAGCGGGCATTTTTAGCTGTTCGGCCTTTATTTGCTTGTATACCAAATATATATATGGATACTGCATTTGGAAAGTCTCTTGCTTTTACTTTTGCTGGAAACATAAACTGTAAATGAAAGGAGACAGTATTATGATTAATGAGAACAGCAAAATCAGCAAAAGAGGACGTTACCTGTCCCCAATGGAGATCGTTCTCAGGAGCA
>CAZOQQ010000077.1:0-9399 GCA_964582075.1 uncultured bacterium | reverse complement strand
TCTGTTCTTGTTGTCAGTAAGAACCTCGATAATTATGGCAACACCGCCGGGGCCGTAGGCTTCGTAGGTAATCTCCTCGTAGTCAACCCCCTCAAGATCGCCGGTACCTCTTTTGATGGCCCGGTCAATATTGTCTGAAGGCATATTGTGAGATTTCGCGGTTTCAACGGCAACCCTCAACCGTGAATTTGTCTCAATATCTCCTCCGCCTTCCCTTGCGGCAACAGCTATTTCCTTGACAAGTCTGCTGAAAATTTTGCCTCTGGCCGCATCAGCCTTCGATTTCTTATGCTTGATACTACTCCATTTGTTGTGTCCTGACATGCACTGCTCCTGTTCGGTAAGACCATCTCATTTCCGTTTACTGTAATCTCAACATTAGATATACGGTCTTTCCCAGTCAAGAAGAAGAACCGGGAATTTCATTTCCGCTTAAAAATCGCATCGGAATCTTTTACTGCAGTGTAAGGAATCATGATTTCAGAACCGTTAACTCTGAAAACATGCTCTTTCGGTGTACACCCTATGGCATAAATACTCGCTGCATGAACCTCAATTTCAAGATCCACCGACGCAAGGAAATCGGCCCTGTTAACCTCTACTCCCACAGCGACTCCCCTGGCCAGAGATACGGCATCATCCCTTCCAACAGATCCCCCGACAACCTTGAAACGCTTTCCGCTCTCCACTTTTTCCGGCAGGAAGTTCTCCCCGTGCATCTTTACTCCGGTGGAAAGTACCAGGCTTGTTGAAAATGCAGGAAAGATAAACCTGTCTTTGTGTGATTCAGCGCCGGAGCCGGTCAAACCTCTTTCTCTGCCCGTGAATTCCCTGAATCCATTGACTCCTGATGTTGAAGATTCCCTGCGCGAAATACGGCTCCGTACGTTCACGGAAGCATCGACTTTCCAGAAGGGCAGAAACACTGAACCGGGATCACCCGTCCCTACGAACTCAATACTGACAGGCATCAGGCGTTCTTCCCCGGAAATCCAGCAATTTCCACACTCGCTACAGTAAAATATTATATCTGTTGAAAGCCCGCCGAGATCGTTACCGCAGTTTGAGCATCTGAGAAGTGTCAGTTTTGAAGCATCATATTTCATGATTACCAGCCAGCCGGGTATAGCTAATAAACAACATTGTCGCTCCCGCTTCCTGTCACCCTGTTGAGCATTTTTATAAGACGAAAGGTGCCATAGGCCAGACCGCTGACAATAAGAAGAAGTATCGGAAGACATGTGGACTGATTGCCGGACATGGATCTGTAATTCAGCTTTCCGCTGAAAATAACATCCACTATAAAAGGAAATATCCCGGCCCACAGCAGCGCGGCAATAACCGTAATAATCTTCCTGTCCCTGCCCGAAGAGGGAAATCTTCCCCTGAGTACATTCCCCGAACGCCCGTCAACCACAACCTGGAAATATCGTCCATCCAATCTGAAATCGGTTACCCACAGGGGATAATAAACAAGAGCATCGCGATACGCTGAAACAACCGAGAACTCCCATCTCTCTTCAAGTCCGAAACCGGCACCCGAGCCCAGCCTTACCAGGTACTTTTCGGTTTGTGCATGGGCGTCTGCCACGCTAACAAGAGGATCTACGAATACGCCTTCCACGGAATTATCTTCCTCCAGCACCCGCAGCCCTTCCGGAAGCGTATTTCTCTGGATATCAAGACCCTGTATCGAAAGCTGAGAATCGGAGGACAGTGTCGGAATACCAAGGGGTTCAAGGTTGGCCGCGCTTATATTCACACCGCAGGCCAGTTGAATTTCCCTTTCAACCGCGCTTGATCCCGTTCTTGTTTTGATTTTTTTTGTGATCGAAACGGAATAGGTACCTGTAGATTGACTGTCGCCGTCTGCTACGGGAATCTCCCTTTCATGATAAACGGGCTCTACGCCAAGTACGTAGCCATTAACCTGGGCGCTGCAATGCCAGAACGGCACGTAATAAAGCACGGGTTTACTTACCCTGGCTTTCGCTACTGCATCGGGATTCAGACTTTTCAGTTTTCTTCTCACCGATCGAAGTATATCAACGCCTGTCATCCGGGAGGGAAGCATGTATCTGCGAACAGCATTGGGAAGCAGAAAGCTGCTTAAGCAGCTGGGACAGGCTGTGTGAGTATCCCCCTCTCGAATGAGAAGAGGTCCGCCACAAGAAGGACAGGTAAGCGCTACCGAAACTTTGTTCACTTTCTCCCGCCCTTTATTTTGAAATAGTAAACGCTGAATATCAGGGGAATCACAATTGCGTACGTCCATACCCTGGAAAGACTTGAAAAGTCAATATTCCTGGTCAGGCAGTAGATGGGAACGGTAAAGATAAGACCGGTAAGAAGGGTGCGTAAAAAGGTTCTGTACAAATCCTGTTCCCGGTTACTTTTGTCTTCCGTTACCGGAGACTCACCGACGATCTTGCCTGATACCGCATCAACCAGCAGTCCCTCACCGTAACCCTCAAGTTTCAGCATGACTACGTAAAAAGGATGAAAGATAACGCGCCCCGGGTTTTCTTCAAGCATATCTCTGTCAAAGGGTATTACCTGATCGGGATCCACAAGGCTCTCATCAAATACTTTCCTGTTTCCAGACGGGGGAAGATAATCCTCAAGCTCCTGCCAGGGCTGACTGAAGCAGGGTTGGATTTCACCGCCGGAGGAAATCCCGGTTTCAAGGTACGGAAAATATTTCATTTCAACCGATGAAACCATACCGGGCGGGAATAATCTTCTTACATATTCCTCCGTAACAGCTGAACTGACCAGTTCGGGAGTATTCCCGGGAGGATCAACAATTATCCTTGCGTCACAATAGGGACATCTGAGAAAGAAATCGCTTTCAATAACTATCTGTTCCGCACCGCACTGAGGACAGTTAACCTTCATCTGTGTCAACCTTCATTACTTCCGCGGATCTTGACCATGCACATTCTGCAACCGCTCCCGCGATATTTTCGATACTCAGGGGCCTGGTTATGAACATGATGTTCGAATCAGCGCTGTCCGGTATACTGTAGGTTTTATCGACAACAGCAATTGTTCCTTCTTCGGAAATATTTGAATTCAGGAAATATTCAGTTTCCGAGATATAGAATTCGTAATCAGCTAAAAGCAGGTTACAATCCGAGGTTTTCGAATCCTCTCCAATTGAATTTTCTTCCATGTTTTCAGCTTCAGCGCTAACTACTGTAGTACCCAGGCCTTCCAGAATCCTTACAAGCAGGTGTTCTTCCTCCTGTTTGAATCCTGCAATGAAAACCCTGGGATTAATATCCCCGGCTGTCTCGGTGACTATCCCCTGTGCCGACGGAAGGTACACCGAAAACATGGAACCCTTTCCGGGTTCACTGCTTACGACAATATACCCGTGAAAGCTGTTAACAATCGAATATACTGCAGATAGTCCCAGTCCCGGCTTTAACTGGCTTGTTGTGTAGAATGGATCGAATATTCTGGTCATATTCTCATCACTTATGCCGCAGCCTTCGTCCCTTACCGATATCAGAACATAGCTTCCCGCTTCAACGGGTGTCATATCCTGCTGGAGATCTACTCTGCATGCTGTTATTCCAATATATCCCTTTCCGCCGACAGCCTCGTTTGCGTTCATAAGAAGGTTCAGAACAATCTGCTCCACCTGCCCGGGAGGAACGGCCGCGAAACCTGTTCTATCGGGATACGCTAAAGTCACATCCTTTCCCTGATATGCGGAAATGAACATTTTGTAACTGCTCTTCAAAGCGTTTTCAACAAGACATACGTCTCTGGTTGCGGCAGGCCCCGTATGCGCCATGGGCGACAGGCTGGAAACCAGGGAACTGATTCTGCCTATTATCTTTTTCGAATCCCGGATGGATTTCAATACGGAGGCGCTGTTCTTATGATTCCTGCTTATCCCTGACAGCCTGGCCAGAAGAACGGTAAGAAGATTATCCAGGTTGTCCGAAATACTGCCCGCAAGAATTCTGATGATTTCCGCCTTCTGATTTCTCTGCATGACAGTATCTATCAGCCATCTTGAGCTGACATTTCTGAAAACCACACCTTCGATCACATCGGAACCGGCCTCTTCAGACAGAAAGACATTTCCCCTGATGAGTATTTCAGCGCCATCCCTGGGTACAATCGCGGTTGCTATCGGAAAATTGAAGTACCCGTCCCGGAGCAGGGTTTCACTTATACCATCGGTAACAGATTTTCGCGACTTCTGCTCGATGAATACACAGACTTCCCAAAGATCTTTACCTTCTGCATTCTCCGCGCTGAACCCTGTAAGGTGCTCCGCTTCAGGGTTCATGAATACTATCTTTCTGTCGGGATTCACAAGTACAACAGCGTCTGTTACGGCAGACAGAATATTCCTGATCCCACCGGGTGGCTTCATAATTCCTTTATTCAACTACCGCTGTCCGGTAACTACAATCTCCCTGGCCTGCACAAGGTCAGGCGCGTTAATAACGACAAAATAGATTCCTCCCGGTACAGCGTTGCCGCGGGAATCGCTGCAATTCCAGAGGATACTCTGTAGCCCTCTTCCCTCGATCTGAGAAGAAAGATCGGCAACCTCGCGACCCGCGAGATCGTAGATGGTCAATGAGGTCAGCCCTTCGGACGCCGAGGAAATCGTTACGGGCAAAGAGGCCATGGCGGAAGCGGGATTGGGGCTGAAATGACCGAGCCTGGTGATTCCGACAATCTCCTCGTTCTCTTCCACGATACCTGTATTATTTACCTGCGCCATTACCGCGTTCGAGGGCCATCCGGGACCGAAAGCGGGATCCATGGCTATCGCCCGGTACCAGAATTCACCACTTGGGTGCGTATTGAAAGTGTAAGAGCTTCCCGAAACACCGAGATCGATAAAATCGTTATCCTGCCACACTTCAACTTTAATATCATCTATATACAGGTCGCTGGAACTGCCGTGGGTTTCCCATCTGAAACTCAGAGTATCACCCTGCCATTCGTCCAGTTCATGTATATTGAACCTCCAGTTAGGATCATCCCGGGTGAAGGTCTGAAGGTAATACCAGTTATTACCGCCGTCAGTCGAAACTTCTACACTGCCCTGGCAGGAGCCATTGGGGATACTGTAATAGGCCCAGAAGCTCAATCTTCCGCCGCCGTTTTCGGGTATGACGGCGGTTTCGGTCCAGGTCATGGTTCCGGTACCGTTTGAAAGGTAACTGCTGGAAGCGGAGTGGTAATGTGAAGATGTCGTCGACCAGTTAGAGAGAGTGAAGGGTCCGCTGCTGCCGTTGTTATCAAGCAGAACCTCGTACCCCGAAAGTTCCTGCAAAGCGTACGATGCTGCCCCGGAAACGTCATTCCAGTCGATGGTAAAAGGAGGATTAACAACTCCGATATTCTCGATTACCGGCGTACCCGGCACATGCGGGTCACGGGGACAACCGGCCAGAAAAGCGGTTACAAGGTAACTCCTGAGATTTTTTCTGGTGAGCTTTACCGTCTCGGTAAGTGAAGGCCAGAAACCGGCGAAATCCCCTCCGGTTTCATGATTCCAGCTCATGGCGCCGTACAATCCGTAAGAATGATCACGCGTATTACCTGCGGAAGCGTACAGAACGCCGTATGACTGTCCGTAAACCTCTCCCGTACCCCACTGGACCATTATCTCCGCATGTGCGTCGTACGCGGCATCATCGGGAGGGGGACTGTTGGTATAACCCCAGGGTCTTATAAGGATATTCCCGTACGTATGCGTTGAATGCATCTCGGCAGGGGGGTGATTCTGCCAGAACGCATCGATATTGTGGGATTCGGGCTCACTGAGCGCAGCTGTCCCCCTGTAATTACTATTGCTGGGATTCCCGCTTGAACCGGAACCTCCCCATCCCACGCTCCAGTTCCTGTTAAGATCGACACCGTCTCCTCCGGCGCTGAAGTTCATGTTCTTTCTGTGCATCCCTCCGCCGCCGGGTGACTGGGTTTCGTTGTAAACGTAACCGTCCACGTTGTTGCAGGGAAGACACCATATTTCACGGTGATCGAGAAGCCATGTTGCCTGAAGACCACAGAAACCGTCCCGGTTGTAGTTTTCGCAGAGCCATAGCATGAAAAAACGGACATTTCGCATGGACGCGGGTTCTCTTGAATGAATGAGAGCATCGTACCATACATTCGGCATGGACGGGTCGTCAGCCTGAAAATCGTTGTTGGAAGATATCTTCACTACCCTCTGGGGTCTTCCCTGGTAAGTGTTGCCTATCGAAGTGGGCGCGCTTGTAATTGCGGGAAACGTATCGTGCAGGTCGTCAAGCCAGGCCGACAGCTCACTCCATGTCATGTATCCGCCCATGGCTCTTCCATCCAGTCTGCTGCTGTACAGGCGCTCCATATCATCTATCCTGATAGTGAAAGGTATGCCTGTTGCCAGGAGTGCATTGTAGTCGTGTTCATTGACAACACAATCCACAGAACCGTCATCGTAGACATGTACGATTTCACATCCGGAATCAACAACTTCCTGCATCTCTATATCGGTAACAGGCCTGAGATTCAGAAGCGAGTACTGTCCAGCTGTTACAAGGGTAACCGCTACGAGAAGAAAAAGAATTACATTTTTCATGGCTGCCTTTCACTTTTTACAAAGAAAACGTGTTAGTTCTTATTTACTGCAATTACTATAATATACTATACCAATCAATACGAATAAATACAGGGAGGTTTTTTATGCCAGACAGTTTCAGCAGACAGGTTTCCAGGGGAATTCCCGAAGCAATTCCTCCTATGCCCCCCGATCTTCCCGGAGTCAGTCACGCTCCCGCAAGACCGGACGTTCTTTCGACTGCTGAGAAAAGACTCGCGCTGAAAAACGCTCTTCGCTACTTTCCGAAAAAATGGCATTCCGAACTCGCTCCGGAGTTCGCCGCCGAGCTGGAGAAAGATGGCAGGATCTATATGCGCAGGTTCAGACCAGCATACGAGATGAAAGCCAGACCCATAGATGAGTACCCGGCCGTAACACCACAGGCGGCCGCGATAATGCTGATGATTCAGAACAATCTTGATCGGGACGTAGCCCAGCACCCCCAGGAGCTTATTACCTACGGAGGAAACGGAACGGTCTTCCAGAACTGGGCGCAGTATCTTATCACTATGAAATACCTTTCGGAAATGACCGAAAATCAAACCCTTGTCCTCTACTCGGGTCATCCACTGGGTCTTTTTCCTTCCCATCCGGATGCTCCCAGGCTGGTACTGACTAATGGAATGGTCATACCCAATTACAGTTCAAAGGATGAATACGACAGAATGGCGGCTCTCGGCGTAACATCCTACGGTCAGATGACAGCCGGAAGTTTCATGTACATAGGACCGCAGGGTATTGTTCACGGCACCACGATCACTCTTCTCAACGCGGGCAGAAAGTATCTTCATATTCCCCCCGATACTGACCTTCGCGGAAAACTTTTCGTCACTTCGGGACTCGGTGGCATGAGCGGAGCCCAGGCAAAGGCTTCGGTAATCGCGGGTGCTATCGGAGTAATCGCGGAGATCAACCCCAAAGCGATAAATACAAGGTACGAACAGGGATGGCTTCAGGAGGTTGAAAACGATCTTGATAAACTTCTTGAGCGAATCGAAAAGGCACGTAAAGCCGGGGAACCTCTCTCTCTCGGATATACGGGAAATGTGGTCGATCTATGGGAAAAACTCGATAAAGAGGGTGTAAAAGTTGATCTGGGAAGCGATCAGACCTCCCTTCACAATCCTTACCTTGGCGGATACTATCCTGTAGGCCTGTCCCTTGAAGAATCGAACAGGATGATGGTTGAAAATCCGGAGGAATTCAAAAAGATCGTGCAGGAATCTCTTCGCCGCCAGGTGCGGTCAATCAATTCCCTTAACGATCGGGGCATGTTCTTCTGGGATTACGGCAACGCTTTCCTGCTTGAAGCGTCCCGGGCCGGGGCAGAAGGAATCCTTCTCGAGGACGGAACCTTCTCCTACCCGTCCTACGTGGAAGACATCATGGGGCCTGTTTATTTCGATTACGGATTCGGACCTTTCAGATGGGTCTGTACATCGGGAGACCACGAAGATCTGAAAGAAACCGATGTTATTGCAGCCGGTGTGCTTGAGGAGATGGCAGAAGTGGCCGATTCTCAAATCAAACGCCAGATGCTGGACAACGTCCGCTGGATAAATCGCGCGGAAGAAAACAGGATGGTCGTTGGTTCCCAGGCAAGAATTCTTTACGCGGACAGGGAGGGAAGAATCAGAATCGCAAGGGCTTTCAACCGTGCCATAGCCGAAGGCAGAATAAAGGCACCCGTTGTTCTGGGCAGGGACCACCACGATGTGTCCGGAACTGATTCCCCATACCGCGAAACCGCTAACATCAAGGATGGAAGCATGTTCACTGCGGATATGGCGGTTCAGAACGTAATAGGTGACTCCTTCAGGGGTGCAACCTGGGTATCCCTCCATAACGGGGGCGGAGTCGGCTGGGGTGAAGTTATCAACGGCGGATTCGGTCTTCTTCTTGACGGTTCCCGGGAAGCCGCCGATCGTGCTTCCGGCATGTTAACCTGGGATGTTTCCAACGGACTTGCCAGACGATCATGGGCCAGAAATCCGGGAGCCATCTACGCTGTTGGAAAAGCCATGGAAGCCGAACCCGATATGAAAATAACTGTTCCTGAAATCGCGGATGACAGCCTGGTCGAAGGATTTTTCGATTAGGATCAGCCAAAGGAGGAATTATGCACAGGTATATCATTGCGGCATTACTTTTACTTCCCGCAGCAGCATATTCTTGGGGCTTTCATGACGCTATGGAAAATGGATCTCCTATAATCTGCGTGACACCAAAACAGAGCGCTATGGGTGGCGTCTGGGCTCTTCCATCCAGCGAAGCAGCGTCCATTTTTCTGAATCCCGCGGAATTATCCACAATGAACGGCACTTCCATCAAGATTTCAACAGCTATTATTGAATGGCATACGCTCATTCATGGTGAACTGGATTACGATCATTCCGACTCCGGCAATCTGGGAACCGTGACAGCCGCCGTTGGAACCGAAATATCGGAAACCGTATCTATGGGTACCGGAATATCCAGGGTTTCGCATTTCGGATTCAGCGGTCTGAACAACATTCTTAAAAGCCATGGACTTAACTCTTACAGTATTTTCGCTATCGACCTGCTTGAATCACGTGGTTCACTCTGGGAAGCGAACACGGGTGTTTCGGTAATTCTGAACGACTGGATGACAGTCGGTGCATCTGCTGGAATCAGATTCGGAAACGGTTCGTACACGCTGAGGCACGATGTTGTTGACCCATCGACTCTCGATGATACAACCATGGTCAACTGGGAGGAATCCGACTTCTGTTTTCATGCAGGGCTGCTTATGCCCT
>CAZOQQ010000076.1:0-9408 GCA_964582075.1 uncultured bacterium | reverse complement strand
CATGAGTTCTTCGTTTGTCGGAATAACAAGGACTTTTACCCTGCTTTCGGAAGAGGAAATATCCCGTTGCAGTCCTCTGAAATCGTTGGCTTCTTTATCTATACTCACGCCAAGGACTTCCAGGCCGTTACAGATGCGCTCGCGCATTTCAGGACCATTCTCTCCAATACCCGCCGTAAAGACAATCGCGTCAAGTGCACCCATGGTGACGGCGTAAGCTCCTATGTACTTCCTTACGCTGGAAGCGAATATATCGAGAGCCAGTTGCGCGCGTTCATTGCCTTCCATGGCGGCTTCCTCCACATCACGCTGATCACTGGAGATACCTGATATTCCAACTATTCCGCTTTTTTTGTAAACCATTTCCCATACATCGGAAATCGAATAGGAAAAGTTCTCAATAAGATCAATAATAATTGCCGAATCGATGTCTCCGCTGCGGGTTCCCATAACCACACCGCACGCGGTACCGTAACCCAGGCTTGTATCAAAACTCTTTCCGTGTTTGACAGCTGTAAGACTGCTTCCATTTCCTAGATGACAGGTAACTATACAAAGTTCCTCTATAGGTTTCTCCAGCATATTCGCCGCTTTCTGAGCGACGTACTGATGACTTGTTCCGTGGAAGCCGAACCTTCTCATACGCTTTTCTTCATAAATACTGTAAGGAAGGGGATAAACGTAAGACACAGGGGGCATTGTCTGGTGAAATGCCGTATCGAATACAGCAACATTCGGAATCCCCGGCAAAGATTCCATTGCCGCATGGATACCCTCAAGGTTGGGCGGGTTATGAAGAGGAGCAAGACAGCTGCATTCCTCAATTCCTTTTATGACATCGTCATCAATCACTACAGATGACGTGAATTTTTCTCCTCCGTGAACCACTCTGTGGCCAACAGCCCCAATTTCACTGAGTTTTTCGATGGGACCATATTCAGAATCCGTAAGGACATCCAGAACAAATACCAGACCCGCCTTGTGATCTTGAACGGGCTCTTCCAGAATGATCGTCTTCCCCCCTGACTTGAATTTTATTCGTCCTTCCGGAAGACCGATTCTTTCAATAAGTCCTTCGGCAAGCTGTTTCTCATCCAGCATATCGATAAGTTTAAACTTGATGGAAGAACTTCCACTGTTAATAACCAGTATCTTCATGCGGCCTCCATGCAGATGGGAATTATGCTAATTCGTTTCAGGAACAGTCAAAATGCAAACAGTACAAAATGCAAGCTCGAAAATACCGTTTTTTCTATTGATTTTCAAGGGGCTGCATAAATCTTACGCTGCGGAAAGAGTGTTTTCCTTTTTTTCTTTTATTATCTCAACCTGAAGCAGAGCCAGGAAAAAGACCCACAGTATTGTATACCTGTAGTTTGTCAATACGGAAGCAAACAGGGATGCGAAAAGCAGCATGATAATAGTACAGAAAACTCCAAGCGCGATGCCAGCCCGGTATCTGCTTTCTGTCTGTATGAAAAGTCGTGCTGACTTGAAAAGGGATATCAGAAATATGCTCAGAAAAACTATTACCCCCGTAATTCCCATATTCAAAGCTATCTGAAAAATGGAACCATCTACATAAAATACGGTTACAACCCCTCCTATATCCGGTCTGAAACAGGTATATACGGCTCCAAGCCCTTTACCCATTATCATCGCGGGACCATTCAAATCATCAATAATTGCACTCCATGCAAATATCCTCGCGAGACTTGATGTGTCCGTCAGATAACTGCCTGTTTCAGTTCCCGTCCTGCGGGCAATATTGGATGCTGAGAGTATGCCAAGCGTTGATATTGTGAATACAATCAGAATAATCAGTACTGCTATAACGGTAAGCGACACAATAAGTTTTCTACCAAACTTAACATTGTCCTTTTTCCGGAAAAGGTTAAGTATCCAGGCGGCAGCCATGGCAAGGATGATTCCACCCCACAAACCTCTTGTCTGCGAGATTACAACCCCCCCACCCATAAGAAGAATTGCGGGGATAATTATGATAAGTGGTGGTCTCGCCTTCCAGTTTTTCCAGAGTCCGCCAATGAACATCATCAGAACAGCCCCCATCGCGTTGGGTTGACGGGTTGCAACTCTGATTCCTGTTGTAGCACGCATGTAAACATTCTCTCCCGTTCCCAGGTACCCTTTTATTAAATAGACAAGACCGCCGATGGCAGCGGATGCGAGCAGAACATTCCATATCCGCCTGTATACTCCGTTATCGGAAAGAACCCATAACAGAGGAAAGTACAGAATGTAGGCTCCATAAGGCTTCAGCTGAGTACTTATGAAGAAAGTGTCATTGCCTGAAAGAAATCCTCGATACGCTGAAAACCCGAATAATACAAGAAAAAACACTATGACGATTCCCTGAACGCCTGCTTTTATTCCCCGCATTGATCTGTCCGGGAGTGAAAGAATCCACAACCAGATCAGCAATACGGTAAGGATATCATCGATTCTCAGATTCAGTAAACTGATCCGGATGGAAAAGATGCTGAGTTGAGCAATAGTAAATAAAATCTGCAGTGCGAAAACCATCATAAGAACCCTCGACGGTGATCCCGCAAGAAGAAACAGAATTCCAGGCACCGCGAACAGCAGGACAGCTATCAGGTAGTGATCAGCGGCAATAGAAGCTACCAGCACAAAGCCTATCAGAATAAAAGAGATGGAAGTTATCCTTGCCAGTTTGTCATCATCGCTCAATCCCGAAAGATCAAGAAAACCGTGTAATTTCAATTATCAGCAGCTCCTTCCCTGGTCTTCTCTACAAGTTCCGATGACATTTCAGCAACCCATTCAAGAAAATTCCTGTCATCCTCGCTGAATCCATTTTCTGTAAAGGAATCGAGGTCGATTTCACCCGCTATCGCATTCTCGTGGATCACTGGAACAACAATTTCTGATTTAACGTATGGACTGCAGGATAGGTAATTCGTTTCATTCTTCACATCGGCAATGACCAGCGTGTTCCCCGTTGAAGCGGCCTGGCCGCAGATTCCGCTGCCGAATTCAATTCTTGTATGCTCGGTCGGTTCACCGGAGTATGGGCCAAGTAACAGCTCCCCGGTCAGCGACGGATCAACCAGGTAATATCCTGCCCAGTCACAACAACGAATATTCTCATGAAGATAGTTACATATCCGTTGAAGTCTGGACTTTGCATCACCTTCCGAATTGAGAATACGTATCAATCCGTTCCGAAGTTCCGAGTCCGTTCCATGATAAGATTTATCAGAACGTATCCCCCCTGGATCTTCTTTACTTTTCGGGAAGTAACGCGAATCTCTCAAATTGCCCCTCCATTAGAAATCACTGGTTTCACCGGCAACGTTACTACTATAGCCTGTACATGTCATCATCAGGAGAGTCATATCATCCATTGCGGCGGTATGCCCGCGGAATGACTCAAGCCTGTCAAGAAGATTTTCAAGAACAATTCCTGGCTGCAAGGTTTCCTGAGCAGTCAAAAAGGCGGCAAGCCTTTCCGAGCCGAACTCCATTCCTGTTTTCGAATCCATGCTCTCGGTAATACCATCGGTAAAGAGAAGAAGCCTGTCACCGGGATTCAATTTTATCGTAGTCGTCTTATACGATGCGTCGCTGACAATACCAAGAACGAGACCGCCCTCTGATAACCTTCTGATCTTACCATCATGTTCGGAAAGGATAGGTGGATCATGACCGGCACAACAGTAGCTGAGAGTTTCTTCCACCGGATCCAGAACGCCGAAGAAAAATGTAATGAACTTATCGTCGGGCATTCTCTCACTCATCACTCTGTTCAGACTGGCTACAGTTTCCCCCGCATTTTTCCCCATTCCGGGAGCTATTGCGTGAAGAGCGGATTGAAGCGCAGCCATCAGAAGTGCTGCTGCGGTACCTTTTCCGGCGACATCCCCAATTGCTATCCCGTAAAATCCACCGGGAACAGGGAATACATCGTAGTAATCTCCTCCCACGTGCATACTTGGTACCGACAGCCCGGCAATATCGATGTTCTCAATTTCCGGAAGCTCACTCGGAAGGAAACCCTCCTGAATTGACCTTGCTATTGCCAGTTCTTCCCGGTACCTTTCTCTTTCCAGTTCCGTTTCCATAAGTCTCGAATTATCCACGGCAGCGGCCACCTGCCGCGCAAAGGTTCCCACGAGAGCGCTCAATTCGCTCATGAATCCGAATTGACGGTTCGTGGAAGCGTAAAGGATTCCAAAGGTTTGTTTTCTGATTTTCAAAGCTGAAGCAATGATGGAACCCGGTACGGGAGAGTTCTTTCCCGTAAGTTTTGTCAAAGATGAATTCGGGTACCTGTTGAACAACAGAGTTCCACCGCTTCTTTCCAGACGCTCCAGAATCTCCCTGTGCCATTCGTTGGAAAAAGAGGATTCCGTGGAATTATTACCTGTTGTTTCCCAGACGCTGAAATTGTTCTTATCCAGTTTCACAGCCCAGCATCTGTCGGCTCCCGATAGCCTCCTGCCGAGAGTTATGGAGGAATGCATTATTCTGTCTTCGTCAAATGTTGAATAAATGGATTGCCCCAGTCCATCCATTATTCTGAGCTGATTCAGTTTTCTATCCACCAGTCTCGCTGAAGGTAGCAGGAATATGATCCTGATGAAAGCAAAAGAACTGAAAACCAGCAGAACTGTGAACACGCAGCCTATCAGGGTTCCAAGCGCGAGTGAAGAAATTGTAAGACTGCCGTTGAAATAGAACCTGAGTACGGACTGCGACAGTATCATTACTCCCAGGGTACCGGCAAGAGCAAGGTATTTTCTCCACCTGTTCAGGTAGTGTATCCACTCCGTTCTAAATGCGTTAACGATGGAGAACAGGATCAGTAAAACGTAAAAAGGGCTGATCGAAAGAAAAATATCTGAACTGCTTATCTCCGATATTCCCCTTCGCAATAAATTTTCCATTCCCAGGGAAACGTACAGGATTCGAAGAACGAAAGTTATAACAAGTATCTGGAACCATAGTAAAGTTCCTTTCCTGCGCTCAACCAGAACCAGATATCTTAGCGAAGTGATTATCGCGATTGAAAATATAACCGCAATAATAAGCGCTAATATCTTAAGGGGATGTTCGGATTCTCTCACTGTTCCATCCGACAGTAGAATCGAATCATCGCGGGCAACATTTGAACCCGCGTAGACTGTTTTTATGAATATCTCAGCAGTTGCCGATGTAACTTCTCCAACTGCTCCAAGGGTTACACCCATAGTTCTGGAACCATTGAAGAGTCCGGCATTCCTTATAACTTCCCCACTGGAGGCAGCAAGGCTGTCTATCCTGTTCTGAATTTCATTCAGACCCGAGAGCATCGGGTTTTCGTCGGTAGAGAACCGGGAATCTCCCTGGAGGCTACCGCTGTTGCCATCGGTCTCTTCCTGTACCGTGGCTCCCTCCCCGTTGGACGGCTGCAGAAACACTGACAAGCCGAGTACAGCAAATGAGAACAGGACCAGCGAGATGAGAATACTGGTTAAATGAAGCCTGGAAAACAGGCGAACAATAATAAAGTACATGAACAGCGCTCCCAGGCAGGCGGCTGTCTCCGGTAAATCCAGTTTCCCGCGAACGGTGTGCAGAAAGAATATGGGAATAAATAGAAGTATCGTCAGAAGTACGAAAGTTATTTTACCGGAGATCCTGTTCATATATCCTGCTAATCTTCTGCTCCGCACAGATCCACGTTTTTCAGAATCCCTGACATCTCCGATATTTCACATTCCATCTCCGATCCCGAGGATAATTTCCTGATGGTTATTCTTCCCGAAGCAACTTCTTCGGGACCGATAACGACTACACATCTGATCGATTTTCTGTCCGCTGTTCTGAACTGTTTAGAAAGGCTCCTGCCGGTAATATCAATTTCCACGGGAATTCCTTTGTCACGCAGTTCTTCCGCGAGATTCACCGCGAAAACCCTTTCCTTCTCAGAGAAAACTGCAATGAACAGTTCAGCGGGATGTCTTTCCGAGACATTACCCGGTATCAGTCCGTAGGTTTCAAGAAACAGCTGCAATGTCAGCAATCCCAGTCCGAACCCTACTCCGGAAACCTTTTGAGTTCCGAATATGCCAACAAGGTTATCGTATCTGCCTCCCCCGCAGATGGCTCTCCGGTTCTTTCCTCCGGTATCCATTACCTCGAATACTATTCCCGTGTAGTAGTCCAGACCCCGCATTACGCTGGCATCGAATTTTGCCTCGGAAACACCTGCATCCGCAAGCATGCCACTGAATCGGACAATCTCGGTGTAAGGGGAACTTCCTCCGGCGGCCTTCTTCAGCCACGGATTATCCAGTTCGTCGCATAACGCGAAACTGATAACTGCATCCGCGCTGCTTCCGTCCGGAATCTCTTTTCTGACCCATTCCTCCCAGGAACCGGATTTCATTTTATCTCTTTTATCAATGACTGCAAATGCCTTGGAGATTGTATCGCCTTGCAGGCCCATGTTCCCCAGAATCTCAGATGCAAGTCTTCGACTTGAGTAACGGATGGTATACTGATCTCCGGAAGCGTTCAAACGGCTCATTATCCTTTTCAATACAAGAAATACTTCGAGCTCCGCTTCAAGACCTGAAACCCCGAGAATATCCAGATTGTACTGCATGAATTCCCGTACTCTTCCGCGCTGGGGTCTTTCGTACCTGTAACAAACCGGAAATGACATCCATCGAACGGGATATATCAATTCTCCTGAAGCTGCTATCATTCTGGCAAGGGATGGAGTCAGTTCCGGTCTCATAATTAGTTCTCTGCCACTCTTGTCGATGAAATTGTAGCTCTGTTCAAGTGCCAGTTCGCTTCCGGATTTTGCCATAAACAGTTCCAGTGGTTCCAGAACCGGAGCCTCGTATTCTTCAAATCCGTATGCTGCTCCCGTTTCAGCCAATCGCCGAATGATATAATCCTGAACTCTCTTTTCGGCGGGAACAAGCTGTCTCATACCCCTGAGAGGTTTTCTGCTTAGTGTCATATACCTCCTCTTATGAAGTTTTCTTCAAACAGGACTATTCTATAGATGCTTACCATATTTGTTTCATGTATGAACAGCAATTCTGCATCAGGATGAATTATTACAAAACGCTTTGATTTTACAGTTAAATTATAATTTTGACAACCTGCCTTCCATTCCGCTTGATCCGGGGAACTCATGCGATAGTACACTTTTTAAGTGACAGAGTTATAATCGTGTTTTCACCAGCTGTGTTGATTGAGCAGGTAATTCGTACTGTTCAACCATAATCAGCACATTTATAACTATATATGGAGTTTACAATGAATTCATCATTCGTTGAAATTGAACCGGATGCGATCAGCGAGAACGCTTTCTCTCTGATTGCTGAGGACTGGTTCCTTTTAACCGCCGGAACCACACCTGATAATTATAACACCATGACAGCGAGCTGGGGCGGACTTGGACAACTCTGGCACCGGAGAGTTGCCTTCGTGTTTGTACGTCCACAGAGATATACAAGAAGATTCATGGATAACAACAGCCTTTTCACTATGAGTTTTTTTGCTCCCGATTACAGGAACGCTCTTGAATACTGTGGTTCCCATTCGGGAAGAGATGTTGACAAGGCCGCGTTAACCGGTCTCACATCATTCGAACCCTCAACCGGCACAACAGCATTTGAAGAGGCCTCCCTGATTTTTGTCTGCAATAAGATTTATCACCATGATTTTCAGCCGGAGCAATTTCTTGAGAGTGATATCGAAGGTCTCTATCCCGAAAAAGGATACCATCGTATGTACGTTGGCGCAATAAAAAAAGTTCTTCGAAAACCTGTCTGACCGGCAGTACATTTCAACTGCACATATTCCTGCATTAACTTTCATGTCATGAAGCTTCATTCGATTGACAGGAAAGTTTCAGATATTATAATATTTGAGTATTTGTTCAATCATTCAATAGATTAGAAAAGGTGCAAAGATGGTATTGGATTTCTTTCACGCTTTATGGGGAACTATTTCCGCAATCGCCCCGTCACTGGTTCTGGGACTTTTTCTTGCGGGACTGCTGCATGTTTTCGTGAAAAAAGATAGAATAATGACCCACCTGGGAAAGCCGGGATTTAAAAGCAGCGCGAAAGCCGCCCTGATCGGAGTTCCATTACCGCTTTGCTCGTGTGGAGTACTCCCTGCCGCAATCGCTCTCAGAAGAGATGGTGCATCAAGGGGAGCCGTTACATCATTTCTAATAAGCACCCCTCAAACCGGAGTCGATTCCATTGCGGTAACATGGGCAATTCTCGGCTGGCCGATTGCATTCGCAAAAGTACTCGCGGCCTTCATCGCAGGTCTTATCGGAGGAACAATCGCTGATAGAACCGGGAGTGCTCCGGATAACAGTGGAGTGGAACCTGCCTGTACAAAAATTGAGAGTGGTTCCGTATTTCGAAGAATATGGGATTACTCGTTCAACGGACTTTTCAGGGATATATATGGATGGCTTGCCTTCGGGATACTAGTATCCGCGCTTATAACAACATTCCTGCAACCGGGACAGCTCTCGCAGTACAAAATCCTGCAGGGCCCTGTTGGACTCCTGGCTTCACTTGCTGTTGGAATACCTCTTTACGTATGCTCTGTTTCATCGGTTCCCATAGCCGCGGGACTCATATACGCCGGTTTTCCTGTTGGCAGTGCTCTTATCTTCCTGATGGCCGGACCTGCAACCAACGCGGCAACAATGGGAGCCGTAAGAAAAACACTGGGAATCAGAGTATTCCTTATTTACGTGATGACTGTCATCATTATCAGTCTGGCAGCCGGAGTAATTCTGAACTCACTCAATGTTTCCATCCCCGAATTCCATGTTTCAGGACATGAAACAAGTACATTCTCCGGATTATTCAGCGGTATCATCGGAGTATCTCTCCTGCTGGGAATGACCTGGTTCGCAATCAGGGATTTTATGAATATCATGGCGCAACCCTCCAGGAAAAGTATCTCTGAGAACACTTTGAAGCTTCACGTTGACGGGATGCACTGCTCAATGTGCGAAATGACAATTGTCAGGGCTTTGAAGGGATTGCCAGGAATACTCAATATTCACGCATCGGCCAACGATGGAACCGCTGTTATTGTTCTGGACAATAGAAGGAAATTCAACAGAAAAGAAGTTGAAGATACTATCAGAAAACTCGGTTACAAAGTCAGAGAGAATTGAAATGGCCTATACAGATAATATTCTTGATGCCGATCCGGAAGAAGTTGAAATGCTTGCAGAACTGTTCCATCAGATGGCTGATTCAACCAGGCTCTCTCTATTGATGTCTCTTTTCAACGGTGAAAGATGCGTCTGTGATCTTGCGGAGCAGAGTAATGTAAGTGTTTCAGGTGTATCACACCAGCTAAGATCACTTCGTATCGCCAGGC
>CAZOQQ010000075.1:3830-9420 GCA_964582075.1 uncultured bacterium | reverse complement strand
GGAAAACCAGAAAGATCCTGTGGAAATCTCCCTTCATGTACAACTCAACCTTTCATATAAAGATGTAAGAAAAAGTCAGTCAAAAGTCGATTGTTCCTTAGTATTCTCATCTTTCCGCAGCGAACACAATTTCATCAGGAGGAAATGGCAAACCCCTGCTGTGACAGAGATTTATAAATTCAGCCAGGTCGCGTCTGGTCATTATACTCTTTCTTACGGAATAAGGCGTTATTTTCTGCAGTTTCTCCGCGAGTTTCCTTGAGCCCTCCCGTAAAAGCGCAATTATATCTTCTTCCTTGCCCATTTTTCTCATTGCCAACGCAATTGCCGAATAGAATAACGCTATATTAACTTCTGAAAGTTTTACAGAAGAATCAATAGCGGTTCGGAACTGTACTATCGCCAGCTCCAGCGACTCCCGGCTGGAATCATTCTGAAAAAGCAGCAAAAGCCCTTTGACATAGAGTATATCCGGCATTATCGAGGAATTCTGTTTCTCCCGGGTGACCGATTCAATGATTTTCCCGGCTTTATCGAACTCACCGGTTTGAATGCAGATTCTGGCAACCATAAGATTACACTCGGTTTTTAACCGGCTGACTTTAAGTTTCTCAAATACATCAACAGCTCCATCAAAGAAAAACCTGGACTTCTCAAGTTCTCCCTCAAGCCAGTTCAACATTCCAAGACCGTATCTGCCGTATCCAATACCTAGTTTATTATTGATTGTATCGTTAAGATTCAGGTATTTATCGTAATACTCTCTCGCGAGGTCAAGCATGTTTATTTCCTGGTAGTATTCCGCGATATTGTAATATCCTATCGCAAGTCCGAGTTTATCATCCATCTTCATATCTATTCGGATTACTTCCTCCATTGTATTCAGACTCTTTGAGTAATCTCCCTGACTGGAATAGATACCATGCATGTTATTAAGAACGGTAGCCTGACCGGGCAGATCGTAAATCCTCGTGTATATTTCCAGAGCTTTACTGTAAAGTTCGAGTGCTTCATCCTCCGAATCAAGCTCCGAGATAACATCAGCTTTCCTGGTATAATAAAGAGCGAGGATATCCTCAGGTATTTCAGAACCATAGTCTTCCATGTGTTTTTCAGTCCTGTTAAGCCACAAAAAGGCTTCATCGTAGTTCCCCTGAAGTCTGTGTACAAAAGATGTTTCAATCAGCGTTTCAACAAACGTTCGGAAAATCACGGTATTTTTCAGATCAGCCTCATTGCATATTTTCACCGCTTCGTTGAAGTTTTCAAGACTCTCCGGATACAGGCTCCTGTTCAAGTTGTTCTTTCCAAGCCTCAAATTGACATCAGCAAGCTCTTTCGAGTCCGAAGCAATATCGAGCGCCATCTTAAGGTAACTGTCCGCTTTCTGCACTTCACCTGTAATTGAAAAAAGAGAGCCCAGGTTAGTATAAACAGAGAACAATTCGGTACTTTCAGAAACGGCTGGCATCCTGTTAATATATTCTGTGTAGCAGTGTATGGCATCTGCGTTGGCTCCCCTGTTAAATGCCTGTTCTGCGGCGAGAAGAGCGTACCTGGCAGCATGACTGTTATCCTTGCTATGTGAATAATGGTAAACAACAGTCCTGAGAAGTTCTTTCCCGCCTTTAACGAAAGACTCTTCAAAATGGGCTGCCATTCTCCGGTGATAAACCAGTTTCAATGATTCAGGCAGATTTGAAGATAGGTAATCCCTGACGGCAGCATGAGTGAACCTGAAGCCGGGATCCTTACCTTCATCGATGATCTCTTCTATTATTCCCGACTTAATACACTCATCAACTTTTCTGGCAAGTTCAACCCTGTCGTGGCCCGTCATACTCTCAAGTAACGAAAGGGTGAAACGATCGGGCGAAAGGGAAACTATTTCGAGCAGCTCCGCAGCTTCAGTACTGATACTTGAAAGTCGCATCGTAATTATCTGTTCAATACTGACGGGCACCTTGACATCACAAGGTATGTTGTATTTTTTCTTCCCGGACTTACTGCAGGAAATATATCCCATATCCACGCAGGATTTTAACAGTTCACGAAGGAACAGCGGATTGCCTCCGGACTGCACCGACAGGAATTCCTGCACCTGCTGTGGAACGTTAGGATCTTTCATTGAAAAGAGTATCAGATTCCGCGTTTCTTCTGCCGTCATCTTATTTACCTCAAGGTTCAAAAGAGGGAGTGATGACCTTATGGATAAAAGCCTGCTGAATATTTTCTCGGAGATTTCATCTCTTCTCAAAATACATAAAAACAGAATATTGGCAGCAGATGTATTCCTTGCCACGAATGACAGTATGGCAAGATCAGGCTCCGTGATCCATTGCAGATTATCCATGATAATGGTAACAGGGTAAATCGATGATATCGCCGCGACAACAGCCGAAATATCCCTGAATATCCTGAACCTGAGTCTCTCTTCCCGAAAGTAGACAGTATCATCAATAGCGGTGGCCTTCAATTCAGGAAACAGATCGAGTGTAGCCGGGTGAACCGGCTCAACAGCTTTGCGAACCGTATCGAATTCACTGCTCGAGAGACCCGAAATAGTATCCCTGACCGGTTCTATAAGAAGCGAGAATGGTTCGGATTGCGAATGTTCCATAACCGAGTTGCGTACGACAATCGATTTCATGAAATCACAGTAGTTCAAAAGTTCATCTGCCAGTCTTGTTTTGCCAACACCAGCTTCTCCTGAAATAACAGCGAATCTGCTTGAATCCGTAACCGTTTCTTCCAGCAGCTGCCTGAGTTTCTGAAGCTCCAGCCTCCGTCCCACAAGATGTGAAAAAACTATTTCCGGAACTTTGCCCCCCCCCGCATCTTCGGTAAAGAAATAGAATCTGCCTCTTCCGGCTTCTTTTGCTTTGTAAAGAGCTTTATCAGAACGTGATACAAGATCCATTATCGTCTCATCAGTAACTCTGCTCTGACTGACCCCTATGGAAATACTGATGTGAGGTCCCGAAATAAACGAAATACGCCTGATCTCGTATATCAGCCTCTGCGCAAGATCCAATGCCCCCTCTTCAACTGTATCCGGAAGCACTGCAATGAACTCGTCTCCTCCGAACCTTATCGCAATATCAGAATCCTTAAGATTAACCTGGATTGTAAGTGCGGCCTGTTTGAGAACCTTGTCTCCGGTAAGATGTCCATAGATATCATTTATCAGTTTGAAATGATCAATATCAAGCATAAGGAGAGACCATGGCTTTTCCCTGCGAAGATACTTCTTACCAACACTCTTTAAACAGGATTTGTCATGGAATCCGGTTTGAGAATCAATGCCGGGGCTGTTAAACCCGACGGAATCTTTTTTGTCCATTTAAGCCCCTGACATTGATAGTTCTCAGAAACTGCAATTACTCAGTTTCATTGTTACGATATTCACGAATTGAGACTTTTAATTCTCTCATAAGTCGACGTATTTCGTAACGCTGCCTGAGTTCACTGTCATCGGATAAAAGGGTAAGTGTCGCGTCAGCATGCTTAAGCCGGTCTGAAAGCATCCCCGCAAGAGTACATGTAACTCGAATCGCCAGATCGGGATTCTTCTTGTGCAATTCTCTGAATGATTCCCTGCTAATGAAGAAAATCTCACCCGGGGAGACACAGGTAACCGTCGCTGATCTTATTCCGCTTTTGAAAAAAGCCATCTCACCGAAGATATCACCTTCGTTCAAGACCGCCAGAACGAATTCTTCACCTGTCGAATCGCTTACTACGAAACGACCGCTTTTTATGATATACAAATCATTACTGAACGATCCCTGGTCAATTATCATTTCCTGTTCTTCGGTAGTACGTGATTTGCAGACATCAGTAAAATCCTTCTCTTTGATAAATTCAACAGGTGCGAAAATACTGTCATCACTATCCATAGATTTGTCCTTTCGTATCAGATATTCTCAAATCGTTCAAATTCAATTGGCGCTTCGGTAGTATAGTTCTTTGACTCAATTCTTTCAGATATTTTTTCAACAAGGATATCCACCGCAAGAGCTACTTCTGTTGATAAACCCTCCTGAAGATAATCGGGAATAGCAATAGTAACCCCCCAGATGTTCCACTCAGGCTCATCAGCCTGTCGAAGACTGCTCAGCTGATACATAACTGCGGAGAGATCCATGTTATGAAGAGATGGCGCCCAGGCTCTTCGGGTTCTCCCCCTGCCAACCTCTACCAACCTGCCTGCAGGTTTTCCCGCAACAGCATCTACAAGAATAAACCTTTTCGCTATAGAAAGTAAATCCCATAGTTCCAGAGGATCGGTTTCAAGATTATGGAGAAAGATGTCTGACCGGGAAGGATATTTCTCCTTCAACCTTTGAACAACCATGTTTCCCGCACCATCATCACCTGCAAGCGTGTTACCTACACCAATTATACCAAGTTCGCGCGGATGAACTCCATCATTTTTCATTTCCCGGAAAAAACCTCGATATCGCACACACATACTTCACCGCCAGAACGTATTTCTTTCAGTTTAAGCCTTGCGTTCCCCATCTTTCCAAGATATCCCGCGAGGTAATTGTAAAAAAGCACACACAAATCTCCTCCTGGTTCAATTTGCCTTTTAATGCATAGATCCCGTATGAAGCAGGTCTTTACATTCATCACCAGTTCCTTATTTCCATTGTAATCAGGATTTAGATCCCAGGTTGGAGCAAATTGCTGCACCGCGAGATCAAGGGCTTCCTGGAAGTTCCCGGGAATTCTGTACCCTGGAAGCTGCCCCGCAAGCGCTCTTCCGGCCATCGTTCCTATCGCAGGGAGACTTCCGCCAAGAGTCTGGCGAAATACGTAAGCAACTGCGAGCAATCTGATTCCCAGGTCTTCAAGTGCAGCTTTCCTATGCTCATCATCCATTGGCGTATTCGGAAGAGGTACATTAACCGCCAGTCTGGAAGCAAGATCAAGATTTTCCTTATCATGGTAACACTCTTCGGAATGTACGATATCCTTATGCGTAATTGCCGTCGCGGGGCATATCTCGCTGCAACTGAGACAAGCGAAGCACTCCTTCTCCCGGAGAACTTCCGGTATCCGTTTATATTCGTTGAATTCAAAAACGTTTGTAGGACATTCATCTACGCACAACATGCATCCAACGCATGCGTTTTCGTCGATTATAATCTTTATTGTTCCCTGCCCTCCCTTCTGAGCACTTTGAATGTTCTGTTATCGCTTTTGAATTCTATTTTCATCGGCATGCTTCCCGCCGCATGCGTAGCGCACGCCAGGCAGGGGTCAAAACACCTGAGAGCGAATTCAGCACCGTTCATGAGTAGATTATCGTCTCCGGAAGTTCTGTAGTGTTTCGCGAAGGCTGTAATCGTATGATCGATGGCATCGTAATTGTTCTGTGTCGCGACTATAAGATTCGCGCTGATTATTTTACCATCATCATCAGCTTCGTAATCATGTATCAGAATACCGCGCGGAGCCTCCACAATACCTCTGAAACGACCTCCTGCAGGACACGCTTCGGTTATTATCGGACCTCCGCCAAGTTCCCCTCCACATATTTCAGCGATTCTCTCAGTACAGTATACCATCTCGATGAGTCTTG
>CAZOQQ010000075.1:1565-3730 GCA_964582075.1 uncultured bacterium | reverse complement strand
CCTCCACATATTTCAGCGATTCTCTCAGTACAGTATACCATCTCGATGAGTCTTGCTTCAAGGTAATCAACCGGGGATAATCTGGTACGACCTTTGCCTTTAAAATCCGCCAGAAGGGCGTTGGCTTCCGGAGTTGAGAAACTGCTGTTCACATTCAGCCTCGCCAGAGGACCAACAAAATACTTCTTCTCATGTCCTCCCGATTTAAGTTTAACGGATCTCATGTAAGATCCCTGCATTGGATGCTCTACCAGATTGTCTGCATACTCATCCACAGTGAAAGTTCTTTCAACCTCTCCTGAGGGATCGATAACTCTGCAGACATTCTGCGCGAAAGTAACACTTCCTTCATTGGAAAGCGCGACAGAATTATAGGGAAGCTCTCCAATTTCTCTCAAATATGAAATATTCTCCAGTTTCTTCCTGAAAACATCCGATAATTCCTTCACCAGTATATTTGCCTGCATGCCCCATTGTTCAATTTTCCTGATTTCATCATTATCGGGTTTCGAAGTTTGTCCTCCGGGAACGGATGTTACCGGATGAACGCCTCTACCTCCGACCATCTCAACTATTCTTTGACCAATGCTCCTTACCGCAAGAATCTTCTTCACAATCTCAGGAGCAATGCTCAGAAGAGAAAAGATGTTCCGATCCTCAGGTTTGGCTCCGAGTCCTATAAGAACATCGGGACCGGTAAGCACGAATGTGCTGAGTGCATGTGAATGAAGGAGATGCCCCATATACATGAGTTCCCGCAGAAGTACCGCGTCGGCCGGAATTTTCACGCCAAGACCGTTTTCAATGGCGGTTACCGATGCCAGATGATGCGCTGCCGGACATACACCGCATATTCTGCCGGTTATAAAGGGAAGTTTGAAAAGCTCCATACCCTCAAGGAGTTTCTCGAATCCTCTGATCTCCAGGACCTGCAGGTGTCCGCTGGATACATTACCCGAATCGTTTACGTCCAGCACTATCCTCGCATGACCTTCTATTCTTGTTACCGGATCAATTATTACTTTTTTACTCATAATAAGCTTCTGAATATCACTACAGTCACGCAACAGCTCATTTGTCGGTCCACTCTCTTATCTCAACCGTGGGTTTCCTGTAGATTACCGGAGAGGATAACGCGTATGAGTAAAACGTTTTCGCTTCCTTTTCCATGTAATCCCGTATCTCAGCGCGGTCTATTCCGGTCAACAGATTCACCCTTTTTGAAATCATGGTCCGAATGTCCAGATGAGGTTCAATAATCAGATCAAGTGAAGGTCCCGCGCATCCGGTGCATGCCACACCTTTAACCGGACACTGAGCATGGCAGCGATCGAGTGTAACTGATCCAAGGCAAATCACTCCCTGGCTCAGTAAACAGATATCATCCTCCGGAGCGTAGCCGATTCCTCTCTGCAATGTCACTCCCTCGCGCTTTTCCATTCGTCGATTACAGGCGGAGCAGACGGTTTTTATGGAGATTTCAGGTACGGAAGCCCCTATCAGGGTCATTATCGCGATAGCAATGAAATATGGATGAGGAGGACAACCCGGAATATAAAAATCGATGTCAACAACTTCGTTCACTGGAATAACACCCGGCTCAAGTTCGGGAGCGTCTTCGGGCAGTTTTCCCTCCTTCTCGGCCGTGTCTGTTTCAACGTAGATCCTGTTAAGAATCTCATCCTTTCCGTGCAGCCATCCAATACCTGACGGACCACCGTATACAGCGCAGGTTCCGAAAGCGATCAGTGTTTTACATGTTTCCCTCATTCTTAGAAGGGCTTCTCTGTCATGCTCGCTTCTAACGGCTCCCTCAATCATTCCTATCTCGGCGTCCGGATAACCCTTCTCATCCATGAGTACCGGGATACGTACGAATTCCGTGTTTTCAGTAAGGTTCAATAATTTTTCATGAAGATCAACCATGGCAACATGGCATCCGGAACACCCTGAAAGCCACTCAGTGGAAATTCGGGTTTTCATCGTGTATCCCGCATTATCATTTCTTTCAGACACGCATTGGGTCCCGCGTGAAGAACTTCAATATGCACTTTCTTACCGGGGATAACCCTTTCCATAGCTCCTGCAAATACTCCATGAGCCATGTAACAAAGTGATTCTTTTTGGTCATGGGCATATCGAAAAAGAGCGTTTCTTACCATGCA
>CAZOQQ010000075.1:0-1555 GCA_964582075.1 uncultured bacterium | reverse complement strand
CAGGTTCGAAATACAAGTCTCATTACAAGAGCCCCGTCTCTTTCTTCCAGAAGATTTTCACGTTCGCCTTTGAAAGGTTCAAAATCCCACACTATTCCCTGCTTCTTCAGGGCTTTGCTGAGAAGCTCAACCGCCTTCTCCGGATTATCGGTTTTTTCCACATCTTTAACAGCTTCGCTTCCGAATTTCTTTCCCGCCAGCATGCATATGGAACGACTGCTTTGACCTAAATTTCTCTCGGAAGCATGGGCGAGGGCGCTCAAAAAACAAGCGACGCCTTGAAAACTATCCAGCCTATTCTCCATAATTACTCCGGTTACCCACTACAACCTTAATCAGGCCTGAGAGCAAGCATGGCCGATTCCAGCTTTCCCTGGTTCAAAAAAGTCAGAGCAAATCTCAGTTTATTGATCTCTCTCGAATCGACACTCTTGGTTTTCAGCTGTTCGATACGATCGGCGACTGCCTGTTTAAGAGCCTCTATCTGATTATCCACAGTCTGAGCCGATTCAACCATGTTCTTGTATTTCGAAGTATCGGACTTTTCATTGTGACTGACCGAAGCTGTTGTCTCCTGCTTGAAAATGTGATCTTCTTCAATTCCATTCGTTTCAACCGAATCGGACTCCGACTCCCGGGGTTTATCAACCTTTCCCGTTTCCTCGTCTATATCAACAACGATAAAAGGAGACGGATCAGCTGCGGTCTCGGTTTCAATCCTGACATTAAGTTGTGAGGCTCTTGGAAGACCTTCCTTCTTTTCATATATCTGCATGAAGCTCAGTATGTCATTGACCATCTTGATGTTTACATCGTGAGCCGGGCCGAGCATTTGCGCAAGAACCATTCGACCGGCGGCTTTCAGCTGCCTGATGTTCAATGTAACATGTGTAGCAATAAAATTAAGAATATCATCCTCCGGTTTGACACCAGTCTGTCCGAACAGATTTCTGAGAATCTCTTTCCTTCCCTCAAGGTTGACAGTTTCCAGTTTTATTACCAGTCCCGAAATTAACCTGGAATAGAAGGAAGCATCGATATCAAGCAGCTTTCCGGGAGCAACATCGGAGGCGGTGATTATTCCATGTTTTCCTCTTGGCATACGGTTAACAACGGAGATGAGGAACTTCTGAAACTGCATATCACCCTGAGAGAATTGTATATCATCCAGCATCAGAAGCTCGTACGATGTTATCCAGTCACGCAGTTCTTTCTCCATACCGGCTTTCAGACACTGCTGATACTCAATGTGCAGATCGACGGTATTGAGGATAAGGGTTGTTTTATGAGTCGATCTGGCGATTGCTGCGAGCAGATGTGTCTTACCCTGACCTGTATCAGCATGGAGCATTACAGGTGTAATACTTTTCCAGACTCTTGGAATAAGGGCAATGGTTCTTGCTATTTCGGTAGCGTAGTAATTCTCTTCAGTTGTCACATAGTTGTTGAAGGTCATACTTTCAGGGTAGACACTTATCAAAGATGCGGCAAAATCGTCAGTACCGCTGAGTTTTTTACCGGTCAGTCTCGGAACGGCTCCAACCCCGCCAATAGC
>CAZOQQ010000074.1:0-9513 GCA_964582075.1 uncultured bacterium | reverse complement strand
GGGTATTTTCAATAAGAAAAAGCAAGTTTTCATGGCAGGGAATTGCAGTACTCTTCCTCTGGATTCTTCTTATTGTTCCATCGTACTTCAACAACTGGGGCGGGAAAATTAACTATTACAGAGGCGTACTTGCTGAACACAGGCAGGAATGGAATCTTGCGGCCGGGTATTTTGAAGAAGCAGCCGGAGACCCCGATGCCCCCGAATCGGTCCATGACAGTGCTTCCTATTGCAGATCAATGCAGGTGAACAACACCATTCGTAAGGTGGAGTTCTAACTGCGTACCATCCGGCAATGTTACCAGGACGGAATTCCGTCAGCTATGCTTCCGTGATTGGGATCAGCATTGGGGCAGGGAACCGAATAATCATCGCCTGTGTGTATTATTGAATAACCGGCAAAAGCTGTCGGACATCTCAGTAATGTCGCGTTAGCAAGAATATCCGAAGTTCCCAGATTACCGATCAGACCGTACGTACTGAAATACGCGTAATAAATAGCTTCAGCGTTTGCCAGCGCACGTAAATTACTTCGACAGGATGCCTCGTTTGCCTGTTCTTTTACCGCGGAGAATTTCGGGATTGCGATACCGGACAGAATACTGACTATTACAACCACAATCATCAGTTCAATCAGTGTAAAACCATGTTTCCGCATAATATACCTCCGGTATATAAATCACTTCACCTATACTTGATGCATAATACTTACCAAATATTGAATATGCTGTTTATATGCGATATGGCTTGTCATATCCGTTTATATTTTGTTGATGTCGTGCAATTTCCAACTTGAGTCTCCCATCATTCATTGCTTTTCCGGAGGTTTGACCGGGGCGGGTAGCGTATTGTATGATTCTTAAAGGATTTTTTCAACTGATGGATAAGGATATTTGTATGGCGAATTTCGCGGTAACAGGGGTCGCTGGATACATAGCTCCAAGGCATCTTGAAGCCATAACAGCCACGGGAAATCGAATTGTTGCCACGCTTGACCCTCACGATTCGGTGGGAATCATGGACAGGTACTGCCCGGATGCCAGATTTTTCCCCGAACCCGAACGATTTGACCGACACCTGGAGAAACTGCGAAGAATAAACGAGGAGAAAAGGGTCCACTGGATGAGCATCTGTTCACCTAATTACCTGCACGATGCCCACATCAGAATGGCGTTCCGTGTTGGAGCGGACGTTATCTGTGAGAAACCGATGGTGCTGAATCCCTGGAACCTGGACGCTCTTGCTGAACTGGAGGGTGAAACAGGCTGCCGAGTCTGGTCTGTTCTGCAGCTAAGGCTTCATCCATCCATCATCGCTCTGAAAAAACGCATAAGTGAGGACGGTCCCGGAAAGAAGTACGAAATTGAGCTTACATACATAACGCCTCGCGGACCGTGGTATCTGAATTCCTGGAAAGGCAACATGGAACGTTCCGGAGGTCTGGCAACGAATATAGGCGTACACTTCTACGATATGCTTATATGGATATTCGGAGCCGTTGAAAACAGTGAGGTTCATATATCCGAACCAACCCGCTGTTCGGGTTTTCTTGAACTCGAGAAAGCAAGAGTCAGATGGTACCTGTCAATAAACAGAAATGATTCCCCCCTTCTCACCAAGAATAATAAACCTTCAACCTACAGGGTGATTTCCATCAACAACGATGAACTGGAATTTACCAGCGGGTTTACGGGACTCCATACAAAGCTGTACGAAAAAACTCTTGCCGGTTCGGGTTTCGGGATAAACGATGTTAGACCTTCCGTTGAGCTTATACACAACATTCGCAAGTCAAATCCGATTGGAATTAACAGTAGTTCGCATCCATTAGCATTGAAGTAAGGAACAGTATGCCGGATTTCTTTATGCATGAATCAGCATTCGTAGACGATGGCGCCATAATCGGCAGGGGAACCTGCATCTGGCATTTCAGTCATATCATGTCTGGCTCGGAACTGGGTGAAGAATGTACGCTGGGTCAGAACGTCTTCGTTCAGAGTAATGTTAAAATCGGTAATTTCTGCAAAATCCAGAACAACGTGTCGATATACGAGGGGGTCATTCTGGAGGATTATGTATTCTGCGGTCCTTCGATGGTTTTTACCAACGTGAAGGATCCCAGAAGCAAATACCCACAGAGAGGTTCCGAATTCTATGCCAGAACCCTGGTGAAAGAGGGTGCCTCAATCGGTGCCAACGCGACAATTGTCTGCGGTAACACTATCGGCAGACATGCTTTCATAGGTTCCGGAGCCGTAGTTACCACTGATGTTCCCGATTACGCTCTGATGGTCGGTGTTCCCGCAAGGAGAATAGGATGGGCATGTGAATGTGGTGAGATCCTGCCCGAATTCAATAATAATGTTCGATGTCCCAGATGCGAAAAGAAGTACAGCCTGGACGAAAACGGACGGTTGATTTACGATGTACAGGGGTAAAAGAATTGGTATCGTTGTTCCGGCATACAATGAGGAAACACAGATCGAACGTACAGTTCTCACGATACCCGATTTCGCGGACAAAGTAATAGTCGTCGATGACCGCAGCAAAGACCGTACTGCCGAAATCGTTGAACAACTCGAAAAAACCGTCGAACGTATTCATCTGATTCGCCACGAGAAGAATTCCGGCGTCGGCAGGGCTATCGGAACAGGTTATATCTGGTGCAGGGAAAATAATATCGATATCGCCGTTGTAATGGCCGGAGATGGCCAGATGGACCCCGACGATCTGCCGGCGCTGCTTGACCCCGTAGTTGACGATCGCGCGGATTACACGAAGGGAAATCGTCTTATAACGGGAGAAGCCTGGAAGAAGATTCCCAGGGTTCGTTACCTCGGGAACTCAGCGCTCACTTTTCTGACAAAAATCGCGTCCGGTTACTGGCATGTAACCGATTCTCAAACCGGGTATACGGCATTGAACCACCGAGCGCTCCACCTGCTTCCACTCGAAGACATTTACCCGCGCTACGGCATGCCTAACGATTTCCTGGTAACCTGTAATATCTTCAACATGCGCGTCATGGATGTACCGGTTAACCCGCTTTACGATGTTGGAGAAAAGAGTGGCATTAAAATATCGAGGGTACTGTTCACGCTGCCCCTCCTCCTCCTCCGATTGTTCATGCGGCGAATGGTCCAGAAGTACATAATCAGAGATTTTCACCCGCTCGTTCTCTTCTATACCTTCGGCTTTGTTCTTTTTCTGCTGGATATTCCACTGATTGCCAGGCTTCTCTATTTTTGGGCAACAACTTCGTATATCCCGAAGATTAACGCCCTCGCTATTCTGTTCTGTACGTTCATCGGAATGCAATCAATTCTATTCGCAATGTTATTCGATATGGAAGCTAACCGGGAATTGAAGGGAAGATAAGCTGATATCGTAGAACTCTTATTTTTTGGGAACGTCGATGATTGTATTGATCGGTAGTTTTCTCTTCCTGATGATCCTGGCAGTATCCTTTACCGGGTGGGGATCTCTCACTCTCCCGCACCCGGAATCATGGGCCGGTAAATTCGGCGCTGGCGTTCTGCTGGTGTATTTCCTTGTATCCGCCGCAGGGTGGACTGGATACCTGCTGCCCTCCCTGCTATGGATAATCCTTGCAATCGGAGCGTTCCTGTGGGTTCGCCCGGGACATTTCGCTGTTCCCGTAAGCGGCTTAATGATAGCACTATGCGGATTGATACTCTTCCCTCTGATTATTCTCCCTCCGGTTTCCAGAGACGCCATGATCCACCACCTTTACGAGGCAAGGATATGGCTTGAAGCCGGAAGAATCGTCAGACCTGGCTGGGCGGGTGTTTTCAGCTATCCGTACCTGGTCGAATCTCTCTATACCATCGCAGGGGGAACATTCGGTTTCAGATTTGCGAGAGTCATCAGTCTGCTTGGATTTCTGGCAGCTGCCTCGGTTCCCGCCGGTTACTTTCTTGGAAAAGGAAATAAGAAAGCAGCGGTTCTGTCTCTCATACTGCTTATGAGTATCCCCGAACTCGTAAGAAACGCTACATGGAGCTATTCTGATTCTTTTCTGGTATTCTTCTCTTTACTTGCCTATGTGGAACTCGTAAAGAAGGACGGCAATCCGGTTCTCGCGGTACTGTGGGCCGGAGGCGCCGGCAGCTGCAAGTACAACGGAGTAATCGTTCTATTTTCCGTAATTATTCTTTTACCTTTCTTTTTCAGGAGTATGTCGAGAAAAGTGATCCTGTATTCCATCCTTGCGGTTTTCTTCACAACCGTATGGTGGGCTGTCCCGAACATTCTGAAATGGAGTAACCCCGTATATCCGCTGCTTCAGAGTATCTTCGGTCCGAATATTCAAATGAGCGGCAGAGCGGCAGGTTATTTTGCCGTGAATACCTTCGGTTCATCAATAAGCGGAATCCTGGATTATCTTCTCCTTCCGGTCAGGATATCGCTTGATGGTGAATGGAATAACCCGGTTCTGTTCGATGGCGCGAGCGGTCCATTACTTCTGGCAGGGACTATTCTCGCACTGCCAGTCGTTAAAAACAGAAGAAGAAAATTCCTGCTGCCGCTGATATATATGATTGTGGCTCTTATTTCGAACGGAACATCCGTCAGGGTAAGGTATTTTCTTCCCGGCTTGGCGATGCTCTCGATCCCGATTGCCGAAGCATTCAACAGCCTCCTCCAAAACCCGAAGAAACTCATAAGAGCCTCAATCTTTATCCTGATTACTGTCTGCGCTGTCTGGTCCGCCGATAAAATCAGATGGCTATACGGATACGAAAAACCCTGGGAATTCAGGGATGATACGACATACCTTCACGAGAACGCGCCTTACTATGATTTCTACCGGAAATGTGAGCGTTACCTGTCCGAAAGTGATACCACTCTCATGGTCAACATGAACCGTCCCTTCTATTTCCCCGGATACGCTGTTTTCGACAATAATGTAGCACCACTTCAATTGATGGAAATACTGTGGTCAGGAACTGACGCGGAAGGTATTACGGCCGCTCTGAGAGAAAATGGGATAACCCATTTAGCCATGGACATGTTCATAACCTCAATCAATATCACTCCGGAACTGTCAGCCGATGAACTCACTCAATGGAGATATTTTGTCTCTTTCAAGCTTGATCCATTGTTAACGATCGACCGCTACATCCTTTTCAAGCTCGAATGAATGCATATTGATTCAGAGAATCTTTCTGACAATACTATGTATGGTGTATTTTTCCTGTATGCCTGACAGTCTTTGAACAGCAACTATGAATGGAAGAAGAGAGAATAATGGCGGCTGAGAATATCGTTATTGTCAATTATGGCATGGGCAACCTCGGGTCAATTCAGAATATGTTCAGGCATATCGGCGTACAATCAGTTATCTCCGACAACATTTCCGAAATTGAGAATGCGGACAAACTGGTTCTATCGGGAGTTGGCGCTTTTGACAGCGGAATGAAGAATATTACTGATCTGGGTTTTATCTCTGTTCTTAACGCCAAAGTTATTTCCGATAAAACACCCATTCTTGGAATCTGTCTGGGAATGCAGTTGTTCGCCGAAAGAAGTGAGGAGGGAAGTCTTCCGGGTCTGGGATGGATTAACGCTGATACCGTCAAGTTCAACTTCGATAATGACTCCGATAGACTGAAGATACCTCATATGGGATGGAATATCGTTAATATACAAAAGGACAGTCTTCTTTTTAACGGTTTATCCGACGAATCCCGCTTCTATTTTGTTCATTCGTATCATCTTGTCTGCAAGAATGAGAATAACGTAATATGCACGACGAATTATGGATACGATTTCCCATCGGCCGTTGAGAAAGAGAATATTCATGGAGTTCAGTTTCATCCGGAGAAAAGCCATAAATTCGGCATGAGATTGCTGGAAAATTTTGCGGAGCCGGTGTAGAGAGACGAGATCCTTCTTACGCACCGATTGTCAGTTTCCACCGGCCTGGAAGCGACAGCATTACAGTGAATCTGCATGATTGTCACGCCGAACGAGTATTCGATCCAGCGCAGCAAAGAAACCCGCGAGAAGCAATTCTGTCAAAGTAGTTATTAATCGTATCGCAATTGTCCCTACGACCACAGCTGGTTCGGGGATAAATGACGGGAGTATAAGAAGAAGAACACCCTCACGAACCCCTATTCCGCTAGGTGCGAAAAACGCCGCCAGACCAGCTAAACCAGCAATGCCGTAAACACCGGTTATAACTATGTAATACCTGGAAGACACCGGTGACAGGGAGTTCAAAAGAAGAAAGAGCGCGAAACCGGCAACCAGAGTGGCAACAATGTACGCTCCAACGAGCAACAGTATCTTCCCGAACGAGGGAACTTCAAGCAGAGGAGCTTTTTTAATCAGTCTGAAAACCAGGTTCACCGATTTCTTCAGAAGAGGGGGATAGAGAATGCTCATAAGCAGAACGGTTCCCAGAACCGCAAACCATCGAACGTACTCGGGAACAATTTCGGGTGAAAACAGCAGCGATATAAGAACTACAAAACATGCTGCAACAAGCGCTACGATGTATTCCACTACAGTGGCAACAGCAACTTTCCTGCTAGAATAATCTTTGTAAACGTCCATTCGCACAAGAAGAAGCGCAACCTTTCCCGGAACGTATTTACCCAGGTACGAAAGGAACCATCCTTTCGCTGCCCGAACGGCGGGAACGTGCAGGCCAAAAGCAACTGTCAGCCAATGCCATATCAGAAAACAGAAAAGATAATTAAGGACTACAACAATGAAGCTTGCAATAAGATAACTGAAATCCAGTTCAAAACTGTAACTGGAAATCTCAGATACATTCTTCCACACAACCCAGATAACCGCTATCAGAACGATTACCAGAAGGGCTCTGCTGTACCAGCTCCTTTTTAATCTATCTATTTTCATCAGAGGCGAATTCGATAATTTTCCGTTCCAGTTCAGGCTTGTTGGACAGATAGAGCCCCTTCTTTCCAGCGTACTCCAGGTATCGCCCGATAAGACTTCTGACATCATCCTCACGCAGACCCCAACCGTGTACATAACGAATGTCCTGTGGATCGCAGAACCATTCATCGGGACAGTCATCATCGACAAGGCGAAGGAACCGCTCCGCAACCTTTCGAGGTGCCCAGTATTCAGCTACAAAAGCCCCGGCCTTCTTTCCCAGGGCGTGCCTGTATTCCTCATCCGTTATCATTTTCTCTATCGCATCCTCTATTTCATCAGGATGGTGATATTCGGATGGAGGGATGAATGAATCGTTCATTTGAACCATATCCTCGAAGGTCGCATAGCCGCCGACTACCGAAGGCTTTCCGAAGAATGCTGCTTCGGTGGCCAGGCCCGCCATTGCAGTATCTGAATAAAGCTCATCGATAACGAAATCACAATCGGCCAGCTCCTGCAGAACCTCGGAATTTGGTCTTCCGACAATCTCTACGTACTCGAGGGGATAGCCTTTTTCCCGCATCCTTTCAATTATCTCGCGAAATCTGCTCGATCCTTTGCATTCGGAAAATGACGGCGCGTGAACAATACGTACTTTACCATCTTTCGCAGCCGTCCTGTCTGCATTCCCTGTTTCGGATTCACAACGGAACGGGATTCCCAGCGCGAGATACTGAACGAATTTTCTTTCGTGAAATTGAGAACTGGGAGGATGGTTAACTATAACGTCGGCGTACCGCTCAATTCGCCTGATCCACTTCTTCTGTTTCTTCGCGGTCCTGAAGCATTTCTCAATCGAAATACCGTAGTCTTCCGATACACTGGAACCGCTCATGAATGCCGGTCTGGTATCGCTGCCGTGGAATATCCAGATAATCCGTTTACCGAAGAACTTCAGTATCGGCAGATCGAACATTTCGAAAAATGAAGAAGTACCATGAAAGAAAGAGGAAGTCCCGTGAAATACGAAAACGTCGCACCAGAACAGCGACCATATGAATATGCTCAGCCTCAGAGGAAATATGGACAGTACCAGCAGGAGAGTCCATACGATTTCAACGACTGATTTCCTTTTCTTCGAATCTATTTTTTTCTGCAGAAAGTACCTGACCATCCGCATGTACGGTTTTTCCCTTTTTTTCGAGTGACCGTATTTGAATGGATGGGCATCAATACTGAAAAAGTAAGATTTCACTCCAAGTTCATCGAGACCCTTTTTCAGATTTGTATAATATCCGGCAATTTCACCGATTCCCAGAAGTAGTCTTCGCTTCTTCATTCGATAATTCTATTTGTACTTCGATGTGTATTTCATATAGAAACTCTTTGGAACGAGATCCAGCTTGTACATGACCCAGAAGAACCATCTGAACCGCTCGAAAGTCTGCTTGTACGTTCTGTAATCTCGATAGGATTTCGGGGGAAGGTTCATTATTTTATCAAATTCTTCATCGGTAAATTCGAGTCTCTTTTTCACCTCTTCCAGTATTCCTGTATCGAACGGCTTCGGTTCCTTTATCTTCTTTAGAGCTTCTTCTCTCGTCATCTGGCCTGATCTTACAAGGGCTGCGAATTCAGTGTAGCGTAAATCGATATTGAACTTCAACGGAAGGTAATAATTATTGGTAAAATAAGCCGTCCTGTTTTCCATGTGATGGCCTCCGTACCATTGCCACCCGTACTTCTCTGAAAGTAACTTCTTCGCTTCTTCCTTGTCATAGTCTATGTAGTATATGGGCCTTATCTTCTTTACTCCATCGATGATGGCCCATTTCAGCCACCTCAGCAACCACAGGTTAGGAAGTGTCTTGATCGGATAGGTGCCGAATTGCTTCTGAACGCTCTTTATATATCTGGCATCCATATAGAACCATCCATGAGGTGATATTCCCTCAGTTCTGAAACAATGTCCCTCGAAAATGTACTTAATCCCGTATTTCGCGCATGCCAGGTAATGCGTCGTTGCCAGACCTATATCGGACGGATTATCTATTTCCGGAACCGAGGCTTTAAGAAATGACTTGAAAATATCACAGTATTCCCGATTATCCACTACGTGCGTGAAAAGATCCACATCGAGATTGCTCAACATATTGTTGATATTTTCCACAGCAATTTTGGAATTCCATGTATTGTCAAAATGCGCGGCCAGAGGACGCAATCCAAGTTCTTTCGCAAGGTAGATTAAATAAGATGAATCACAGCCGCCGCTTACACCTATAACAACATCGTAGGGTTTTCTTCTACCATCTTTTTTAATTTTCTCAGCCAGGAGCTCCAGTTTTCTCCATCCTTCTTCACCTGTCGGATATTCTTCTTCAAGTTGATCTGACTGATGACAGTAGTTACACACACCCTCGGAATCAAAAGTTATATAAGGTATATGATCATCATAAATACATCGAGAACATACCATTATGTTGTCTCCCCTAATATTTCTCTTAAAGCATTCTGTTTTGGAAAATTAATAAGAACGCCCAATCCTTTTCCAGAATAAACGACCATGCTACCTGCTGCGACAGCAGATGCACCGCCCTGCCTAACCGCTTTTCTGAAATCCATTATACTACCCGCGCC
>CAZOQQ010000073.1:0-9619 GCA_964582075.1 uncultured bacterium | reverse complement strand
GCAATCTATTTCAAGAGTCTTCTGGCGGCAATAATAAGCGCCGGTGTTATCAGCCTTCTTGCAAGTGTAATTTACCTCGTTCTTGGTTCTCCAGATGTAGCCATGACGGAGGCATCAATCGGTTCCGGTTTGACTACCGTTATTTTTCTTTACGCCCTGAACAGCGTTCGCAGGGAGAAATAGTATGATCAGCCGAATATTGATTATCCTGGGCATGATCGGACTGTTCATGATCTTTCTGCCGATAATAACGAATTTCCATGAATCTCATGATCTGAAAGAATTGGCAGTTAATTATGTCGAAGGTTCGGTAAACGAATTGAATACACCCAATATTGTGACATCCGTGGTTGTTACGTATCGTGGTCTGGATACTCTTGGTGAAGTTACCGTACTTTTCCTGGCTACTGTCGGAATCGGATTGCTCCTGAACAAGAGAAAAGGAAAACAGACCAGGAGACCTGTTTCCGAATTACTTCAGACTACATCATCGTTTCTGTTCGCATTAATAATAATGCTCGGCGTCTATATTTTCACTCACGGACACCTCACTCCGGGCGGGGGCTTCCAGGGAGGCGTGGTTATCGCTTCAGGCTTCCTGCTTACGATGTTATCAAATGTAAACGTGAAAATCAATCGTACTGTCCTTCATATTCTAGAATCGTTCTCCGGCACGATTTACGTTCTCATTGGTGTAGTGGGCCTGTTCCTGACAATCGGTTTTTTGAACCCGAGAATCCTGCCTCTGGGTAATTTCGGTCACCTTTTCAGCGCGTGCGCCATTCCGGTTATTTATTCATTCATCGGTTTGAAAGTTGGATCGGAACTGACGAACATCCTGGATACGATGGGGGGTGAATGATGATATCAACCCTTATCCTTGGCATTGCTCTTCTGTTGATCGGAATTTACGCCATGCTGACCCGCAAGAACCTTATAAGAATTGTCATTGGTTTCTCCATAGCCGATACCGGTACACATATCATCATTGTTTCGCTGGGATACCTCAAAAACAGAACGGCTCCGATAATTGACGGCGCGGTAGACGCTGCAAACGCGGTTCAACGGGTAGTTGATCCCATTCCTTCCGCCCTGGTACTTACGGCAATAGTCATCGGCCTTGCCGTAACAGCCTTGATGCTCAGTTTCGTTGTCGAAATGTACAAAAGGAAAAAAACACTTTCAATCGACGACTATCAGGAGTTAAAATGGTAGGTCCTATATACATACTGGTCATTTCACTGATAGTCGGTTTCCTGTTGTCGATTTTCGACAGGCAGGGAAGAAATCTTTCTCTGACCGCGTTTTACGGGGTGTTAACCTTTAACGTTCTGATCATCGCCGACTGGTTCTTTCGTTTCGCGTTTCAAAATGTTCCGACCCTTACGATCAATACTGCGGGTTTCATCGCGCCGATTTCAATAAATCTACAATTGGGGTTGCAGGAATCCGTCGTTCTTTTGTTCGCCAATTTCACAGGTTTACTGGCGGCGGTTTATCTGTTCAGAAAATTCAAAGAGAGTCATATATCCTCCCTGATACTCTACCTCATCCTGATAATGGGAGTGAACGGACTCGTGATGACCCGGGACCTGTTCAACATGTTCGTATTCCTGGAAATCCTTTCCATTTCCACTTTTGCCCTTACCACGTTAACAAAGACCCGACAATCTCTTTCAGCCGGATTCAAGTACATGATCGCCGGAGGTGTCGCGTCAACCTTCTTCCTCCTGGGTGTAGTATTCATTTATTACTTCTCCGGAAATCTGAACCTGGATTTTATTCCATCGGAACAGTTTACGGATTACAGCCTTGTAGCCCTGTTCATGCTGGCAGCAGCGATATTTATCGAATTGAAACCCTTCCCGGCGAACGGCTGGGCCCTTGACGTCTACCAATCCGTCGATTCCGGAATCGTATCCGTCATAGCCGTTGTCAATTCTGCAGCAATAATATTTGTCTTTTACAAAATAATGCCTCTGTTGCCTCAGAACTTCCTCAACGTGTTTGGCTTCGCGGGTATAATAACTTTCTTCTTCTCGAATTTAATCGGGCTGAAGCAGGAAAACGCGAAGAGACTCCTGGGATATTCTTCTATAGCGCAGATGGGGTTACTGCTGGCAAGCCTGGTATTTACCGCCAATATACAGGGTAATCTGAAATATATTATCGTGGGTGGATTCTTCCTGAATCACCTGATTTCCAAAGCCGGTCTTTTCTGGCTTACTGGAATTGTGAACCGTAACAATATCAACGACTGGGGTATACTAAGAAACAGCAAACTGCTTCTTGTACTGTTCGGGATTTTCCTTTTTGCCCTGGCGGGTCTCCCTCCTTTCGCGGGGTTCTGGGCAAAATGGGAATTCGTCAGAATACTTGTCCATTCGAAAATGTTCTTTGTGCTTGCGGCCGTTCTGCTGGGATCCCTGTTCGAACTGGTTTTCCTTTTCAGATGGTTTACCATAACCGTTAAGAGTAAAGATCCTTCAGGCGAAACAAGGCCCGCCTTCGAATTCAGCAAACTTTTCTCGACTACGGTGTTTGGTGTCCTGGCTCTGATCCTTTCTGTAATAGTTATGAAATACTATTACCATTTCAACTGGATTTATTCTCTTCCTGTGATAGCGGTTCTGTTTATCCAAGTGACAGACTTCCTGCCTTCCAAAATCAAAGGCATGATGTCGATGGCGGCGGTACTGCTTTACGGGTATTACATTTACCCTTTCGAAAGCAATATTCAGCTGTTTTTCGCGGTTCTGTTCATAATCGGCAGCGCTATTAACATCATCTCAACCCTGAACAGGAAAAACCGGAGCAGAGGATTCTACGGTTTTCTCCTGATGATGATCTTTTCTTTCGGCAATATGATTATCGCGACCAGCTATCTGAAGTTCTTTTTGAGCTGGGAATTTATGACATTATCCTCTTTCCTTCTGATACTGAGGGGAAAGAATGCTCTTAAAGCTTCACTGATGTACATGATTTTCTCCACAGCGGGAGCCTATTTGATGATGGCCGGGTTCAACCTTGCGCCTGAACCGGCATCAACCTCCGCCCTCATTAAATCTATTTCAACCGTGAATCTGCCTTTTATATCGGTAATTCTTCTCGCAATTGGATTCATGATCAAAGCAGGCTCGCTGGGATTGCACATCTGGCTGCCTGAAGCCCACGCCGAAGCGGAATCAGATGTTTCTCCGTTTATTTCAGCCATCCTGCTGAAAGCCGGAGTGTTCGGTCTTACGATGGTCGCAATTTCCTATATCAACAATACACCTTCATTCGATATTTTCTACTGGATCGGCTGGATCGGGGTATTAACAGCCATCACGGGAGCTTTCCTGGCTTCCTTCCAGGAAGACGCCAAGAGGCTGCTGGCTTATTCCAGCATGAGTCAGGTCGGTTACGTTATCGCCGCGCTGGCACTGCTCAGCCACCTGGGATGGGTTTCCTCGCTATATCTGGCTTTCAATCACATGATGTTCAAATCCGCATTGTTCATTGCGGTCGCGGGGATATACTATCGAACCCGTACAAGAACGATGTACAGAATGGGCGGACTGATAAAAAAGATGCCCCTTACGTACATCAGTGTGCTGATTTCAATAATCGCCGTATCCGGGGTGCCACCCTTGTCCGGGTTCGGAGGAAAGTGGCTTATCTATTCCTCCTTTATTCTAAAAGGCTGGTATCTGCAGGCTGGAGTACTGTTTTTCGCTTCTGCCGTCAGTTTCCTGTACCTTTACAGATTGATACACACGATTTTCCTCGGACAGCTTAAATACGAACACAGGGACGTGAAGGAAGCTCCGATCTGGTTCATTATTCCTCAATACATTTTCATCGCTGGAATCATGGCCATATCAATGTTTCCGAACCTGATAGTAAAACCATTGAATTCGATTGCCATGCGTTACTTCGATTCATCCATTTCAATCGACGGGTTAAATATTACAAGCAGCCTGGGAAATTGGAACGGGAACCTGATAATGCATGTGACAATGGGAGTTTTCGCGGCTGCCCTGATATACCTGATGATCATCAAAGGTAAAACTCAGAAAGTCAAACAATTCAATATCGTCTACGCGGCGGAAAGGCCGGAATCTCCTCAGACAACACATTTTGCTCACAATATGTACGCCCATTACAACAAGGCGCTTGGCAGTTTAACCCTGCCGAGAATCTGGAACTTCTGGCACGGGGCTTCTGAATGGGCACACAGCCTTGGAGATTTTATCCGTCGTTTATATACAGGTAATGGACAGACATATATTTTACATATCATACTGTATATCGTGGTAATCTACCTTGGAGTACGGTTATGAGTATATGGGTTAAAATCCTCTACACAGCAATTTCTGTAGCCGTGGCAACATTCTACGGCATTACCCTTGGAGGTATTGTCCGCAAGATATACGCGAGAGTTCATGGCAGGTTCGGCCCTCCTGTATGGCAGCCTTTCCTTGATATTATCCAGACCGCCAGCAGGCGAGTCGCGGTTTCTCATGGCATGATGTTCTATTTAGGACCGGTTTTCCGTCTGGCGGGCGGCCTTGGAACCTACCTGTTTATTCCGGTGATCTACGGTTCCGTCGTTTTTTCGAATTTTTCCATGGCTGGAGACCTGCTTCTGGTAATGTACTTCGTTTTCTTCGGTCAACTGGGAATGGCTCTGGGGGCAGGTGAAGGGGGCCATCCGTATTCGCCAATAGGCATCGCCCGCGGTCTTTCCCAGATGTCTGCTTTCGAAGTTCCCTTTTCGCTTGCGGTTATAGCGGTCGCTATCCAGTATCATTCTTTGAACATAACAACAATAGTCGGGGCGCAGCAGGGAGGTTTTCTTAACTGGACACTGTTCACAAATCCGCTGGCCGTTATTGCCGCCATGGTATCACTGCTGGGAATGAACATGCATTCTCCATTCAGTATAGTTATGGCGCCCCAGGAAATTCCCATAGGTCCTCCGATCGAGATGAACAGCGGCTTTCTTTCAATTCTGCAAACCAATAGAGGTTTGTTCGCCGCCGCCAAACTGGTCCTTTTCATGAACCTGTTTTTTGGAGGAGCAACCAATTTAGTTGAAATGATTTTCAAAACATTCATGATATACATGTTCTCTGTTTTTGTAGGAGCAGCGTTTCCACGGTTCAGACCGGAGCAGTCTTTCAGATTTTTCTTAAAATGGCCAACGCTTATCGGGATTATTTCGATAATTTACATTGCTTATTTTTAAGGGGAAATTTTGGATAAAAAAGATATTGATGAAATAGAACACCAGATGAAGCTGGCCAATGAAGGTCTTCCGGAGAATGAACGCGATCTGTTCGCCGACGCTCGTCCGTCCAAAGTGGAAGCGCAGAACAGGTACTTCGAACGTTTCCGTAACTGGGCCAGGTCCCGGTCTCTCTGGATGCTCGCCTTCGGCACGGGGTGCGGCGCAACCGAAATAAGACCTCTGATGACCTCCAGGTACGATATGTTCCGTTACGGTATTGCTCCCCGCCCGACTCCCAGGCAGGCTTCAGTATTTATTGTCGGCGGTTACGCATCCATTAAAACCATTAAAAGAATAGTTCGCAGTTACGAACAGATGCAGGGTCCGAAATACGTAATTGCCCTGGGAAGCTGCACGATAAACGGTGGAATGTATTACGACAGTTACAATACGATCAAAAGACTGGACTTTTACATTCCTGTCGATGTCTACATAACCGGCTGCATGCCTCGTCCCGAAGCGCTCATCGCGGGTTTCAACCGACTGAAGGAAAAAATAAGAGCCGGTGAATGTGAAGGAATGAATAAGTACGTTGAGAATTTTGACTGGTACAAGAGTAACCAGAAACAGATTATCAAAGACTGGAATATGCCGGATTATAACTGGTAGGAGTTCGAATGGACCAATTATTCAATAGAATTTCACAGATGATCAAGCTTGAAGGCTCTACAAAGCAAAGAGATGATCTGTATTTTATCACTGTCAGACGGGAACAGCTTGAACTGCTTCTTTCACATCTGAAGAATTACGAAGGCTTTACGCACCTGGCCTTCCTGCAGGCCGTGGATTACATCGAGAATAATGAATTCCAGTTAACGTATATGCTGTACAATTACGATAACCGGGTTAACCTTGGAATCAAAGTCTTTATTGGCAGAGATAAACCTGAAATGACTTCCATTCATAAATTATGGTCTCATGCCTGGCAGTATCAGCGCGAATTGCATGAACTGTTCGGTATAGATTTTCCTGGTTCTCCGCGAGTTCACGAATCCTTCGTTCTGGAAGGCTGGGAAGAAATACCTCCGATGAGACGGGATTTCGATACAAAAGCGTATGCGGAACGGACTTTTTACCCGCGTCCAGGCAGATTCACAAAGGACCCGAAGGAGTACATGAAAGAAAAAATGTACGGTGACTTTGCGGAATCTCCTGAAATCAGGAAAAACAATGACTGATATTTCAAAAAGCAAATACGGTAATTTCGATTCGGACAGGTCAAAGTACCCCGTTATGGAGAATGGTAAACCTGTTATCGATCTTGATTCGCACAGATTCACGAAGATATGGCAGGGTCCCCAGCACCCGGGAGTAACCGGTAACATGTCAGTTGAGCTAATCGTAAGCGGTGACGAAATTGTGGACGCTAAAACCCATGTCGGCTATCTGCACAGAAGTTTTGAGAAATTGATGGAAAGAAGGAAGTACATTCAGTGCTTCCCTATCGTATGTCGTATCTGCGTACCGGAGCCTGATACCAACGAATACTGTGTTTCCGCCGCGATGGAAGATCTGGCGGGAATAATCGTCCCTGAAAAAGCGCAGTGGCTGCGAACGCTCAATCTCGAAATGTCACGCGTGGGCAGTTTCCTGATGTGGCTTGGCGGTCAGGCAAACTCCCTTGGAATGGGCGCGATAGGCCAGTGGACGATCGGAATGCGAGATTTCTGGCTGGATCTTTTTGAGGAAATGACAGGTGGACGCGTTTATCACATGTACATGATTCCCGGTGGTGTAAGAAAAGATTTGCCGGATGGATTCAAAGGCAGAGCAAGAGAACTTATCATCAGAACCAGAAGACTGCTGCAGGATGTTGAGAACACGTTTTTTTACAATACGATAATAAAATCAAGGCTGCGTGGCCTTGGAATTATCACACCGGATATGGTTGACGAATACGGTATTGTAGGTCCTAATGCCCGCGCCAGCGGCAAAGGGTACGATATCCGTATTAACAATCCCTATGTAAAATACAACGAACTGGATATAAAAATGATCACTTCCACCGGTTCCGACGCCTTCGCACGGGCTGAAGTGAGATACCGTGAGCTTCACCAGAGCCTGGACTTGATTTCACAGATCCTGGACAGGATACCCGAAGAGGGAGACATTCAAGCAAAACTGCCCAATGTTCTGCACTGGAAAATTCCGGCCGGGCAGACCTATGTCAAAGCGGAATCAACCCGTGGAGAGCATGGATTCTATATGGTTTCCGATGGTTCAGAGTATCCCAGGCGCGTATTTGCGCGCGGCGCCAGTTACACTCACGCAATAGCCTTGCTGGAAACTCTGGCGGTAAATATCAGTATTTCCGACCTGGCTGCGCTGATGGTCTCACTACATACATGCCCGCCTGAAATTGAGAGGTGAGAAATGAAATTGAAAGACATATTATCACCTTTCAGAGTGTGGGAACGTGCTGCAAAAAAACCCTGGACAATAAAGGATCCTATCAACGATAGACCCGGAGCTTCTAATTACCGTGGATTTCACAAGAACGATTTCAGTAAATGTATCGGTTGCGGAACCTGTGAAGACATCTGCCAGAACGCGGCCATCGATCTTGTGCCGGTGCCGGGACAGGAGACTACCGACGGCAACAGCGGACTGCGGCCGAAAATTGATTACGGCCGTTGCTGCTGGTGTGCTCTCTGCGTAGACATCTGCCCCACAGGTTCACTTACCATGTCAAATGATTACACCTGGATTTCAGACGACCCGGAGGACTTCAGGTTCATTCCCGGAACCGGCGAAACCAGGTGGCAGGAAATGGAAAAGGGATACAAGCGTTCCGAAGGCATTCAGTTAATCGATTACAACAGGGTGGAAATGTTCGAACTGGAACCTGAAGAACGCGAAAAATCATTCATAGAGATTGTAAAAGGGTACAACAAGGAACAGGCAATGAAGGAAGCCGAAAGATGCCTTGAATGTGGAATCTGCATCGCCACATGTCCCGCTCATATGGATATTCCGGGGTATATCGCGGCTATAAGGGAAGACGATATTGAAAACGCGTTAAGAATTCTTTACGAAACAAATCCGCTGCCGGAAATCTGCGGCCGTATCTGCACACATAAATGTGAGACATCCTGCGCTTTGCACAACAACGGAGAATCTCTTGCCATAAGGTGGCTGAAAAGATACATAGCAGATCAGATCCCATCGGAAAAGTACATGGAGGTACTTGGAACCGATCATCTTGAAGATCCGATTCTAAATAAGAAAGTCGCGATCATCGGGGCGGGTCCATCGGGTCTTTCAGCCGCGTACTATCTCGCTATCATGGGTTACAAGGTAAAGATATTCGAAGCTTTGCCCGATACCGGCGGAATGGTAAGATACGGAATTCCGGAGTATCGCCTTCCGTACGACCAGATAGACAAAGATATCGATTACATAAAATCTCTTGGCGTGGACATCCAATTTAATACCAAGGTTGGCAAAGATATCACGCTGGACCGGATTCATGATGATTACGACGCTGTCTTTGCGGGAACAGGACTTCACCTGGGCAGAAGTGCCGGAATGCCCGGAGCCGATAACGAAAGAGTCTATTTCGCGACCGACCTGCTGCGTGAAGTATCCATGGGACACGATATTGATGTCGCGGAGCGTATCGTAGTAATCGGTGGCGGTAATGTGGCCATGGACATCACAAGAACTCTTGCCAGACTGCAGAACAGGAAGTACGGAAAAGTACAGGTCATCGCAACATCCCTTGAGACAGAAGATATTATGCCCGCGGACCGCGAGGAAATCCTGGAGGCTCGTGAGGAGAATGCCATTATCAACCCGGGCTGGGGTCCCGAAGAGGTTGAAATCGTTGATGGCAGAATCAGGGGACTGCGGGTAGTGAAATGTCTGTCCGTATTCGATGAAAACGGAAGATTCAATCCGAAATTCGATGAGAATCAGAAGAATTTCTTCGAAGCCGATATGATCGTTGAATCCATCGGCCAGGGCATGGATTTATCCTATCTCTCCGAGGATATCAAATCGAAACTTACCTTCGGACCGCGAGGTCGAATCCAGGTGAATGATGATTTCCAGTCCAGCCTTGAATGGTTCTTCGCAGGTGGAGACATCATTGAAGGTCCGGATGTAATCCATGGAATCGCGAACGGTCATACGGCCGCCAGAGGAATCGATAATTATTTAAGCAAAAAACGGAAACAGCCCTGATCCCGGACCCCTGTTTCAAGTCAAGCACACGCCTTATACTTTTTCCGGTGTATAGGTAAGCCCGCAGCTTCCCGCAATATCCGTGTTTTCAAGCTTTTACCCCGTATACTCATTACGCATGGATGATTACCGGAATCCGAATTACCGGAGAACCGTCTC
>CAZOQQ010000072.1:2991-9685 GCA_964582075.1 uncultured bacterium | reverse complement strand
CTTAGCGCTGCGGACGGGACATTACTCTGGAGACAGCATTTTGACAACTGGCTTCAGCTGCCACCGGCTGCGGGGCATGAACTGGTTTATATCGCCTGCGATGATCAACGTCTGCACATTGTTAAACTTGCCGATGGCTCGAAAGTTGATTCACTTGAAATGAGCGGCTATTCGGGAACCGCGCCGCTGCTTGCCGGTGGTATCGTATATTTCGGTAATACATCCGGTGATTTTACCGCGCTCAGGGGCAGCGCATATGCTGATAGTTCAACGGAAACAACGGAGGAACAATCCGAGAACCAGCCTGAGATACCGCAGGAGGAAATACCAGCGGATACTCTTGAAGAAGCAGATGTTCCACTCGATGAAGAATCTCCCGGAGAGATGGTTCAGGCGCTTCCTCCGGATACCACGGATAAATCGGTTGAAGATACTGTTTCAACGGAGAAGGATTAATGCGGGAACCACTGCACTCCGGATACGTTGCCATAGCAGGATTGGCCAATTCGGGAAAATCGTCTCTGATAAACGCACTTACAGATCGTAAGATATCTCCTTCGCATGTGTACAAAGGCACGACAAGAATCCCGATCACAAGCATATACATGACCGATGATGAGCAGATATGTTTTATTGATACTCCGCCACTTGATTTCTGCGAGGACAAAAAACTCTTCAGTACAGTTGATGCCGTTTGTATTACCATGAATACAACCGAATTCTCAGCACAGTTGAAGTCCAGGGTCCTGCGCAATTTCGCGAGTCGTGTGAAACCGGTTCCGATTGTATTTGTTCCCACATTCATCGATTACTTCCCGGCGGAACTTCATGGCGCTTTTACAAATCAGATTTCCATGTCCGTTGATTATCAGAAGATTATTCCCGTGTGTGCTCCCTGTGGTCAGGGTATTAAAAAATTACGTGAAGTTCTGCTGGAATTTCTGCCCGAAAGAGGCAGACTGTTTCCGGATGGCTGCACCTCACTTCATTCCGAAAGATTCCTTGTGAGCGAACAGATCAGGATAAGTCTCTTCAGCGTTCTTCCGTCGGAGATAGCATCCACCACCGCCGTACAGATAGAGGAGTTTTCAATCCGTGATGAAAAGAGATATGTAAGGGCCAACCTTCATGTTGCCCGTCATTCCAGTAAGGGTGTTGTCATTGGCAGGAAGGGCACAATGCTTCAGAACATAGCGGATATCGCGTCGGTTGGAGCATCGAAGATAATTGAAAGACCACTGTATCTCGATCTCTGGGTTAAGGTTCGGGAGCTATGGCCGGAGAATATTGAAGACTTAATAGAATTCGGGTACGTTTGTTGATCGAACAGATGATTTATTCCAGAAGCTGCAGGATAGAACTGGATGACTTCGAAGGTCCACTCGATCTTCTTCTGTACCTTATAAGGCGTGATGAGATCGATATTTATGATATTCCGGTCGCTCATGTTGCCGATCAATACCTTGAATACATCAGGGAAGCCCGCGAACTTGATCTTGACATTGCCAGCGAATATCTGGTTATGGCAGCGACTCTTACAAAAATGAAAAGCAGGTCGCTGCTGCCAACCCACAGGTTCGACGGGGAGGAGGATTCCGACCCTGGAACAGAGCTGAGACGCCAGTTGATTCTTTATCGAACATTTCGCTCAATAGCGGAAGAACTCCAGAGAAGCGAAGAGACCTGGACCGATATTTACACATCCCCAGGTGAACGTCAGAGATGGTCGGATGATTCTGTAGAGATAGAACCGGGGCAGGCCTCTCTGCTTGATCTTCTCAGGGCCCTCAGCAGACTTTCAGAAGAAGAAGCGGAAATCGCGCCGCATAGAATCAGGCGAACTCTGCTTACAATCAATGAATGTATAAACACTCTCGATAAAAGCATTGTACCCGGAAAGAAAATTCCTTTCGGAGCGATAGTAGGTCCCGAACCTGCAAAATCCAGAATTGTATCGTATTTCATCACCTTACTCGAGCTTATCAGAAGAGGTTGGATATACTGTCACCAGGCTTACCCTTTCTCGGAGATAGAAATTGAAAGAACAGAAAGGTGGAACGTTGATTCTTGACAGACTGGCAAGGGAAGTGGAAGCACTTATCTTTGCTTCCGATGAACCTTTAAGCGTTCAGCGTCTGACCGAGTTCACCGGAAGCGGCGAGGATTCCATCAGGCAGGCACTGGAAAGACTCAACAAGTCTTTTCAGGATCAGCAGCATGCTCTGACCATAGTGGATGTCGCGGGGGGATTCCGCATAGTAACCGATGGTGAATTCGGAAGTGTCGTTTCACAATTATTCGAGGGCAGAAAGCCCGGGAAACTTTCCAGAGCAGCCCTTGAAACACTGGCGGTAGTCGCGTACAGCCAGCCATGCACAAGGATGACGGTAGAATCCATAAGGGGTGTGAACTGCGACAGTGCCATCAGGACTCTTCTTGAGCGGGACATGGTAAAAATAGCGGGAAGAATGGAAACACCGGGAAGACCGCTGCTTTACTCTACGACGAAAGCTTTCCTTGAATACTTCGGACTCAGCAATCTGGATCACCTCCCGAGATTCGATGAAGTTGAAGAACTGCTGGGGATGAGTTCAGCTGAGATAGAGAAAAGGGATCTGTTTGGTACAGAAGAAGAATGATTATAGACTGAACAGATTTCTCGCAAGATCCGGAATAGAATCCCGAAGGAAGTCTGATCTCCTTATCCAGAGTGGTAAGGTTTCGGTAAATGGCAGGATAGTTACAATTCCCGGATTCAGGGTTTCCACCGAGGATGAAGTGAAGTACATGGGAGACACAGTCAGGCTTCGGCAACTTGGAACGGCTGTTCTGAACAAGCCCCACGGTTTCGAGACAACCCTGTCACCACATTCAAAAAGATCCATACTTGCCTTGATAAAAGATCTTCCACCGGGAACCGTTCCGGTTGGTCGTCTGGACATCAATACGGGTGGACTGATAATACTTAGCAATGATGGAGAGCTGGTAAATCGTCTCACGCACCCTTCATGGGAGGTTGAAAGAGAGTACAGAGTATTCCTTAAAAAGCCGCCGGTCATTTCCGACCTGCGATCGCTCAGGAGGGGAGCTTCCATAGGACATGGAGAATTCTCAAAACCACTTTCGGTTGAATCCAGGGATAGAAATTCAGTTAATATTGTCCTTGTCACCGGTAGAAATCATGAGATTCGCCGGCTGTTTGAAGCCTGTGGTATTCAGCTTGCAGGTCTTGAACGCGTAAGATACGGGCCAATTACACTGAAAGGCCTGAAACGCGGCAAGTGGCGCCTGCTTAACGAAAACGAGCTGGAAGCTCTTATGAGCGCAGTGCAACTTGCATAAAGCATATCTGTCTGAAAACTTCTCTCTTGACTTATCCGCTGTTTATTAAAATATTTGCAGCCACTTTGATAGAAAGGGTGTGACCTTGCCTGACAAGCCCGCATAAGTTTCAGGAAACCTGTCGGATAGCTGCATACGCAGGCATCCGCTTTATCACATATAATTTATTATTAAGTTATACTTTCATCAGCGAGTTTCTTTTCGCAGGGGTATCCCGCAGAGTAGCGGCAATTGTTAGTGAAGACTGGCTGGTGATTCATGCGGACTGAAGTTATAGCCATCGACGGTCCCGCCGCTTCAGGCAAAAGTACCACAGCCAGGCTTGTAGCAGAAAGGCTTGGATTCTCTTACCTCGATACGGGAGCGATGTATCGCGCTTCGGCTTTACTGGCAATCCGAGATTCGATTGACTTTAACAATCATTCACTGATTGCCGGGGTTATTCGCGCGCATTCATTCGATATCAGGGAGGGGAGAATCTTCGTTGATAACGAGGATGTTTCGGAGATTATCAGGAACCCTGAAATCAGTGAAGCTGCAAGCCGCGTATCATCGGGAACTCCGGTAAGACAGGAGATGGTGATTCTGCAGCGGAAATTCGCTCTGAATCATAACACCGTTGCTGAAGGAAGAGACATGGGGACGGTAGTGTTCCCTGATGCCGATCTGAAAGTTTACATTACGGCTGATATTGCGATACGTGTGGTCAGAAGATGGAAAGAACTTGTTGCCAGGGGTGAAAAAGCCGATATTGACATTTTACTTAGATCGCAGCTGAAAAGAGATTACCGGGATAAAAGCAGGGCGGACAGCCCGCTCAGGGTAGCTCCCGGAGCTTTTGTACTTGATTCAACGATGATGAGTATTGAACAGCAGGTTTCAACCGTTCTGGATCTTTACCGGAAAAAAACGGCGGAAACACGATGAGAGGCTCCGTTAGAATACGAATACAGTACTACGGCAGCAAAATCGCGCGGCTTCTTTTCGGACTGACCGTGAATGGAAGCGAAAGAGTTCCAAGAAAAGGTGGAGTTATTATTGCCTGCAACCATATATCGGATATGGATCCACCTGTATTGGGATTCGCCGTTCCCAGACCGCTGGCTTTTATGGCAAAAATAGAACTGTTCAAGTACAGATTCGCTGACTTCTTCCTGGGAAAACTGAACGCTTTCCCCGTGAACAGGTCGGGAATCGATACGAAAGCACTCAGAACCGCGATTGATTACCTGAAAAGGGGAGAGGCTGTAATAATTTACCCCGAAGGCACAAGAAGCAATGACGGCAGGCTTCTACCCGCGAAGCCGGGAATAAGTCTTATAGCGGCTGCGTCCGGGGCACCTGTTCTGCCGGCATTCATCTGGGGCACGGATCACGTTCTGAGAGCACTGACAAGGAAAGGTGAACCTTTCAGTGTCAGTTTTGGCAAACTGATTTCAAATGAAAAACTCCTGGAAATTAAAAAGAAGGAAGGAAAATACGCGATGGCCGAAGCGATAATTACGGCTATAGCTGAAACAGGTAATGAGATGGGATTGTACAACAGGTGACAATGTTAATGAAAGGATAAACGTGACAGAGAAAGATGAACTTATCGTAGGACTTACTCCCGAGGAAATTGAGGCCATTGAGGGACAGGATTACTCGGCTGCCCAGCGTGAAGAGCTGGAAGCACAGTATATGGAGAACATCGGTTCGCATCAGATAAAACCCGGTACAATTGTTACCGGAAAGCTTCTGAGAAGGGTTGGAAACGAAGTAATTGTAGATATCAATTACAAGAGTGAAGGTATTATTCCCATGAACGAATTCGGGAAGGATGAGGAGATAATTCCCGGAGAGCCGGTGGATGTTCTTATCGAGACTCTTGAAGATCAGGATGGAAGAGTATCCGTATCGAAGGAAAAGGCGCACTTCCATCTTGTGTGGAAGGACATCAAAGATGCCTACGATACAGGATCGGAGATAAAAGGAACCATCGTTCGCAGAATTAAAGGTGGTCTGAAGGTTAAGATCATGGGAGTGGAAGCATTCCTTCCCGGTTCGCAGGTTGCGCTGCGCCAGGTACCCAACCTTGAGCAGTACCTTGGAAACGATTACGATTTCAGGGTTATCAAGCTGAACAAACGTCGCAGGAATATTGTCGTAAGCAGGAGACAGGTTCTGGAGGAAGCCAGATCGGAGCAGAAAGAGACACTCATAAAAGAGCTTGAGGACGATCAGGTTAGAATCGGTATAGTAAAGAATATTACCGATTTTGGCGCTTTTGTTGATCTGGGTGGAATTGACGGGCTTCTTCACATCACGGACATGAGCTGGGGACGCGTGCGTCATCCATCCCACCTTTTCGCCATTGGAGACGAAATAGAGGTGAAGATTCTCAAGTTCGACAGGGAGAGGGAAAGAATCTCACTGGGTTACAAGCAGCTCCAGCCCTTCCCATGGGAGGGTGTAATGGAGAGGTACCCGGTAAACTCCATAATCAAGGGAAAAGTCGCAAGCATAACGGATTATGGCGCATTTGTTGAACTGGAGCCCGGTGTAGAGGGACTCGTTCACATTTCTGAAATGTCATGGACAAAACATATCCGTCATCCTTCCAGGGTTCTGACAGTGGGCGATGATATTGAAGTTATGGTTCTCAGTGTCGATGAAGAAGAGAAGAAGATTTCTCTGGGACTCAAGCAGACACTTGATAACCCCTGGGATTCGATTGAAGAGAGATATCCTGTAGGGACCGAGATCGAGGGAAAAATCAGGAACCTTACTTCTTTCGGAGCTTTTGTTGAAATCGAAGAGGGAATAGATGGCCTCGTTCATATCAGCGATATGAGCTGGACCAGAAGGATAAATCATCCATCCGACCTGCTTAAGAAAGGTGATGTCCTGAAGGTTGTTGTTCTGAATATAGATATAGAGAACAACCGCATTTCATTGGGTTTGAAGCAGACACAGGAAAACCCGTGGAATTCCATGGAAGAACAGTACCCTGTAGGCAAAGACGCGAAGGGTGAAGTTGTTCAGCTTCTGGACAGGGGTGTTGTTGTTCGTCTTAACGATTATATCGAAGGATTCGTACCTCAGAGCCAGCTCGGATGGGAAGACCTTGAAGATCCATCCGATGTAATTCGTGTTGGTGACGAACTTCCACTCAGAGTTATCGAACTTGAACCCTCAAGCAGAAGAATTGTACTGAGTGTCAGGAGTTACTTCAATGGAAGACCTATGGAGGAATTGAGTGCATTCAGAAAAAGCCTGGAGGGAAGGGAAAAACCGGAACCTGTAGAAACGGCCGAAGAAACCGTTGAAGATGTCGCGGAGGAAACTCCGGAGAAGGAACCGGTAGAAGCAG
>CAZOQQ010000072.1:0-2891 GCA_964582075.1 uncultured bacterium | reverse complement strand
CCGTTGAAGATGTCGCGGAGGAAACTCCGGAGAAGGAACCGGTAGAAGCAGCCGGGGAAACCGTTGAAGATGTCGCGGAGGAAACTCCGGAGAAGGAACCGGTAGAAGCAGCCGGAGAAACCGTTGAAGATGAGGTGGAGGATTCAGCAAAATCTTCCGGTGAAGAAACGGTCGAAGAAATCTCAGAAGATACTTAAGAAGAAAATCGAAACAGATGGAGAAGACAGGGAAAATCAAAAGTTCTTCTTCGACTGGATTGGAAAGCGGGAGGGGGGAAGACACCCTCCCGCAGCGTCAGAAACAGCACAGTATCTTCGGTTACACTCTCGGTTGCAGGCTGAACGCGTACGAAACCGAAGCGCTAATCGATGAATTCAAACAAAAATGCGGCGTAAAAAGGGTTACAGATCCTGATGATGCTACGATAATTCTTGTTAATACATGTGCCGTGACCGCAAGAAGTACAGCCAGATCCAGAAAATACGTAAGATCCTTCTGCAGAAGAAACAAACCTGAGCTGGTTGTTGTTACAGGTTGTGTTGCCGAAGTTACTCCCGAAGAATTTGAGAAACAGGATGTACTCGTCCTTCCCAATACCGCTAAAAGTGATCTTGTTGAAATTGTTGCTCGTAAACTGGGAATACCTTTACTCATCAAAACTGAGAAAACTGAGAAAAAAGAATCACTGAATACTATTTTCCCGGTTGCGGCACCAGAGAGTATTAACAGAACAAGAGCATTTCTTAAAATTCAGGATGGTTGTAACAATCATTGTACATACTGCATTGTTCCCGCTGCCCGTGGTCCATCCAGAAGCCAGCCCAGAGAACTGGTTCTGTCTCAGGCCACGAAAATTGTCTCCGCAGGTTTCAATGAAATTCTGCTTACCGGGGTGGATCTGGTAAGGTACGGTATGGATCTTTACGGGGATGATTACGGCCTGGTTCACCTGGTACGCGAACTTTTGAAAATAGGAGGATTCAGGGTACGTCTGAGTTCCATGGAGCCGATTGGACTGTCCACCAGCATGCTGGAAGGTATTGCGTTACCCGGAGTGTGCAGACATCTGCATATTCCAGTGCAGAGCGGATCAGACCGAATCCTCGAAATAATGGGACGAATGTACACAAGTGATGATATAAGAGAACTCTTTGACAGAAGTATGGAACTGTTTCCCGGTATAGGAATAGGAGCGGACGTAATCGTGGGTTTTCCGGGTGAAACGGAGGATGATTTCAGAAAGACTGTTGATATCGTTTCACATCCTGCTGTTGCTTACCTGCATGTATTTCCATTCTCGGCAAGACCCGGTACTCCTGCGGCATCGATGCGTGAGGTCATGGTACATACCGAAACAATAACTGAAAGAGCGAGGTATCTACGTTCACTCTCCAGGAAAAAGAGAATTCGATTTCGAACATCACAGACAGGAACCGATGCGCTCGTTCTTGTGGAGTCCAGAATATATAAGGATACAGGCAGGCTTATTGGCATGACAGACAATTATATTCCCGTTATCAGTCCACCTGGAAGCAGGGAAGGTGAAATGCTGAAAATGACTTTGAGCATGGATAATATCTGCTGGAATACGAGATAGGATAATTTCTGAAATGGGTTACCTGGTCGGTATTACCGGAAACAGCGGTTGTGGACAGAGCACCGCTGCGGATTTTATCTCCAGACAGTGTTCCGGCGTGTGTTCACTTGACGGAGTAGGTCACAGGCTTCTCAACAGGGCGTATGTTCTGAGAGATCTCGCGGACGCTTTCTCAGACGATACGTTTCTGACAATGAGTGAAAAAGAGATACGATCGAAACTTGGTAAAACAGTTTTTGGGGATTCCTGGAAGATGTCTGCGCTGAATTCGGCGATTCATCCGCGCATGAAACGATGGGTGGAGAATGCGGCATCTGTGCTTTCGGTAAAGGAAGGTATATGGGTTCTGGAAGGAGCCCTCATATACGAACTCGGACTGGACAGGTATCTTGATTGCGTAATCGTTGTAGTTGATACAGTCGAAAGAAGTGCGGAACGTCTTGCTGTAAGAGACAATATATCTGCGAAAGATGCACGAAAGAGATGGATACATCAGTACCCTATACTTAGAAAATCCTCTCAGGCTGATTATATTGTTCACAATTCAAAAGACCAGGATTATATGAGGCAACAGATTCATACTATATTCGAAGAAATTAAAGGTGTAATGCTTACTTGAAACAGGAGAAAACATGGCGCACAGAACCAGGAAGAAGCTCACAAAGACCGAATTAAAAAAGGATCCAATCAACGAAGCTCTTATGAACAGTATGACTTATCTGCAGGTACATCTGAAACAGTTCATCTTCGGGGGAATCGCGATTATTGTACTGGTATTGATAGTTCAATCACTCATGGGCAACGCAGAGAAACAGGCAAACGAATCGGTTGCCCAGTATTTCCTTGCAGCCCAATTGTACAATATGGGAATGGAGAATCTTCGGTACGGTGATGTTGAGACTTCCGTAGGGCAGCTCCAGGGCGCTCAACAGATCGCGAGGAATAATTACCGATCCTACCCCGGAAGAGAATCAGGTAAGCGTTCTGTGATACTTGCCGCCAAAATTGGAATCATGTTTGGCATGAACGGTGAAGTAATAGCAGATCTGCAGAGTTTCATTGCGACCGATCCCGGGAAGGATCTGAAGAATTCCGCGAACCTGCACCTGGCTATAGCTCTTGAGAACAGGGGAGATGTCAGTGATTTATCTATAGCGCAGGATCTATACAGGGAGATCTTACAGAACGCACCGGAAAATTCCCAGCTGGCATGGGAATCTTATTCCGGAATGTCCAGAATTCTATACCGGCTGGAAGATTACCAGGAAGCAAAAGCCTACATGGATTCAGCGCT
>CAZOQQ010000071.1:0-9750 GCA_964582075.1 uncultured bacterium | reverse complement strand
AGCCCCGGTCGAATTTCTGAGTTCCATGGCATCTGAGACGCTTTTCGATTGACCGTTAGCGATTATCGGAACAGGTGAGTTTATCACAATTTTCTTAATTTCACCGTTTCTGGAAGGTCCGGCAAACATATCCGTACGGTACCTTCCATGAACCGCTATGGCAGCCACCCCTTCCTGCGCGAGTATCGAGGGGAGATCTTCATCAATCGGCTCGGCGGGGGACCATCCGATACGGATTTTAACAGTTACCGGAAGTGATGTATGTGAAACAGCGGCCCTTACTATTGAGGTAAGAGCGGGAATGTTCTTCAGAAGCGCAGAACCCGAACCGCTTCTGACAACTTTTTTCACGGGACAACCTGCATTTATATCGATAAAGTCAAAGCCCAGTTCCGAGACTATTTCAGCCGCTCTCTCGAAATCTCCCGGACGGCTGCCGAAAAGCTGAACGCCTATTGGTTTTTCATCTTCGTGAAAACGGAGAAGTTTATGTGTTTTAACCGACTTTCTTGATAATCCGGCCGCTGCAACCATCTCGGTTACAACAGCGGAAGCCCCCATCTTCCGGCATATCCGTCGAAACGCCGAATCTGTTGAACCTGCCATCGGCGCCAGAACAACTCCATGCGTATATTCGGTAATCATGAACGCAAACATATACACTGAACGGCTTGAACTGCAATTACAATTGTGTTAATGAGCAACGGGAGTACTATAGTGGCGTGTGACATTTGTCTATTTTTCGACAGCGAAACCGAGAACACCATCAGACGCGCCTGGAGCATTCTGCGGACGAGGGGATTGTCATCACCGCTTCTGCGATCCGGTGGTAAACCGCATCTCACACTGGCCATATGGGAACAACTTGAACCGGGTTTTATTCTGGATGATCTTCTGAATTTCGCCGGAACCCACAGAATGTTCCAGGTTACATTTTCTTCAATAGCTACTTTCGGACCCGAAAGCGGCACCGTGTTCCTGGGACCGGTTTTTACACGGGAACTTATTGTTGTTCACAACCAGTTATATCGAATCTTCAATGAAGTGAAGGACTTATCCGAGGGACTGTATCGCCCCGGTTCCTGGGTTCCCCACTGTTCATTGACACTGGGGCTTAAGCCCGAGGAGGTACCCGACGCGATCAATGTCTGTCTGGATACGATCAGTCTTCCGATACGGGGATGGATAAAGGAAATAGGTCTTCTTACCTTTGACAAAGATTCGGTTCATTCAATACGAAGTTACAAGCTGGGCGAAAATGAGGCAAAGCTGAAGGGTTCTAGCCCTTAAAACTCTCGTCGGCATGAAAGGAACTTCTTACAAGAGGACCCGAGGAAACGGAAGTAAAGCCAAGAGAAAGAGCTTCATCCTTCCAGTCCTCGAACTCCCCGGGTGTAAGATACCTGTTCACAGGCCAGTGAGATCGAGTAGGCTGGAGGTACTGACCAAGCGTGAGGATTGTCACTCCTCTTTCCCTTAGATCCTCCAGGGATTTCCTTATTTCTGTCTCCGTTTCCCCAAGACCCAGCATCATCCCGCTCTTGAGAGGCGTTGAGGGAGACAGCGTGTCGTAGCTTTCGAGTACATCAAGCGATGTTACATACGAGGCTTCCGGTCTTACGGCCGGAAAGAGGCGTTCAACGGTTTCCAGGTTATGATTGAACACGTCCGGTTCAGCTTCAGCTACAATTCGCAGAGAATCGCTGCTGCCCTGAAAATCGGGTGTAAGAACTTCTATTGTAACCTCATGGAGAGTGCGTCTTACGGCTTTAATCGTTTTTGCGAAATGCCCTGCGCCACCATCATGAAGATCGTCCCTTGTAACGGAAGTAATGACAACGTACCTGAGATTCATTTCCCGGGAAGCGAATGCTACCCTGTCAGGTTCGTCGGTATCCGGAATTTGAGGTTCGCTGTCGTATTGCTCGATTGCGCAGTATCGACACGATCGTGTACAATGGTTTCCAAGAATCAGGAAGGTAGCTGTCCCGCGTGAAAAACAATGGCCGAGGTTTGGACATCTTGCCTGCCTGCAAACGGTATCCAGACTGTATTTCCTCAGAATGCTTCTGACCTCAGCCGCTTTTTCCGATCCCATTGCAGGCATTTTAAGCCATGAAGGTTTCTTTTTATATGTCATTTCTGCACTCGCTTTCAAGTTGGCTCAGTCGCTCACCTTCAAATTCCCGGTACGAAAGATAAGCAGTGTTCCCGCCGGTGGCTTCGGAAAATGAGTCGTGAAGTGCTTTCTCCATATCCTCGATCTCTATATCAGGATTTATCTCGCTTACGCAGGCGATACCTTCGGTAAGATGTCTGCTTAAAAGTTCTGTTAAAGCGGAAGAAGTATCTTCGGGGAGATAATTCAGAATATTCAGCTGATCATTTTCAAACAGTATCGAGCCGTGTTCAAGGAATACCCCGCGGCTTCTGGCCTGCGCGGAACCAACGAGTTTTCTTCCGTCATTTGTTCCAATTTCCCACTTTCCATGTGATGTGAAACATGGATTAGCTGATACTCTATGTCCGGTGATTCTGTGTTTCTCCAGAGAGCTTACCGTAACATCCATTCCAAGTGAATTCATAGCCCTTATCATTGGTGCGGACGTTTTTTCAAGCGCTTCAGTTATTGAACCCGATACCATGCGGTTATCCGCAGAGGCAACTATGCTGTATGTCAACTCCGTCTCGTGCCAGACCGCTCTGCCGCCCGTCGGTCTACGCACTACTCCGTAACCATCGGCAATCAATCTTTCCATGTTTATCTCGCGCCTGATATTCTGAAATTTCCCGATAGAGACGCACGGGGGATTCCACCCATAGGTTCTCAGTACAAATTCCCATTTTTTCCCCCTGACGAGTTCCATCAGAAGCCTGTCGAAAGCCATATTCCAGATACCGTCATGTTTTCCGGTAGAAAAATGTGCTGTTCTCACCCTGTCTCCATCCCGTTATTTTTCGGATGTGGAACTATTGTCAATTTGCCCGGTAGAAACTAGATATTGATAATACATTTAACAGCAACTCAGAATGGCGATTTATGAAAACAGTATTATTTTTCACGTTTGTTCTTATTACGGTGTTTCCCGTATTCTCATCGGACGAGGTTTATCGCGATGCGGGAGCCGGAGCTTTCAGTTTCCTGAAGATAGATCCCGGAGCCAGGGCAGCAGCGCTTGGTGGAACGGGTCTTTTGAACAGCAGTTCTCTTGCGGGCTTTACCAATCCCGCATTACTGCCATCCATTGCCGGAGGATCCATTTCCATTGGTCATAACCAGTGGATAGGGGACGCAACACAAAGCTTCATCTCGTGGAATTTTAAACTCAATTCCTTCACCTGTGCAGTTGGAACCCGCTTCGTATACACCGGTAACCTTGAGATGCGCGAATCGGCAACCACCGAACCTGTTACAACTTTTTCGGCATGGGATATCTCCTTTAACGCGGCGGCAGGAATACGTCTGGGAATTTTTGATCTTGGTATCGGCGCTAAATTACTCCGCGAGAAAATCTGGATGCAAAACTCGACCGGTTTCGCTTTCGACGCAGGTGTGGTGATTCACCCTGTAGATAATCTTGATCTCGCGGCGGCAATTCAACACATGGGACCTTCCGTCAAGATGGTGAATAAGGATTTCAGGCTTCCTGTAACCTGGAGACTTGGCTTAAAATACAGTTTTCATTTCCCGTTTGGAATAGCTGCGCTTTCCGGAGAACTCGGAAAGCCTCTGGATAATACATTAACAGCCGGCAGCGGAATTGAATATACACCTCAAAGATGGCTGACGCTCCGCTTCGGGATGAGATTCTTTGACGATTCAAGAAGTTTTACATCGGGAATAGGTCTTTCCGCGGGAAGCTGGACACTGGACTACGCTTTTATTCCCACGGAATACTCCCTTGGCAGCGTTCAACGGTTTACCCTTCACAAGTCTTTCTGACAGGATGAGGATACTCCTCACAAATGATGATGGATACGACCAGCCCGGACTGATAGAACTGGAAAATCTACTTAAGGATGACCACGAAGTGTGGGTCGTTGCTCCGCTTCATCACTGCAGTGGCGCAAGTCACTCACTGGGCCTGTACTCTTCAATGGAACTGCGTGAGACAGGTCCACGTAAATGGGCACTGGAAGGTACACCCACGGATTGCGTGAAAGTAGCCCTGATGGAAGTAATGAAAGGCAATTCACCGGATCTTCTTATTTCGGGAATAAATCCAGGTGCGAATATGGCTAATAATATATTTTATTCGGGAACAGTTGCAGCAGCTACCGAAGCCGCTCTATGGGGTATACCATCCATTGCCATCAGTGTCCAGGTGACCTCACCCGAGCGAAAACCGTTTTTCAAAACCGCTTCCACGGTTCTGGATTCACTTATGAAAGAGGGAATCGCAGGGAAACTGCCCTCCGGAACTGTTCTGAATATCAACGTGCCGGAAGTCGAAAAGGTGGCGGGCATGAAATGGACCAGAATGGCTCGTTTCGCAAGCGATATTCCTTTCAGGCAGCTTGAACCAGGAAGAGTTTTTGTGTACGACAGGTACCGTTCACTTCCTGTTGTGGAACCTCTTGATACAGATGTAACTGCCGTTGAAATGTCTGTTGTCAGTTTAACCCTTCTGGATTCAAACAGAACTTCAAGCGCTGAACCGCCTTATCTGGAGCTTGTTGACGGGGGTAATTGATATTGCATCTGCATCTGTTTCTGTGTCTGCTTATTTCAACTCCGGACGTGGTTTTTCTTGAGCATACAGTAATTCTTGACTGTTCCTCGCCTGGTTCCGGTTATACCGAAACAACTCACGAAACCATAATACCGCTAACCGCGATGGGAGTGGAACGATACAGGGAAATATCAGCCTCATACCGTAACACATCCGAATCACTGGAGATCAGCGCTTCAATAAGTCACTGGCGTTCGGGAAGAAGAGCAGATAACGCGATTGTGAGGGAAACTCCACACACTTCTCTTCTTTCAGGCGGAAGACTCGAAAGTTCACTCCGTGAAATATTCATCGAGTTTCCAGGCATTGAGATCGGTGATACACTGAAAGTTGATATAAACCGGAATATCAGCTGTCTGCCAATGGCGGATTTCTACTCCTACACATTCTTTGCCGCCTCAAGAGACAGTATCGAACATTCGTTTTTCAAGGTTTTCTGGCCGTACTCAAGGGAATTGCATATCATCGCCGAAGGTGATTTTGAATCCCGAAGATATTCTTATGACGAAGGAACGGAATGCCTCGTATGGCAATCCGGTCCGGGGAAACCCTTTCCGGCACTCCCATTCTCCGGGAATCCTCTCTCTGCGAGCCCGTTCGTAACAGTGTCAGGCAGTACTCCGGAGGAAGTCAGCCGGGGCCTTTACGCTGTTCTCGATGAAAACTGCATGGTTGATTACCTGCCCGTTGCGGATTCGATTATAGAAGCTGCCGGAAATTCTCCAGAGGCTTTGTGTGAATGGGTATCGAGTGAAATAGAGTATCTCAGCGGCAACTGGGGAAAAGATCCCGGTTATTCTCCCAGAAGTCCCATTGAAACCATTGAGGAGAAATCAGGCGTATGTCGTGACAGAGCAGTTCTTCTTCTATGGTTACTGCGCAGAGCCGGATATACCCCCAGGGCAATTCTGACATCGTTATCCGAAATACCGCTGACTTATCCCGGCTCGCGCAGTTTCGATCACATGCTTGTTGCGCTTGAAACCTCCGACGGAGATACTCTGTTCCTTGACCCCACCAACAGGTACTCTCCGCAGGGTTTCACTTATACTTTAAGAGGAAGAGGTTATCTGCCATTGACTTCTTCGGGTTCCCCGATGCGCTTCTTTCCGGATGCTTATATCTCCGATACTCTTTCAATCCTGATAGAGGGCCATCTCAATAATGATTCATCCCTGATTGAGGGTACTATTCTTGTACGATTCTCAGGATCGGCCGAAGAACTCTTCAGATCGATATTGGCAAATGTTGATTCCTCAGGCACTGAACGGTTGCTTGAAAGGCTTTTCGGCGTTCTTCCGGGAGCGAACATGTTCATCGAAGGAGACCCTTCTTCAATCGATTCGCCCCTTTTGATAAGGGGAAACGGAAGCTGGGAATGCGCGATGGTAAACACAATCGACGGGATAAGTATGATAATTCCCGGTCTTGAAACAGTTGACGTAGTAAGCTCAAGAGCCGCCGCTTACATACTTCCGCGTTTCAGAAACAGCATCCGCATTGAAACCCCGTACACAGCTCATCTGAAAATGGTAATCGAAAATCTGCCGGCCGGTATTCCCGAACTTCCCGACCCCTGCAAATCAGGTAACTGCACTACAACTTTCAGCATTGTAAACAACAAGCTGACATTCGACGAATACCTGTCACTTGAACCCGCTGAACCCGACAACAGCCAGATTCATGATATCAGACAAGGTCTTCTGGCAGGTCTTTCAGCCTCTTTCAGAACGGTTGTATTCAGGTGACAGGCAGATTATTCTGTCTTCTCTGTTTTCTGGCGGTAACGCCCGCCCGGACCACTGTATCAACAGTATCATTCTATTCGGTTTCTTTACTCCTGCAACAGGACACTTTGCGGAAAATTATAGAAATCAGGGGAATCCAGGGAAACGATCGTCAGCTGAGCAGGATTACCCGTTGCTTCAATCCGGAAACTCAGTCCATAACCCTGGAGAGAGCTGTTTTTGGATTTCCCGACGGTGAGTCAGGTCCCGTTCCGGAGTGGTCTGTCGATACACTCAGCGGCAGCGGTGGCTGGCCACTTTCTCTCGTTACGGCTTTTCCCGCGCTCCGCGAAGGTATGACCATGGAATACAGAGTTGAGATAACTGACTGGAGTGAAAACTGGCGGGAGGGCGCGTGGGGGGTTTTCTCACCTTCTGTCAAGGGACTGCGTCCGGATACATGTAAATTCTCAGTTACGGGAGATCTTATTGAAAACCTCCACTGGAATGGAACAGGATATCGGGTTTCCAGGGATTCCGGAAAGGTTGAATTCATCGCAACCGATTCCGCCGGTGTCCTTGTTATTTCGCCCTTCAGTACTTATACCGAACTGGAAAATTTCATCCTCGGGAAGATTTCACCGGCGCTCGAGTCCGAATACCCTCCTGATCTCAGAGAAGCAGCCCTGCAGTCAACATCCGCCGGCGCCGATGAGTACGCACAGAGCGTACGCGCAAAAAGTCTTCTGTGCAACAGTATAAACCGCACTGCTGCAGTTCCGGGAATAAATATCAACACCGTTCACAGCATTCAGGAAATACTTGATCGAAGGAGGGGAACAGCTCTGGAGATTTCACTTGTCTTTGCAGCGATGTGCAGAGAACTCGGGATGCAGGCGGACATTCTGCCGGCCAGCGATACCGATTATGGAATACCTGTTCCAACCGGATGGAACAGATACCTGGTACGTCTTGAGAGTAAGGATGGACATGAATGGATAATGGAACCTTCAGCGAATCTTACCTCCGCCTCGTACATATACAGGCCCGATACACTGTACGTAATCGAGAATGGAAATATTCAAGTAATGCCGCCCAATGACTCTATGGAAAGCAGGAATATCGAGGAATGGTATATTAATTCTGAAGAAGGCACATTCACCATGAAAATGAATTGCACGGGATGGTACGATATGATGCTGAGAAGAAAGCTTGCGGGGCTTTCCATGGAAAGAACATTACTATCTCTATCCGAATGGTCATGGTTGAGCGGAAGAACGATAGTTCCAGATTCCTGCAGTCTGTCGGATCCTTTCGATCTTGGCACGAACATGTCTCTCTCCGTCATCGGTACTCTATGGATTACCACGGATAACTCCATAACAGCCGAATATCTTCCAGCGTTCAACTGGTCAAAGCCCGAGGATTTGCAGAGTATTTCCATAAGAAAATGGTTTCTGGCCGGAATCAGGAATGCCTGCTCACCGAATTTTCCGCTGATCGATATCATTGATGACACGGTAGTGATAACCGATACTTCAGGAACTCCGGGACCGATCCCGGTTTTCATCGGAGTAACAGAATGAAAACTCACAGAACCCTCATATTTTCAATAATTATCCTTTCAGCAATCCTTTTCAGAATAATCGCATATGTTTCACTCGATCGTTTACTTCCCCTGAACGCGCTGTACGTAGACGAGAAAACATTTTCAATGAGTCCTTTCGTTCAGGGAATCGAAGGCTTCTCAAGACCTCCCGGTATGTTCGTACTGTCCATGGTGCTGAATGCGTCAGGAAGCCCCCTAACCACGCGCATTGCTGTTTCGTTTCTTTCACTCTTGCCCGCGCTGGCGCTTTACCTGGCATTCAGAAATAAGGGTGGAGCATGGCTGTTCGCCGCAGGACTGCTTCTTTCTCCATTCATGATACTTTATGGTCTTCAGGTTATGCCGGCTGTCCCCGCGGCGGTCCTCATATCATTTACGCTGCTTATGGCGAAAAATAAGAAAATTGCCTTTGCCGGATTCCTTACGGGAATTTCCATTCTTTTCAGAGCTGAGCTGGCACTAATACCTCTATTTCTCCTTGCATTCTCTTTCAGGAAACATTTTCGGAAATGGCTTGTTTTCACAGTTTCGGCGGCTGTTGCAGTAATACCGGTAATAATCCTCAATATTTTCGCTGGTGCAGGCCCCATCATTGCATCAAACGGCACCGAGAACCTCTGGATTGGAACAGACTGGAAGCTTGTTACCACACCTCCGGGGACCGAGTTCGAGGAACTTGTCTCCATTGGAAACTCCCGATCAGGTGGAAATTCTGTCTTTCTTGAAAGAGCAGTCAATTCAATCGCAGATGAACCGCTGAAATGGCTGAAGATGGGAGTAAGTAAAACGATTGCCTTTTTTACCCTTCCAGGTCCCGGCAGGAATCTCGAAACAGGATGGGTGCTTATAAGAACATGGCTTATAGTTCTGCTTCCTCTGACTCTTTTTGGTATTTCCGTGGGAACATCACTGATTTTCAAGAGAAGAAAAAGTTTCTGGCAGCTGCTTGCCTTTTCAATAGTCTTCACTGGAATCGCTTCCTCTTTCATCTTCTTTCCATCCGCGAGATTCAGAGTTGCCTTTCTGCCCGCTTTCTGGTTTCTTGCAGCATCAGTAACTCCCAGCTGGAAATATTACAGGTTGGCGCTGGCTCCGGCAGCTGGAATAATCTTTATCTCATTGCTTGTAACTTACCCCGGGATGGAGAGATCCGGATTAACGTCCATTCTAGCCGCAGAACATTTACTTGATTCGGGAGATTACTCTGAATCAGCTGAGTATCTTCTCGAATCGGAGAATCGTGGATTCTTCGGGGCGGACCTTCATAACATCAGGGGGGTTCTTTTATCTCTTTCCGGAAACCCGCGAAGGGGACTGGATGAATTTGAAAAAGCACTCGAAATATCTCCCGATTCCCCGACCCTGTGGAAAAACTACGCGGTTTCACTCTGGTCAAACACCAGATACAGTGAATCTGTCGAAGCAGCTAAAAATGCTGTTTTCCTGAACCCGTTGCTTCGAGACGAACTCAGTCCAATACTTGAGCATGCGGAAAACCTTTGAACCGGATTAAGGAACATCTTTAATGAATCCTGATGAAATCAATGCTTCCGGCCTGGATGATCTTGGAACTCCGCGACAGGAGGCTTCCCGGATTGCCAGGGCCACTGGCCTTATGGGCGGGCTCACCGTATCCAGCAGGATACTCGGTCTCCTCCGGGATATTGCTCAGGCAGCCATA
>CAZOQQ010000070.1:4001-9783 GCA_964582075.1 uncultured bacterium | reverse complement strand
ATTCTCACTTCTAAAAGTCAGGCAAAGTGTGGTGAACGAAATTGTTCAGTTTTCATCCCTCATCCCGTCCCAAAAATCACTGTCCAGTTTCTTTATTTCGATTGTCTGTTCAACCTGCATCCCAAGGCCGTAATCGTAGATGTATTCAGCAAGCATTTTTCCATCAATGAGAACCAGGGTTGTTGAACCGCTGAGATTGTCGACGAACTCAATCGCGCCTTTTGTGTATGTTGAGGTTGTAATGAAAACACCCTTTTTGGAATTCGCACCGGCCAGAGCCCCGACGAACTTCTGAATCTCTTCCCGTCCGACCGTGTTGTTCCTGGCATATCTTTTTGCCTGTAGGTGGATTCTTCCAAGACCAAGGACATCTTCTCGGATAATTCCATCTATACCTTTGTCGTTTGTGTACTGCGTTGTTTCTCCTGCATTTGTAATCTCGCCGCCATAACCCATTTTCTTGAGAAGCATGATAACTAGGTTCTCGAACTCTCTGGGTTCTTTGCTGAGTATTACATCGAGTATTTCTTCATAGGTTGCAGAGCGTATTTTCTCAGAGGATTCGTAGAGCTCTTCCTGAGGAGTCAGGTTTCTTGCTTCATCAGGATCTTCAGTGTGCTGCTTTACCGGGCGTTCCCGTTTTGCCATTTGTTCGTTGATGTAGTTATTAAGATTTTCCGGGTGCTTGAGTTGTTCTATTCCTATTTCACTTATCTTGTAACTTCCTCTTTTGGGCTTATTGAGAAGACCAGCCATGTTCATGTAACTCAAAGCCCAGGAAATTCTGTCATAGAAGATTTTGCCGTTACCGGAATCATATTCTCTTGAAATGTCCTCATCCGTGAGGTGAAAATGTTCAGCGAGAGGCATCTCGAAATCTTTCAACTGCATCGTTCCCTGCTTCTGAAGAAGCTCCAGTGCCGGAACTCTGATTGCATCATGCTTTGGAATCGCCATTCACATCACTCCTCTGTGTAGCTACTTCTTTATGAAAAGCGTTTGTATTGCTTGCCGTCAGCGACAATAGTTAAGAAATCCTTAACAGTTGAATCCCGAACCAGTTCACCCTCGTTAAAGACATTATTCGGATGCTGCCCGACATTCTGCTTGGTAGTCTGAAACAAATCCGCCATCATTTGCTCTTCCCTGAAATCAGGTTCGTCAGCATCGCCGTGATAATATCCTTCTCCTGGGATCTGCTCTCTGCTATCATCAGCGTCATGGCTACAAGCGCGTTGTCCGCAATCCGCCTGTTGCCCTGTTTGTCGTAGATAAGGTTGTTCTTCTCCGCGAAGCGAAGGAATACGACGGCGGCTATCCTCTTGTTGCCGTCGATGAAGCTGTGGTTCTTGACCATGAAATACAGAAGGTTAGCGGCCTTCTCCTCCACGGAAGGGTAGAGGTCTTTCCCGTCGAATGTCTGCATTACCGCGCCCAGGGAGCTGTCGAGGCTGTCGTTCAGTTCGACTCCGAATATCTCCGAAGATCCAAACCTGATTCTCATCTGTTCGACTATCTTCAGAACTTCTTCGCGGGTGATCGGCCGGGTCCTGCGCCTTGAGGTCTTTCGAAGGGCTACCCTCTGGTGGTCGTAGTCATCGAGCAGATCCAGTGCGTAAGCGTACTCAGAGACTATCCGAAGGAGAGCGGTTCCTTCATCGTTTGACAGCGTTTTGCGTTTTGAGATATCCGAGGCAAGCTTCAGGGTCTGTCTCAGGGCCTTGAGACGTTTCCTGTTCTCGGTGTAACCCTTGACCAGGTGCTGTTTCAGAATACCGGTGGCCCAGATGCGGAATTCGGTACCGCGTCGCGATTTAACTCTGTAGCCAACTGAGATGATTACATCCAAGTTGTAGAATCTGATTTTGCGGGTTACCGTTCGCTTGCCCTCTTTGCGAACAACCGAGGATTCCTCGGTAGTTGCCGTTTCTTCCAATTCACCCTCTTTGTAGGTATTGCGTATATGAAGCCCGATTGTATCCGAGTCTTTATCGAACAGTTTCGCCATCTGCTTCTGCGAAAGCCAGATGGTCTCCTTCTCCAGCTGCACGTCCAGACTGACTCCGCCGTCTTTGCTTCTGTACAGGACAATATCCTTCTGTTGCTTTTTCATTTCACTATTCCCAGGGCCTTCAGGTGTTCTTTCATCTGCTTTTCGAGTTCTTTGAGTTCCCTGTCTATCTCTTCCAGCTCTTTCAGGTTGGCCTCGATATCTACTTCTTCTTCCTCTTCAAAAGTATCAACGTAGCGGGTTATGTTGAGGTTGTAGTCGTTCTCCTTTATCTCCTCTGGCTGTACACTGCGGCAGAACTTATCGATGTCCTTCCTGTTCCCGACCGCTTCGAGAATCTTTTCGATGTGCTCGTCGTCCATGATGTTCTGCGCCTTTGCGGAGCGGTACAACTTGGACGCTTCGACGAAGAAGACATCTTTCCGGTTCTCATTCTCACCACCCGGTTCGCGGGAGCGATCGAGTATAAGTATTGCCACGGGAATGCCGGTGGTATGGAACAGGCCGGCAGGCAGCCCGATAACCGTGTCTATCAGGTTCTCCTGAAGGAAACTCCTGCGTATTCTTCCCTCGGCTGCTCCGCGGAAAAGAACGCCGTGTGGTACAATCACGACAACCTTGCCCTCCTTCGCCTTTGCAGTCTCGACCATGTGGCTGATGAACGCATAGTCTCCCTTGGTCTTTGGGGGGAGTCCTCGGTGGAAACGGTTGTAGGGATCGTTCTCTATGTTGTCACCCATCCACTTCTTAAGGGAGAAGGGGGGATTGGCAATAACGAGATCGAACTTCATAAGAGCGTCGCCCTCCTTCAGGAGGGGGTTATTCAAAGTATCACCCCATTCGAGCCTGGCTGAATCCTTTCCGTGCAGGTACATGTTCATCCTGGCAAGGTTGTATGTGGAGCCAATACTCTCCTGCCCGTACAGGGCGTAGTTGTCGGAGCCTTGCGCCTCGATCTCGGCGCCAGCAAGCAGGAGAAGGCCGCCGGAACCGCAGGCGGGATCGCAAATTCTCCATCCGGGCTGTGGTTTCGCGAGTTTTGCCAGCAGTTTGGCGACGGATTTGACGGTGAAGAACTCGCCCGCCTTTTTTCCGGCATCTGAACCGAAGCGCTCTATCATATACATGTAGGCGTTGCCAATCACATCGTCTCCGGCGGCGGTCAGATCGATTTTCGCGAAATCATCCATAAGATTGCGCAGCATCTTGTTGCGCTGATCTGTTCTGCCCAGTACGGCATCGGAATTGAAGTCGATGGAGAAAAGACCCTCCAGCCTCGAACCGTTGGCGTCTTCGATCCTGTGCAGGGCCATGTTGATAAGCTCGCCTATGTTGTCGGCGTTTTTCTGTTTGTAGAGCTCGTGGAATGAGGTACCTTCGGGGAGCTTGAAGCGTGAACTCTTGAGCCGAAGTTTCATCCTGCCGCTGTCGTTACCGAACCGCTCCAGGATTTTTTCAATCTCATGTCTGTGAAGGTCGCTCATGTACTTGTAGAAAAGGAAGAGAAGGACGTAGTCTTTGTAGACGCTGCCATCTACGTTGGCCCGCGACGAGTCGGCCGCTTCCCACAGCGTTCTGTTAAGGTCTTCCTGGGAATATTGCCTCTGTCCGTTCATTACTTTCTCCTTCTTGCGGATACTTTCTGATCAACCAGTTCATGGCTGAGAATTCGCATGTACAGCTTCTGTTTCCTGTTAGTCAGTGATTCGTATTTCCTTGTTATTTTCCGGAATTCAATCAGGGCTTTTTGTCTGACAAGCGAAGGGACGGGAATTTCCATACCTGCCATGTTATTCGTACTGATGAAAGGTATGGTGGAATATTCAAGGTGCTGCCGGAATAGCCTCTGACCTTCATTCGAGTTAATGTAAAGAGCGATGTACTCCGGCAGAACCGATTCATCCCGCACCGACAGAACCAATATGGACGAAGTAACTATCCAGTTTGCTTCGGCTGGAAAATTAAATACCGCTGCCGCGAATCGTCCGCGATTCACTACCAGGAGATCGTTCTTTTTAAGATGTTTTGGAGAAGATACCTTCGCTCTGAGGGGTTTGCCGGCTGAGAATGTGACAGTACCATCCGTATGAATATCCTTCGGCTGGATTACGGATACGTTCCCCTCAGGTTGTTCCAGCAGGCGCTCCCTGAAGGCATGCCCGGTTCTTATATCGCTGAACTCTTTAATTTTCAAAGTTCACACTCCAAACAACAGTAATAGCATACTGCGATATCCATAGATTGTCAATACGCAGTATACAAGTACTGCTATATTTATCGCATGATCCCTCCCTTCTTTTCTGTCAGAAATTTCTTCCGCTGATCGGCAGTTGTTTCCCTGTTCCGCGAAACGATGACCAAAGGTACGCCGGTACAATGCGTGACGAATGCCCTGACGCTTCTCTGTACATGGATGTCAGGTGGAAGATAGCTGTACGCAAGCGGAGGCTTGTTTTCCGTATATAGCGGAGTATATTGATTAGCCTTGTCTTTGCAGGAATATTCAGCCGGTTGCCTGTTCCGGTGATATCAGACACAGTTACCGGATGCGGTATGACCAAGGAAGAACGGTATTTCAATGATCAGCTTGAAAAAGTTACAGAATATTTCAAGCACAAGACTGCGCTGGGTTCTGCATGCATGCAGATACTTCAATGGACGAAGCCCCTTGTACCCCAGATTCGTGCAGTTACTTCTGACTTACAAGTGTAATACTAACTGCTCGTTCTGCTACCAGTCGCCGCAGAAAAAAAGTATTCCCGATATGACACTCAGCGATGCCAAAGCAATTGAAAGCAACATAAGAAAATCATTTCACTTCAAGCCTTTGATACACCTGTTCGGTGGAGAACCGACAGTAAACCCGGAGTTTGAAGAGATCCTCAAGTTCTTTTCTGATTCGGGATACAGGGTTTCCATGACAACAAACGGTTTGAATCTTCCAGAGCATATAAAAGCCATTGTGCAGGCAACCGGTTTCCGGGAGATCCATATTTCATTGAATGACATGAATCACAGCAGAGTGCTTGCAACACTTGATGAATTGCGTGCTGAAGACACAGAGAATCGTTTATACATTACACTTAATTGCCCGATAACAAATCAGAATCAGCACGAATTACTCAACATAGTGAAGATATACGAAAAATCAAAAGCAGATTGTCTTGCTTTTCAGCACAGGGCATTTATCTGGTACAGTGGTTTCGTAGAGATGGATCACAAAGCAATAAGAGAGCAGTACGATACTATCAAAAAACGTAAAAACGGAATAGATGTCATTGTCAGACCGGGAATACCTTCCAATGAAATAAAAGCTTACTACACTGAGAAAGAATACCCCTACAATAAAAACCAGTGCTACTTTCCGTGGTTTGTTCTATTTGTACAGCCTGACGGAACAATCGTTCCATGTGATGAGATGGATATTCATCTTGGGAACGCTAAAACAGACAGTCTGAAGGATTTATGGAACAACGCGGAGTATGTGAAATTCAGAAAAAGCATTATTAAACGGGGAATCTCACACGCAATATGTAACAGGTGCGATCACCGGGAGTATTAGTGAAACAGCAGACTTACACAGTGGTTATTCCAGCCCTGAATGAAGAGAAAACCGTAGGTATATGTGTAACCAAGGCGTTGCGGACAATGCGTGACCTCGGTATTAACGGTGAGGTGCTTGTTGCAGATAACGGCTCCACGGACAGAACTATAGAAACAGCAACAGCAGCAGGTGCCAGGGTTGTGAAGGTAACGGAAAAGGGATACGGT
>CAZOQQ010000070.1:0-3991 GCA_964582075.1 uncultured bacterium | reverse complement strand
CATACAGACAGGGAATTCCTCGTGCTTCCGGAGAATTTATCATTATTGGGGACGCAGATGATTCATACAATTTCGAAGAAATTGCTCCATTTATTGAGAAGCTTCAGGAAGGATATGAATTTGTTATTGGGAACAGGTTCAAGGGAAAGATAGAAAAAGGAGCCATGCCGTGGCTTCACAGGCACATAGGAACTCCCATACTTACCAGAATCATGAACCTGTTTTTTAAAGCTGGAATCGGCGATACCAACTGTGGCATGCGGGCATTTACCAGAAATGCCTATGATAAAATGAAGCTGAAAACTTCCGGTATGGAATTTGCAACCGAAATGGTGATAAAGTCAGCCGCGGCTGACATACGCATGTGCGAAATTCCATGTAACCTTTACTGTGATAAAAGAGATCATGCTCCTCACTTGAACACCTGGAGTGACGGCTGGAGATATCTGAGATTTATGCTGTTGTTCGCTCCATTCTGGACATATTTCGTCCCCGGGATGGTACTGCTGATTACAGGTATATTGGGAATGCTGGTTCTGTTTATCAGGGATTTATCAGCCCCACTGTTTCTGGCCGATTTCATAAAGAACAAGTACTATTCATTGAACATGATACCGCTGTTGGTCGGCAGCCAGATACTTTCTTTCGGAATAATCGCTCAGAGTTTGTGTTACAGAGAATACTACAGGAATGCAAACAAAAGACTGTCCAAGATGCTGGAAAAATTCAAACTTGAAAAATGGCTGGTTTACAGTCTGATAACAATGAGTATCGGAATTCTGATGTTCCTGTTTCTGATTGTGACAAACTACATTATCACAGGTTATGTTGTATCGGATATACTAAGAAACGACATCAGTGTAATTGCAATATCAGTCATTATTTTCAGTACGCAAATATTCTACACCGCGTTTGTACTCAGTATTAACAGGTTGAACATAGTTTAGTATGCATAAATCAGCGAAATACGATATGCACAATAGCACACCCAATGAATCACGCGTGGAGTTCTACAGAAGATGGAGTGCTGCCGCTGGTCCGTATTTCAAATGGCAGGCTCAGTTGATATCGGATTATGTTGGTGAAAGGGTTGCAGATGTCGGATGCGGACTTGGCAGTTTTGCGGAGATATACAAAAACAAGGAGATATTCCTGGCCTTTGACAGTGACGAATCGGTACGGGAAGAGCTGAGAAAAAGGGACAATACAGGAAATTTCGTAATGGCGCAGTCAGGAAACATCTGTGATGAGGAGTCGGTACTGGAACTTATTGAAAACAGTATAGATACAATTATCTGCTTCAATACACTGGAACATATCGCAGATGATGAACATGCTGCAGCAAATATGGTAAAAGGAATACAATCGGGAGGACATATTTGTATAATTGTGCCTGCGTTGCAATTCATATACGGTACTCTTGATGTGTTTGACGGCCATTACAGGAGGTACTCAAAAAAAAAGCTTCTTAATCTGGTTGAGAATCTGCCTGTGAACGTGGAATTGTTACACTACATGAATATGATTGGCAGTTTTGGATGGTTCCTGAAAAGCAGGATCATCAAAGAGAAAAAATACAAAAGTGAAAACTTCAAAATAAACGCGGCTCTCGTACCTGTAATTTCTGTTCTGGAACGGTGGATTAAACCTCCCTTCGGTTTATCTCTTGTGTTTGTTCTGAGAAAACTGTAGTTGTGATTGTTGATCTCTGTAAAACTATAAGTTACTGATGCTGCAGCCGGTTCGCTGTTTCCTTCGGGTAGTTCAATTATTCCGTTGGCTGTTGTACCGGACTGAACTGCCAGTTTTACGTTATTTCCGCAACTGTCGGCGCGACCGCAGACACTGTGCTTTCCCACTTTCACCTCCCCTCCGGCTGGACAGTCTTATTCCTGGTACTTGACCCATGCTGCTTTGGCAGATTATCGTTTGTTACCATGCTGTGGGGTAACAATAATACCTATTAGTTTCTGTAGCGTTGTTCTTGAACAGGAGAAACAAAAATGATATTCAGTAGTAAAATTCTTGCAGTTCTGATTGTTTTAACTGCGGCAGTCAACGCTCAGAACTGGACATGCGCAACATCATCGGCGGACTGGTCTACCCGCCAATCCCTCTCCTCTGTTTCGTTCGACGGCAAGCTCTGGGTTCTTAACGGGTATTACGATGTAGGTGTCAAACGACACGATATCTGGAATACAACGAACGGAAGTAACTGGACATGTGCTAACTCCAGCGTTCCTTATCCAATGAGTTCCGGCATGGGTTGCGTAGTATTTAACAACAAGATATGGATATACGCAGGACGGGACGGTTGTTGAGGGGAACGTTACTGCCAGGTCTGGCAGTCAGACGACGGAATCAACTGGAGCATGGCTACCGATTCTCCCGGATTTGTGCCCAGGGAAGGCCCCGGAGCAACCGTTTTCGATGGCAAGATGTGGATGATGGGAGGATGTGGTGCCAGCACGTATTTCAATGATGTATGGTGCTCGTCAGACGGAATAAACTGGTCGTGTACGGCGACATCAGCACCCTGGAGCTACCGGGTTTCTCCGGGAGTGACAACCTTTGATGGTAAAATGTGGATGATGGGAGGCGGCGCTTACCTTACTGTTGGATTCGATGTTTACAACGATGTGTGGTACTCGACCGACGGCACCAACTGGACCTGCGCTACAAGTTCAGCACCCTGGGCTCCCAGAATGGATCACGAGGTTATAGTTTACGATGGCAAGATGTGGGTCATAGGCGGAGGAATTCTCCTTACATCGACAATTTACAATGATATCTGGTACTCTTCTGACGGAGTAAACTGGACATGTTCGACCGGTTCCGCGCCATGGGCTGCAAGAATGGGTCACACCTGCTCCTTGTACAATAACAATATCTGGCTCATGGGCGGAGATGGTGGCAGCTCTCCCCTCAATGATGTCTGGAGCATGGTAACAACCGGTATCGCCGAGGAGGAATCTCTGGTACCACGTGGTAGAATTACCGTGTTCCCCAACCCGTCGGCAGGCTCTGTGGAAATAGCGTTCACTCTGCCGGCAGATGCAGAAGTTCGTGTTGACATTTTCGATACCTCAGGCCGTACAGTACGCTGTCTCTCCGATGGGATGATGAGCAGTGGCAGCCATACTGTTTTCTGGGATGGAAGAGATGGTTCCGGTTCCAAACCAGGAGCAGGAATCTATTTTGTGAAGATTCAATCGGATGATTCGACAAGTTGCAAAATGGTCACACTTTGGTAAATTGAGAGGCTGCTTATACGGAATGCGATGACTCCCGTATTACCTTAACCCCATAAAGAGTAAAAGAAGGTAGTGGTTCATATTGATTATCATGTCCAGATTGATAAACACTTCCACTGCGTTCCTTATCGACTTGTTGAAGGTATTCAGTTCACTTCAGGAAAACACTGTCAGAAGTGATAGTTCAGACTCGCCCTTGTTGCAGTATTCAACTCGGATTTGTTCTTCGGGGGTACAATTGACTGATAATCAACGGAATATGAATAGGAGAGCGAGAAAACGCTGTTCAATGCTGCATTTAAACTTATTCCCGCATCAGCCTCGTATTGGTCGCTGTTGGAAAAATCGCAGGAGACATCACCGTTCACTGTAATGCCGGGTCTGAAGGAAGCGGCAATCAAGTCTGAATATGTGATTATCAATCCAAGATTGTATACATAGGAATCTCGCTGATATGCCTCATTATCCCACCGGTTGATGATTCTACCTAGTCCGACTGATGGCGTTATCCAGAAGTTGCCTGACAGGTTAATGGCATATCCGCAACCTGCTATTGATTCCAGTTTCCACTTGGTGGTTATATCCCTGGAATGCTCCCAGATAACACTAAGATTCTGATAAAGGTGTCTGGATGAATAGTTTCTGCAATATGCAGTCACATTCAGTGTTTTCAGATCGGATTTAGCTCCAGGCCATTTATTGCTTGAAAAATACGTTGAAGTGGAAATAATACTATT
>CAZOQQ010000069.1:0-9785 GCA_964582075.1 uncultured bacterium | reverse complement strand
CATGCATTTCGGGAAGAACACAGATCAGAGCCGGAGTTACAAGACCCTTCGTTATCGTATAATCAGGATAAGATAAGCGTCTTCAAGTACCTGTCATTCAAGGTCCAGCAAATATTTCCGCAATGAATCCTTCCAGTGAGGCATCAGCTGCAGACCCGACAGTTCAAGCCGGTAATTCTCCAGAGCTTCGGAATCGGATCTGGGCGCTGGAAGAGGAAAATACGCGGAGCTGACCGGTATGATTTCACATTGATAATTCTTCAACTTCTTTATTTCTCCGGCAATTTCCAGTCGGGTGGCTACTCCTTCATTCACCATATGGTACAGACCGTACTTCCCCAGTTCAACAAGTTTCAGTATTCCCCGGGCAAAATCAAAGGTAAAAGTCGGTGACCCGGTTTTATCGTTTACCACCTGGATCGAACCGTTCTTTTCCATAAGATTCATGATTTTCGCGACAAACTTCCTGTCTTTTTTCCCTCCCCCGATCATCCATCCAGCTCTTACAATCAAGTACTCCCTGAGAAAATCTCTGACCAGCACTTCACCTTCGAACTTCGCTTTCGCGTAAGAGTTTATCGGGTTGGGAACATCGTACTCCGTATAGGGTTTCTTCTTCTTTCCGTCGAAGACCGCTCCGGTACCGATGTAAACCATTTTGATATTGTTTTCCATGCAGTTCATCACGATATTCTCGGTACCCAGGGTATTGGTGGCGAAGGCATGGTCCCTGTCTTTTTCACAGAGGTCAACATCCGTTTCGGCGGCAAAATGAAATACTATGTCAGGCTTGAACGATGTAATCTGCTTTTTCACCGCACTGAAATCACGAATATCGAGTAATTCAATATCTTCATCGCTTTTGAGATCAGAATAGTAAACAGCATTTCTGCCGTCACTGTCAAGGATGTTTTTCATGGCCGTTCCCAGCATTCCGGCCGCACCGGTGACGAAAATTCTCACGACAGTCTCCTTATATTACCGGAATTGACTACGAATCTTTAACATACAAAGCATTGTCAGCAACTGTTGAACATCTCTGTCAGGTTCAAGCATATAAATAACCTGCAGGTTTAGCTAGTACTGCTTCAGTATTCAATCGTACTATTCATTTCGGGAAATAATCCTGCTTCAGCGAAGCGGCAGCGCGGAAAACTCTGTTCAACGGACAGGTATTCTACATCAGGAGGTTTTCGGGAAAGAACTGATTGTCCTTCCTCCAAACCTCCGATGCGAATTCAACTGAACATTTACCGGAATCCTGTCATAACCGGGACCGACCTAACGTGAGTTCCTGCGAAAACGTTTCGCAGACCCGAAAATTACATATATGCAGGGCTCCACTATCAGAGTCAGCACGGTGGCTACAAACAGTCCCCCGATAACCGTTACAGCCATGGGGGCCCATGTCTCCGCTCCCTCGCCAATACTCAGCGCCAGTGGGAACATCGCCAGAATTGTGGTTGCCGCGGTCATTAGAATGGGTCTCATTCTGATTGTGGAAGCCTCTACTATAGCGTTCTTTATTTCTTTCCCGGACTTCCGAAGCTGGTTGGCGTAATCCACCATGACAATACCATTGTTTACCACGATTCCTGCAAGCATAAGCATCCCGATAATTGCCATTACTGAAAGTGGTGTAGCGGTAACCAGCAATCCCAGCACCACACCGATGAAAGCAAGGGGTAACGTAAAAATGATTATAAAAGGTTCGAGAAAAGATTCAAATTGACCTGCCATAACCATATATACAAGTGCGGCAGCCACCATGATGGCTATTCCGAGGTACATGAAAGTTTCCTTCTGATCCTCCATCTCACCGCCCATTTCGAATCTGAAGCCGGTCATGTCAATGCCTTCAAGCATAGTCGTGACTTCGGAGGATACTTTGCCAAGAGACCGACCGGAAACATCACAGGAAATTGTAACCATTCTTGCCTGGTTTTTTCTTGAAATCGTATTGGATACTATTCTCTGATCAAGTGAACCCAAAGATATCAAAGGTCTTCCAAGGACAGACGCGTATTCGAGGTCTTCGCGGGAATCCCGCAGGTTTTCGGGATACCTGACGAAAATGTTGAATTCCTCATCCCCTTCGCGATAAATACTCGCTCTTGTTCCCTGGAAAGCGTACCGAACATCAGTGGCCAACTGCGATTGTGACATACCCAGAAGAGATAGCCTTACAGGGTCAGGCACGAAAGAGTACTCCGGGATAAGTTCCTCCATCGATGTTTTCGCGTCTTTAACACCCTCGATCTGCGACATCGCGTTCCTTATCTCCTCGGCTTTTTCGTACAGGAGATCAAGATTATCTCCGTACAAAGTAATCTCAATCGCGGAGGATGACAGCAATGACATACCGGCTTTGGATGAATACTCGATCCCGGGCATATCTTTTAACACATCCCTTATCCGGTTCTGATACTCGAACATGGATGTGCTGCGCTGACTGGACGGCGTTAATCTGACCCTTACCATGGCGGCGTTGGAACCGCTGGCACCAAAAATCGCCATAACTCCCTCGGCTTCTCCTACGGTAGAAAACACCGCAAGCAGATCTTCCGGAGCAACGATAGCTCTGATTGAATCCTCAAGTGTCTTTACCGCTTCGTTGGTTGTTTCAAGGCTTGTGCCAATAGGTTCATTCAAGTCCATCATTATGAATCCATCATCGGACTCGGGGAAAAAATCGGATGGAAGCCTTCCGACAGTTACCATTGCCAGAACGAAAGCGACGGCAGTCGAAATAAGAACAACCTTTTTGTGGTTTACAGCCCACGAGACCAGATGGTTGTACTTCTTCTCAAATCTGTCGATCATCCTGCCAATCCGCCCGGAAATACTCGCTGGCCTGAACACGGGCACAAGGTTCTTCGTCCATGATGAAATCAATGGAACCAGGCTCAGTGCCACGAAAAGTGATATACTGAGACTGAAAGTAATTGTAAGAACCATTTCCTTGAAAAGCTGCCCGGCGATACCGGGAACGAACAGAATCGGCACGAAGACGGCAAGTGTCGTAAGGGTTGAAGCCGTTATCGCATTCGAAACTTCCATCGCGCCGTTCACGGCTGCATCTTTCGGGGATTCACCTTTCGCCCTGTGCCTGAAAATATTCTCAAGTACAACTATCGCGTTATCCACCAGCATACCAATGGCCAGGGCGAGACCCGCGAGAGAAATCATGTTCAACTGCACGTTGGTGAAGTGCATTACTGCAAAGGTCACGAATACCGATATGGGTATGGATATTCCGGCTATTGATGAACTCTTCCATGATCTGAGGAAAAAGAGAAGCACAAGGAACGCCAGCAGGCATGCTTCAAGCGCTGTCGTTCCGAGATTGTTTATTGACTGCTCGATGAATTCCGACTGGTCAAAAAGGACGACCGGTGTGAGTATATTTCCGTAATCCTCTGAAATATTATCAAGCTGATCCCTTATTCTGGCGCAAACGTTAACTGTGTTCGCGTCCGATCGTTTGTTCATGTACATCGATACCGAAGGCCGGCCGTTGAATCGTACGTGCTGCAGCTCATCCGTCTGGCCGTCCTCAACGGTAGCGACATCTCTCAGGAGTACCGGAGTCCCGGCATTAACACCTACGACAAGCTGTTCTATCTCGTCCACGCTGTGAAAAGCGGATTCAATTCTGATGCTCATGTTCATCCCGCCGGAATCTATTCTGCCGGCGGGAGTATTGTTGCGGACAGATCTCAGAGCCCCCGCAACCTGCGATATTGTAATTCCGGCATCCATAAGCGCAGTGGGGTTAACATCAACGTTTATCTGCCTTTCCCTGCCCCCCATTGTCACCGCGGAACCAACGCCGTCCAACCTGCTGAAAAGTGGTTCAATCTCCTCGTGTATAAGTGTCCTGAGATCGAAATCGTTAAGCACATCACTACTGAAACCGACGTACAGAACAGGCTGCATACTAGGGTCAAGAGCGAATACCAGGGGATCGGTGGCATCATCCGGCAGCAGGGCATCGAACATGTCAAGCTGTCTTCTTACATCGGTCTCGGCCTGGTTGAGGCTGTGCCCCCAGTTGAACTCGGCTGTGATAATACTGATACCCGACCGTGATGTGGAGGTAACCTTCTTAACGTTGGATACCCTTGCTATGGCCTGTTCAAGAGGATCGGTAACAAGATTCTCCATTTCCTCCGGTCCTGCGCCCTCCATGGAACTCATAATCATTATCATTGGAAATTCCATATCGGGGTACATATCAACACCAAGCTGGGTAAGACCGAATATTCCGGTGCCCAGTATCGCGATGAAGACCATCAGGAATGCTACGCGTCTTTTAACTGACAGTTCCGGCAGCTTCATTGACCCACCACTTCCACATCGGATCCATCCTGAAGCATGGTCTGCCCGGCTACGACAAGGGAATCGCCGAATTCAAGTCCATCGGTAATCTGAACCATACCGCCGCTTGATATTCCAATCCTGACATCTCTGATTACCGCCCTGCCGTTCTCTACAACCGCCGCCTGAAATCCGGAGTGTGTTCTTCTGAGAACACTTTCATCTACCGCTATCGAATTTTCAAAAGTCTCGATGAGAACCGCTACCCTGCCGGCCATCCCCGGCCGCAGCCTTCCGCTCATATCATCGAATCGAACCTCTACCGGAACCAAACCGCTTACACGGTCAACGGTTGACGATGCGGATGTAACAATTCCGGGAAATGATTCGTTATCAAGAGAGCTTACGGTTATGTACGCTGGTAGACCCGGCTTCATATCCAGGAGATTCTTTTCCGGAAGAAGTATCCTTGCGACGATCGCGGAGTTGTTGGAAATGGAAACAAGCGGGGTGTTTGCCGATGAATTTCCCGCTCGCGCCCATATTCTTCCTATTTCACCGTTGAACGGTGCCGTTATCCAGGAGTTATCCCTGTTCGTTCTTGCCTGCGCATACCCGGCTCGGGCCTGACTCAACTGTGCCCGGGCAGCCTGAACGGAAGCGTCCGCACTCTCAAGCTGCTGTTTACTTACGGCTCCCGCTTCGTAAAGAGCCTGCAGCCTTCTGTAATTGCTTGAAGCGTTTTCAACGTTTGCCTGCGCGGCGCTGATTCCAGCCACAGCGCTCGCGGTTCCAGCGCTTGCCTGCTGATCCGTATTCAGCTTTACAAGCCTCTGTCCGGCTATAACACTGTCCCCTTCAGAAACAAGTACTTCTTCCACTTTACCTGGTGAAAGAGCGTAAATAAGGGCTTCATCAAAACCCTCAACCCTCACGCTTGCGTACGCGGCATTTGAAATACTTACAGGCTCCACAACTTCCACGGATACCCTTATTGGAGGATTCTCTTCTTCTTTAGCCGCGGTACCGCACCCGGACAATAGGAAAATTCCCACAAGAATTGCCGGAGCCGGCCTCAAATATCTGTAATAGTTCATCCCAGGTATCCTTCCATTAAACCAATCGCTCTTAAAAGTTCAGCTTCCGCTATTCTCAGGTTGAAGAGGGCCTGAGCATGATTCGTTCTGGCGGTGGTAAGCGCGAGAAAGGACTGATCCATTTCCAGCCGGGTTATCATGCCCGCCTCGAAGGATATTCTTGCAATCTCGGCTCCTTCAAGCGCCTGTTCCACGGTTGAACCGGTGGCGGATACTCCCTCTCTGGCTGCCTGAAGATTGTTCCACGACGAAACAAGTGAAAGGTCGGCTGCCTGTCGTATGCTCCTTGCAGAAGCTTCAGAAGCAGACCTGCTGGCCCTCGCGGAATTGTAACCTGATATATCCGAAAAGCCGTTGAACAATGGAACCTGCAGCGCAATCGAAACAACAAGATTCCTCTTGTAATCGTCTACCCTGAACTCCGTATTGTTCCTTTCCGCCATGTAGTTCAGGTTCGTCTGAAAAATCAGCCTGGGAAAGAATGAGGCTCTGGCCAGATCCACACCGGCATCTCCGACAAGTTCCATTGATTCGGCCGCTTTAAGATCCGGGCTGTTTTCATACATCATTTCACGCGCCTCTTCCAGGGTTTCCGGCATATTAAAAACAGGTTCGTCATCAAGACTGCCTTCCATCTGAAAAAGATCTTCGTCATCCTTCCCTATGGCAACTGCGAAACCTGCTGACGCGTTCTCCAAAGAATTCTCGGCGGATATTAACCCCGGCTTCCTGTTTTCCCATGCTACCCTGCTTTGAAGGAGTTCAAAGCGGGATATCGTTCCCGCATCGTACCTTATTTCAGCAAGGTCGTACCCCGCTTTCGCGATATCAAGGGCTTCCGCGGAAACATTCATCATCTCATTTGCCAGAAGAACACCGTAAAAAGCCCGCACAACCTGTACGATCGCGTTCATTTCGGCGGCTCTGGATTTCTGTGACGCGAGTTCTTCAGCCCTCGAAGCCATCCGCGCCCCCGCGGGTCCCTGTGGAATGAAGAGAGGCACATTTACCGATATGCCGGCAATTGAAGAGTATTCCGAACCCATAGGAATTGATCCCATCCCCGGAATTGTCATTTCCTGAACATCGTAATTTCTCGAGAAGGCAAGCTGGCCGTTAACAGTCGGGAGAAACCAGAGGTTCGCATTTCTACTTTCCCATACAGCGCTTTCACTGGACATACGGGCAGACAACACATCACCCCTGTTCTGAAGCGCGATTTCAACAGCCTCGTTCAGAGTTACAGTCATCGCGTTGAGGCTTGTCAGCAACAGTACTACCGCTAGATATTTCATATGGTCAGTTATCCTCTCTTTTATCGGATATGCCATCGAACAGTATATCCACTATCTCGTCCGTATTCAATTTATCATTAATACCGAATCCGTTAAGAATCTTCATACTCAGGGCAACAAGCACTGAATTAAGCATCATTATTACCATTACGCCATTGGTTTCAGGTCGAATCTCACCTTTCTTTTTCGCTTTATCGAATATCGGATCGATGAGTTCAAGCCGCATTACATTGAATTCATCCTGCATCTCTTCTATAAGAAGGCCTATGTTGGGATCTGAGATCATGGACATGAAAGCCTTTGAAATTCCCGGATTGTTTCTTACGAACTCAATCCGGAAACGAACGTAATTGGTAAGGTTCTCCCTGAGGCTCAATTCTGTATTTATAACTTTTCTGGTCATCGATTTTGCTATTTTCAGAAGAAATGTCGCGAGGGCCTTGTAATACCCTTCCTTGTTCTTGAAATAGTAATAGATCATCGGCTTGGAAACCCCCGATGATTCGGCTACCTGATCCATCGATATTTTCGAAAATGTTTTCCTGGAAAGCAGTTCGATTCCAGCCTGAAGAAGTTTATCCCTGATAGTATCGCCCAAGTTCAACCTCCATTGTGATTGCGCAGCACATGCAATGAATATTCTACTTACTGGTAAGTAAGTGTCAAGTCAGAAATCATACTCACTTCGATATATTGCTTACTGCCATGATATTATAGATATTCTTCACTCAATACTTCTTTCGATTAACTGGAAAACGCTTGTATAAATATTGATTTTTGCTGCAACACTTTTTGTTTGCCGCTCAACAGGTTCCGGCATATATTCTTCGCTTGTTAACCCCACAAGCGGAGGAGGGCTGATGCAGCCTGGTGTTTCTTTTTTCTGCCCGGCTTACAACGATGAAGGCAATATTCGCGGAACCGTGGAATCGGCTCTCAAAACGTTCGGGAAACTCTCGATTGATCATGAAATAGTTATCATCGAGGATGGCTCCCCTGATAACACCGGTGACGTGGCTGACCAGCTCTCCGGGGAGTACGAAAAGGTTCGTGTCATTCACCACTTGAAGAACAGGGGATACGGCGGAGCGTTGAGATCAGGGTTCGGAGAGGCCGCGAATTTTGAACTTGTGACATATACCGACGGAGACGGTCAATACGATTTCCAGGAATTCGAGAAACTTCTTTCACTTTGGGAGGAAGGCTGCTGCGTTATCGGATACCGCCTCAACAGGGTTGAAGGCTTCAGGCGTAATCTGCAGAACAGGATTTACGGATTTCTTCTGCGGTTGATGTTCGGTCTCAGGGTAAAAGATGTCAACTGTTCGATGAAACTTTTCCAGAGAAATCACCTGGACAGAATTGAAATATCAAGCAACAGTACTTTCCTGGACGCGGAAATTTTAATCAAACTGGGCAGACTTGGAATTCCTGTAAAGGAAGTAGGGGTTCATCATTATCCCAGGCTTCATGGAAAAGCTTCCGGAACGAAGTTATCCGTTATCACGGATACCGTCCGCGATATGCTCTCGTACAGGATTCATTACAAGTAGAAAATTCCCGGCTGTTCCGTATTCTCAACGGGTCATCTTTTATTTGAAGAACGGAATTGTATCAAGATCACCACTGACGGAAACATCTTCCGATTCAATCCATCCTTCAATATCCTGCCCGAGAGGACCGATATTCAGATCGAGCAGATACCAATCGTCAGTTCTGAAGATAATACCAGCCACGGAGGAAGACGGTATGGTATCAACTATTGCGGAGATACTGTCCGGCTCCGAATAGAGTGGCGAAGCCTGATAAATCATCGCAAACGTAACGCCCGGAGGTGGACCCCATACCAGGGGAACATCACTCAGTTCACCATCTATCACGAATTCTCCATCACCGGGAATCCACCTAAGTCGAAAACTCCCTGTATTCGCTGCCTGGGCCACTCCGGGATCAAATCCCAACCAGCCATCGGCGGTTTTACCTGAAATTATTACCTGAGTTCGGGGACCAAGCCTTATCATCAGCGAAGCCGCCGAATCAGGTCTTGAGAATACATCCACGGAATCCATACATACCAGTACGCATTCGTTTTCATCGACTGATTGTGAAAACACGACCGAACCGGTAAAAAGAGAACCGGCCCCTGAATACAGGGAAATTACCGTGAGAACAAATAAAACAAACATTCTATCCTTTCCTTAATTATCCCAAAACAAAACAGTTATCTATCGATATATAGTTTGTTTCATTTCAAAGAAGATGTTCCCGAATATGGAAACTGTTATTGAGAATTACCGGATTACCTGCAGGACTTTTGCTCCCCTTACGTTCCCTCTGCGAAGTTCGGAAAGAGCCAGGTTAGCATCCTCAAGAGGGTAAACTTCGATTTCAGGTTCGATTTTCATCTTTCCCGCCAGATCAAGGAATCCGGAAATATCCCTTCTGCTTACATTGGCCACGCTTTTTATCTCTTTCTCCATCCAGATGTGTTCAGGGTAGTTTATTCGGGTAAGGTATTCCTTGTCAATTTCTTCCTTTCGGATGGCATTGATTACAAGCTTGCCCTCGGGAGCGAGATTCTTCATCGATTCAACAACCGGTTTCCAGACCGGTGTCGTATCAATTATGCTTCGCAGCTTCAGAGGAGATTCTTCATGCGTATCACCCGCCCATACGGCTCCAAGTTCCATCGCGAATTCCCTTTCAGCGGGATTCCTGGCAAATACGAAGATTTCCGTATCGGGATATTTAAATTTAACCATCTTCAGGACGAGGTGAGCGGAACCGCCGAAACCCGTGAAACCAATACTGTCCCCATTTTCAATTCCCGTAAGCCTCAGGGAACGGTATCCTATGGCTCCGGCGCACAGAAGAGGCGCCGCACGATTATCGCTTAAGTATTCGGGGATTGGAAACGATGAACTTTCCGGTACCTTCATGTACTCGGCGTAACCGCCATCGGCATCTCTGCCGGTAGCTTTGAATTCACCACACAGATTCTCGTTCCCCTCAAGGCAGTACCTGCAGCTGCCGCAGGATGAAAAGAACCACCCTACCCCCACTCTTTCACCGA
>CAZOQQ010000068.1:0-9798 GCA_964582075.1 uncultured bacterium | reverse complement strand
TGTTAAGTTAACACCATGAAATTTAACGAGCTTTTACAAATTGTCGGTAAGGAACCTGTTTTCAGCAGTGCTTTGCTGTATGCAGGGCTGAAGTCTCCAAGTGGTATCCAGGCGCAGATCTCCCGTTGGGTTAAAGAAGGAAAGCTTATCAAGTTGCGCAGGCGACTGTACACTGTCAGCCCTGAATACTCAGGAGTTACACCAAATCCATTTATTGTGGCCAACTCCATTGTTGTTCCTTCCTATATCAGTTGTCAGGCAGCACTGGCGTGGTATGGTGTAATACCGGAAGCGGTTTCTGCTGTCACATCGATTACATCAGGTCGCAGCTGCACGATCAGCAATTCAGCAGGTACTTATATCTACAGACATGTCAAGCCGGAGTTGTTGTGGGGTTTTGAGAAAGAAGATGTTCCCGAATCCGGTTCTTTCAGAATTGCTTTCCCTGAAAAAGCTCTGCTTGATCTTGTTTACCTTGAACCTGCAGGTGATTCCGTTTCATATCTGCGCCAACTGCGATTGTCTGAAGGGAGTATCTCTGTTTCCCGGCTCAGGGAATTTGCCGGAAGATGGGGTTGCAAAAAAATTGAGAGAGCTGCTGACAACATCATTGCACTATTAGCGATGGAGGCCTTGTGAAAGAAGAACTCCGCCACATTGTCCACAATGCTTCCTCTTCAATTCAGGGACTTAATCTTGCTAAAGAATACCTGCAGTCACGGATTCTTGGAATAATGCAGGAAGCTGGCGCCATGATGCCTCTCGCCTTCTGCGGAGGAACCGCGCTTAGATTTCTTTACGGGCTGCAGAGATTCAGTGAAGATCTGGACTTTTCACTTGTTACAGGAGACCATGACTTTGTCATGAAAGGATACATTAACAAAGTGATTCATTCACTTACCAGGGAGGGTTACACAGTTATTCCCAAGTGGAGTAATTCAGAAACAACTGTTCAGGCAGTGATGCTGAAGTTTCCAGGGCTGCCTTTCGAACTGGGACTTGCCGGAAGATCAACTCAGAATCTTTCCATCAGGGTAGAAACCGACACAAACCCTCCTGCCGGAGCCGGAACTGAGGTTAGTGTTGTACGAAAATTTCAGATGCTCAGACTTCAGCATCTTGATAAATCATCCCTTTTTGCCGGCAAAATTCATGCAGTTCTTCAGCGCAGCTACACCAAAGGACGTGATCTATACGACCTTGCCTGGTATTTCAGCAGCAGGGGCTGGCCTGCCCCTAACATGGTTATGCTCCGCAATGCTCTTGTACAGTCTGGATGGCCGCAGTCAAAAGTCGATTCCATGAATTTGTACACGGAGCTTCAAAACCGTTTTGCATCCGTAGACTGGGCAGCTGCAGCAAGAGATGTGCAGCCGTTCATTGAGAAACCTGAAGAGATTGAGATACTGAACATGGAAGACATGACTGCTCTGCTGAAGAAGGTTGTGTCTGACTCCAGATCCTGACAATAATCTTCTGCATATTCGATTGATCGGAATAAATGTACTCGTGTGGCAGCCTGATAGAGCTCAAAATCACTGTCCCAACCTGCATACAAAGAACATCATCCGAACTCAGCTGGTGTTAATGCTGCAATTCTCAGAAAACATAGTGCTGGACAACTGTTACAAAAATAGGGTATATTTTTGTAACAACGGAAGGCAGTTATGCAGAATCTGCGCAAGGACATTGAATCTCAAATCAGAAAGAACGGAACCGGTTGGGTTTTTACCAGGAAGGATCTGCGAAACATCGCACCCAGTGCGCAAATCGGGGTCATTCTGTGTCGTTTGGAAAAGGAAGGTATTATTCGTCGTATTGCAAGGGGATTGTATGACTATCCCGAGAAAAGCGACCTGCTTAATGAAAACCTGCCTCCCAGCCCGGATCTGGCTGCACAGGCAATTTCTCGAAAACACCGCTGGATAATCACACCGGATGAAGCTATGGCTGCAAATATCCTCAATCTATCTCAGCAGGTTCCTGCAAAGATTGTATACCTTTCTACAGGCCCTACGCGTTGTTTCAACATCGGCAACCAGATAATTACCTTCCGCCATACAGCTCCCAGGAATTTGCATATGGAACACTACTCATCCAGAATAATAGCTCAGGCGCTGCGGTTCCTCGGCAAAAAGAAAATTGACAGCAAAACACTCAAATATCTGCGAAGCAAACTAACAGACAAGGAGAAGACCGACTTTCTCGGTGATGTCCAATTCGGTACTGACTGGATACTGGATATTGCCGAAAAGCTTATCAGGAATGATCGTGAATAGTGTTGCAACTCTTTCAAAACAGGAGCGCTGGTTTATTCAGAGCGACTGCTGAGCAAATGCGTTTTCATCCAGTAAATGTGGAGAAGGATTTCTGGGTTTGCTGGCTACTGAAGCAGCTATACTCAATTCCTGTGTTTGAGAACATGCTTGTGTTTAAGGGAGGTACAAGTTTCTCTAAGTGTTTCAATCTAATACACAGGTTTTAGAAGATATAGATTTAGCTGCTAATTTTGAAAAACTTGGGTTCATCTACGATAGAGACCCAAGACAGACGAATTTGTCAAACACCAGACGACAGCGCTTGCTGGACGAAATGCAGATCGCATGCCGGAACTATATTGCTGGGCTTTTCCTTAAATTTCTCTCTGCCTGGATCGAAAATGTACTCGGAGACACAGGCTGGACTCTTGAAATCAGCTCAAATGACCCACATACTGTTAATTTCGTGTATCCTGGCGCTACGAATTCAAGACTGGCTTATATACATCCTCATGTGGTCACTTATTCCGGAGTTATCTTTCCAGAAACAGCTCCGGTTTCTTACAGAGAACAACACTTTGTGTCCGCGGAACTCCAATTCCTCTACAATTGGAAGGGCAGCAGTTATCTGAGAAGCATTGTCTAAATCAAAAAGAATTCTCTCCCGCAATCTCACTCCTTTCAAGTAAGTAGTAGGAAACATTAAACTGGAAGAGGTTTTTTGAGAATCTGGACTGGTTTTGCTGGGTTGGCACTTATGCTTCAAATCAGCATTACTGAGATTTATGGCAGTTAGAAGTCCATAGCATTTTCACACAATGATGTAACATGGGCAAGGTCAATCTTGGATTCATGACGGACAGGGCGTTCGCTTTGTGGGCGTTTGTGCTGGATCTGATTGTGGTGTTTGTAGCGCTTGCCTTTGCGAACTTTTTGCGATTTGGCAATCTGTCATACATGTGGGGTTCGCATTTGCTGGGTACCTGGGCATTTTATTCCTTCGTTTTTGTGCTGGTTGCCGAGATGGAGGGACTGTACTTCACGCGGACGACCGCGAACATGTCGATGCAGTCAATGTCCAATGAATGAAAGAGCGTATATGAGAGGCAGGCATGAACCATGTGATTATTTAAGATGCTTAGCGGTAAGCATTCAGTATGTGTTTTCTGAATTTGCCGGGAAGGCAACCCGTCAGAACTTTGTCCGACGGGCTGCTCTTGAAAGGGCTCGTTAATTCGTGAACTCGATTGAAACCTCTATCTGAATATCGCTGGTACATGCAGCAGGCATGGAAAGCTGGCTGAGGTGTTCCAGGAGGTTTTGTTCAAAGCCGGAGGGTTCAACAAAGTTTCTTTTGGCAGTGGCTTCTGTTTCACCTGAATTGTAGTTGAGATTTATGCTGAGTATCATCAGGCCCTCAACGGTACTGCTTTGATTGTTAACGGCTTCTTCTGCAGCATTCATGATTTCCTGCACAAGTTCAGCTTTTATACTGTTGTCCAGATTTGAAGAGAATGCAATTGATATAATAGAAATTATTGAGCCTGATTCGGTAGTTGTTGAGATGTCTCTTTCCTGATCAACGAAGGTCGAAGCAACCGGTTGCGTTTCATCGCTGGAAACATGATCTCTGGCAACAACAGCCATTGAACATGTTGCATCCGGTAGAATCATTCCTCTCTGGCCCTGTGCTGTAATTACTGTTGCACCAACAGTTACCGGGACGAGGCCTCCGCTGCTGCTTCCAAAAGTACCTTCGTAGCTCTGACCTTCAGGCATGTTAACCGGTATCTCGACAGTTATCGAGTTACCCTGTTCGTCCACGCGTACTTCTTTGCTTACGGCAACAAAGGAAGTGTAATTACTTAATATCTGATAGGCCAGTGATGTTGATATGATTTCATTCTCAATGCTGTTCGCCTCATCATCACGGGTGTCAAGAAGGTACCTTTCCAGTTGATGTATCTTCCGGCGTGCCCACATCAGGGCTATACCCTGATGCTCTTCCGTGTGAAAGGGGAATTCCAGTCTGACGGTTTCCTGCCATGGATCGGTTCCAAACATTCCAGATAATCTTATTTGAGTTCTTCCGCCTTCCTGATACCGTCCGGTGATAAACAGGGGCTTGCCGGGCAAAAGCAGCGGCAATTCCTCCGGGAATACATCTTCCACTTCAAAATTTCCCCAGTCGATACTTAAATCACTGATATAATTGCCTGTTACCTGTGACTTTATTCTATCCGCTGCCTCACCGGGATCCTCCTGCAGGCCCACGTAGAACGCACTTCCATCGCCTTCCTCAGCAAGCCCGTCCAGCAGATATCTGTTTGGGGATGAAGCAATGCCAACACTCCATAGCAGAGTACTTGAGTTTCTGATGTTTCTTACTTCGGAGAGAACCTGGGTCTCATTACCTATCTGTCCATCGGTTAAAAAGATTACAAACCTCTGCCTTTCCGGATCCTCCGGATACTCGAGGGCAGCTCTTACCCCGTTCAGCATTTCCGTACCACCAGAACCGTGCATCAGTTCAACATAAGCGAGTCCGAGGTTCACATTTCGTCTGGTGGCAATGATTGGAGCCTCGGAAAAGCTCGATGCGGTATTGCTGAATTTGATTATCTGGAAGGAATCATCCGATGTCATATTGCGAATTAAGTTCCTCATGGTTTCTTTTGCTACAGCCATTGGCTGTCCACTCATTGATCCGGAGCAGTCAACCACGAAGAAGTACTCTCTGGGAGCGGGGCTTTCTACGCTGAGGTCAGCCTCAGGTTGTATAACCAGAATGAAATGCCCTCCATTGGAACCGTTGTTTGCCAGAAAACCTGCTTCCCAGTTTTGAGATTCCAGTTTGTAATGAAGCACAAAATCTCTGTTGGGAATTACATCCTTACCGGCAATCTTCACGGTTACCGCATCGTTGTTCTCTTCGGTTGTTATTTCGTGGTTAACTGAAACTATTTCTTCCAAAGGTATGCCCGCATCTATGATTACCGTCAGGTCTATATCGTAACCGCTTCTCATACCCTCCGGAAAAACCGATGGGTTAATTCTGTCTGCGTCGGGAACCTGGGCGGTAGGGCTTGACCAGCCCCTTTCACCGGCGGCAGTCGGGTCTCCAGGTATGTATTTGGGAGGGACAACCATTGGAAACACAATCTCGAACTCATCTTCGTATCTTTTTACCGGTGCGACGTAGCTTATCTCAACTGTTATGGTGTCGGAAGGAAGAATGTTGCCCAGCTGCTGTGTAAACACATTGGGTCTCTCCTGCGCAAGCAGTGCGGCAGTTCTGCCTTCTTCAACGGCTTCATCGTAAATGGCTTCCGCCACTGTATCCTCGTACACATGACCTTCTATCAGCTGGTCACCTGTATACACTTTCATACTGCTTACGGAACCATCATCAGGCAGGGGAAATACGTAAACAGTTTCCAGAGGTACATCGAAAGGATTTGCGTAAACCTGCTTTACAACTCCCTGCTGGATGTTACCACTTACAGAGATAGAAGCGCTTGTGTGCAGCAAAGGCAGATCGGTAACCGTGAGACTGGTGTCCTGAACCAGAATACGCCCTGAATATTCCTCTATCTGACTGTTCCTGGTAGTCACATAGGGATTGATTTCTCCGAAGTTATGTATGGTTGTTTCGCCGGATCTAACGAAGACTCCGGTGACAACTTTACTGCCCAGCCCCACCATGGAAGCCTGAAGAGTGTAGTTACCAGGCTCCAGGTTCTCTATCAGGTATTCTCCGTTAGCGTCGGTCATATCCCCGTAACCGGTTCCGAATATCATTACTGTTGCGCCAATTTGTGGATTTCCCGATGTGTCACAAACTACACCGCCGATAGAACCTGTATCTGAAAACAGCGCAGCCGGGACAAGAAGCAACCATAAATATCTGAACATCTGTCACTCCCCTTTTCATACGCATTTACAAAGCTGACATTAACAAACGGTTAATAATAGAATCCTTTCTGTACGGCAAGCTTTCTATATTAGAGCAGAGTCACTGTAAAAACTCTTTGAAAAGCGGGTTACTATCAACCGCAGAAGTATTCGGTAAAGGGATGAGTATTGATTACGGGACAGATGCCGAAAATAAAGAGGGTCTGCGGGGTGTTGACAGAATGGATTGATTCTCTATGTTTAACTAAACGGTTAAACTATATAGTTAAGCAAGGGAAGATATCTGTGATAGACGAGAAAGTTATACTGAACGCGGCGGCGGAGGAATTTGCCGAAAAGGGTTTCAACGGAGCCAGAGTGGACGCGATAGCGGAGAGAGCCGGGATAAACAAGGCGATGCTTTACTACCGCGTCGGTGATAAGGAAGAACTTTACCGAAGGGTTGTTCTTCGGGGACAGGCGGTCTTTCGGGAAACCATGATGAAAGCGATGGAATCCGCGTCAACCGCTCCGGAAACAATGAGCCTGCTGCTTGCGGGTGTTGCGGAGAAAGCGGAGAAGAACAGGCTGATACCGTCCATCATTCTGAGGGAAATAGCCGGAAACGGAAAAACTCTTCCCGGAGATGCGATGAAAGGCATGAGAGGGTTAATGGAAATAATCGAATCCATAGTTTCAAACGGCAGGGAAGAGGGCGCATTCAGAAACATCGATCCCATCACCCTTCAGTTCGTTGTTACCGGGGCGGTGTTCACTCTTTCGCTTACAGCTCAAATGCGGCAGGAATTGAATCCGGACAATCCCGGACCCGTTACCTCCGGGCAGATCGCTGAAACGCTCGGCGATATTATCTCCCACGGCATACTCAAAGGAAGGAACTGAGAATGAAGAAAGAACTCGTCATCCCGTTGCTTCTCCTTCTGTTGGCTTGCGGAAACAACAGTGAGAATCTGTTTTCCGGCAGCATAGAAATAGACGAAGTAAGAATATCCGCCAGGGTAAGTGGAACGGTTGAAGAGCTTGCGGTTGTCGAGGGAGATCAGATAAGGGAAGGTCAGACACTTTTAAAAATCGATGAGACGGAGTATGCGCTTGGGCTTACCAGGCCTGAAGCGGCGCTTACAATGGCCGCGGCCGGTCTTCACACCCTCCTCCAGGGGCGACGGCAGCAGCAGATTGTCTCGGCTTCATCGGCTGTGGCAGCTGCGAGAGCAGCAAGAGACCAGGCGCTGACCGATCGCCAGAGAGCGAGGGAACTGGCAGATGCCGGGGCTATATCGGATCAGAACCTTCAGGCTGCTGAAACCAGAGCGATCCTCGCGGAAACACAGTACACAACAGCGCGTCAGAATTATTCACTCGCAGTGGAGGGTGCGCGTTCAACCGAGATAGAAGCAGCCGAAGCAGCGGTGGAATCGGCTGAAGCGTCAAGGCAACTTGCCATGCAGCGTCTTGAATGGACGGATGTTGTATCCCCTCTTGCCGGCATTGTAATAAGCGCGAATATCGAAGCCGGTGAGAATATTACGCCTGGAATGACCCTTCTTACGGTTGCCGACATGGATACGGTGAAAGCAATCTTTTACATTTCCCAGCCTTACCTGGCAAGCGTACGGACGGGAGGAAGTGTAACGGTAAGCACTGAGGGTACCGACAGCGTATCGGGAAGAATAACTCACGTGGCTGACAGTGCCGAGTTCACGCCCTCACAGGTGGAGACCCGCGAAGGCAGAACGAGCCTCGTTTACCGGATCGAAGCCGAGATTCCCAATCCGGGAAACGTCTTCAAGGCGGGAATGCCGGTTGATGTGGAAGTAATCGCGGAATGACGGCAGTCAACGTCAGGGTGAACAGTCTCAGTAAATCGTTTGGAGATGTTCGGGCGGTAAAGAACATCTCGTTTGAAGTCACCAGGGGTGAGGTCTTCGGCCTTGTAGGCCCCGACGGGGCAGGAAAGACAACCACCATGCGTATGCTCGCCGCAATCCTTACTCCGGACGGAGGCACGGCGGACATTCTCGGGTTTGATTCAGTCACGCAGAGTTCGGAGATACACGATAGAATCGCGTACATGAGCCAGAGATTCGGCCTCTATCAGGATCTTACGGTTGAAGAGAACATGAAATTCTACGCTGATATGTACGGAGTGAAGAAACATGATCTGAAAGCGAGTATGGACAGACTGCTCAACTGGAGTTCTCTGACTCCGTTCAGAAAAAGGCCGGCGGACAAACTCTCCGGCGGCATGAAACAGAAACTCGGGCTTGCCTGCGCCCTTATTCATACACCGGAGCTTCTCCTTCTGGATGAGCCCACCAACGGAGTGGACCCGGTATCCCGCAGGGAATTCTGGAATCTGCTTTACAAACTTGTTGAAGATGGACTTACCATCATCATGACAACCGCTTACCTTGACGAAGCGGAAAGCTGCCACCGTCTTGCCTTCCTGGAAAAAGGCGAAATAACGGCCACGGGAACGCCGGAGGAAATAACCAACCTGATTCCCGGTGGAGTATGGAAATTCAATTCGGACAAACCTTTTGAAGATTCGCGCGTGATCACGAAGAAAACGGATGGGGTTTCAACGGTATTCGGTTCTACTGTTCATGTAATGGGAAATGTCACCGAGCAGACACTTCAGAAGGCAATCGACAGGGAAGTGAAGATAACCAGAGCAAAGGGATCGGTTGAGGATGCTTTTGTATACCTTTCGGAAAAGCATGATGAGTGAGCAACCTGCGGTAATCATCGACAACCTGACAAAGAAATTCGGTGATTTCACGGCTGTGGACAACATCTCTTTCACCGTGAAAAGGGGAGAGATATTCGGTTTTCTGGGAGCCAACGGAGCGGGGAAATCCACTACCATAAGAATGCTCTGCGGTATTCTTAAGCCAACCGCGGGGAAGGGTATTGTAGGCGGAGTGAACATTTCGGAAACACCTGAAAAAGTTAAGACATTCATAGGTTACGTCAGTCAGAAATTTTCTCTCTACGATGACCTTACGGTGAAGGAGAACCTTGAATTCTTCGCCGGTATTTACGGTGTTAAAAACAGAAAAGCGGCGGTGAACAAAGCGATGGCAAGCGCCGGACTTACGGGACAGGGTAATACGATCACCGGCAGCCTTCCGGTCGGATGGAAGCAGAAACTTTCACTGGCCAGCGCCGTTATGCATAACCCTGAGATTCTGTTCCTTGACGAACCGACATCAGGGGTTGATCCGATTACCAGGCGCAGGTTCTGGGAGACAATAAGGAACAGTGCCGAGGAAGGAACTACTGTATTTGTTACCACACACTACATGATGGAAGCGGAATACTGTGATCGTCTGGCTATAATGAGAAGCGGAAGGGTAATAGCTCTCGGCTCCCCCGGTGAGCTGAAACAGCGGCAGAATAGGAACACGCTGGAAGATGTTTTCATATCCCTCGTGCGGGGGGCGGAACAGTGAATCCGAGGAGGATGAAGGCAATTGCCCGAAAGGAGATAATTCATGTCCTGCGTGACCCCAGGAGTCTTGGCATGGGCATAGCTATTCCCGTTCTTCTGCTTGTTCTATTCGGTTACGGGCTTTCACTCAATGTGGACAATGTGCCTCTTGCAGTATGGGATCAGGACAAC
>CAZOQQ010000067.1:0-9867 GCA_964582075.1 uncultured bacterium | reverse complement strand
GCACAGACGATATCAATATTCTTTTCAATATCGTTCATCTTTTCAGCCATCATTCTACCCAGTTCATCCACAAATCGCGGTTTCTGAACTATGCGTATCTTCTCGAAGTACTGTTTCCCGTGACGACCGGATGTATATTTGAAATGTCCTTCCAGCAGCGCGTCACATGATTTAAGTATCTCGATTACTCTTTTTTCACTCAAAATTCCTCCGGGTGTTCTTAATTGTTAATTTTTCTGCTTACTACCTGAACAGTTGCAATGAGCCTGGAATCCGTCCTGGAACTAGCGCGAGAAATTGAACGGATACGTTACCGGAAGGGGTCCTTCATCTTCGTCCACTGCCCCAAATCTCCAGGTCTCCACCGCGGAGGCAAGTTCAAGGTCGAAAGCGGGATTGAACGTTGTTGAATCAAGGATAGATACATTGGAAACCCTGCCGCTTGGTTCTATTATCATCTCAATCAGTACGGTTCCTGAAAGCATGGGATCGGATCTGAGATGCTTGTTGTAAATGAAGGTTACCGCGCTTGCTTTGGAAGCCAGCACTTCCTGTACCTCACTTGAGGTTCGGGAACTGTAGGTGGAGCCGGGATCAGTCTGGAGTACGTTTTCCGTGTTAATATTCACATCGGAAAAAACCATTCTGGCCTGGCTTTCGGAAAAAGTTTCTATTGTGTTTCCGGTATTCTGAAAGCGGGTAAGATCCCTGATCGGTGCCTGGCTTAAATCGGATTCTTCGGAATTTCCGATACCCGGAGAAAGCGGGCCGATGTCTCCCAGGGCAGTCATCTGTTCTGCGCCATGAAGAAGAGTATTGAGTTGTTCAATAGTCATCGTTTCGGAATTAACAGGATTCAGGGCAATTGAAGTATCCGACGAAACCGGATTCGTAACGGTTCCTGTTCCCGTAATGTTTCCTTCCGAAGAACCGGTATGAGGGAATTCCGATGGAACATTTACAGATCCGGTAACTGTACTCGTGTCCGTTGAATTAAGCAGAGCGACTGCGGAGGACGATGAAAGGGGAGTCATCTGATAGATCATAGTATGAAGCTGTCCGGGAAGTGTGGTGCAGGTTTGTACATCAGGTTCATAGCCGTCCGCCATTATTGTGAAAGTATACGTCTGGCCGCTTAGGAGGTTGTCCTGAATATAGGGTGCCGAACCAACGTATTCGCCGTTCATGAAAACAAGCGCGCCGTCAGGTTCTCCCTGAACAAGGACCGTAGCCATACTTTCCTGCCTGACATTATCGAGCAGTCTTTGAAGCTGTGGATTTTCCCACGGCCCCAGGTCGTAGTAAGGGTCAAGCTGCAGAAGACTGTAAAAAGAGGATTCGGTTTTATCGGGCTCTCCAATACCGAAATACGCGGCACCAAGCCTGTGGTAAGCCCTTATCTCTTCATCAAGAGACAGATTTCCCTGCGAGAGGAGAGCTTCCAGGGCCGTTATACTGCCGTTCATATCTCCCATGAGATATAGCTCGATAGCTTCATCCACCGTGGCTGGCTGACCGATAAGGGATATTAATAGACAAAATAAAATATTAATCACTGAATCCTCCTTAGTTAAAAATGAAACAGACGGAGGCGATCGTCAACAGATATAGGGGAACTTGACGATGGTCATTTCAGGAACAATTTTCCTGATATGGTGTTAGTACAATTTGAATCGGAGGTGCGTTGTAAATGAACAAAGAAAATAATCATTTCAGAACACTTGTTATTTGTGCAATCATTACGGCTGTTATCACTTCAGGATGCTGGAATCCTTTTTCTCCCAAGACAAGTTCCTCTCCTCCTCCCCCTCAGTACTACAGTCCGGTTGACAGTGCCTACAAAGTGCTTGCAAACCTTAAGTACGCGTATGTAAGCCGTGATATTGGTCATTACCTTGCTTGCTTCCGTGACGATTTTGAGTTCCACCTTCTGGAAGTTGATTATTACGATTACAATGGTGACGGTATACTAGACACATACTGGGGTCTGGATCAGGAAGAAAATTTCCATATTCACATGTTCAATAACGTTTCATCAATCGAACTTTCGCTTGACGGAACATCGCAGTCCCCCTGGACAGGTGATTCCACAGGAAAGGCGCAACAACTGGATCGTACCTTCAATCTCAAGGTCTATGCGGAACCCCAGGGATACATGGCATCGGGTTCAGCTCTTTTCATCTGCCGGCAGGATTCCACGGGTGAATGGTACATCTGGCAGTGGTGGGATCAGTCTGATATATAAACAAGGCAGCATTCTGCTGTGAATTGGATATTACCCGGCTTAATCGTAGCGGTTTTCGGTTCGTATCAGAACGATATCGGAGCCTGGTGGGTATTTTTTACCGACAGGGGGCCCGATATTGAAAGCAGGCTTGAGGCTGAAACAGATATTCTGCGGAATTCCCCCTCATTTAATAGACGCAGTGAAGCGGGTTTGTTTTCAGCAGACGAACTGGATCTTCAGCCATGGCATGAATACGTGGAACAGATAAAGGCTTCATCGATATGCACCGGGATCAGAACCGAATCGAGATTTCTGAATGCCGTAAGTATAAATACGACCGGCGGCAACCTTGAAGAAATAACAGACCTTCCATTCGTTGATCATGTACAGCCCGTATCTTCCAGTAATTTTCGAATACCTGAATTCCATGATTGTACAGGTAGTTCCACGGGAGTTACCGATTTCCAGCTCGAACAGATAGGACTGGATAAACTTCACAACCGGGGTTGGAAGGGAAAGGGAGTAGTAATAGGAGTGCTTGATTCAGGTTTCAATCTGGTACATGAGGTTTTTCAGAATATTGACATTATCGGGATGTACGATTTTGTGAATAACGATCCCGACCCCTCGCAGCAGTCCGGCGATCCTCCGGGGCAGTCAGATCACGGTACTGCCGTTCTTTCTATACTGGGCGGCTACGTTACCGACGCTTTCTGCGGAGGTGCTCCCGAAGCATCATTCATACTCGCGAAAACCGAGGATATCAGCAATGAATATCCGGCGGAAGAGGATTACTGGGTCGAGGGGCTCGAATGGATTGAAGCCGGTGGAGGTGAAATCGTAAGCAGTTCGCTTGCGTACATGGATTGGTACACCTACACCGATCTTGATGGAAATACCGCTGTCACTACCGTAGCGGCGGATGCAGCGGCTTCAAGGGGGATGATGGTAATAAACGCCATTGGTAATTCAGGGCCCGAAACCGGAACCCTGCTGGCACCCTCGGATGGAGATTCGGTTTTCGCGGTGGGAGCTGTTGATTCGAACGGAGACGTAACCCGATTCTCTTCAAGAGGACCCACGTACGATGGTCGAATAAAACCGGACGCATGTTCTCTTGGCAAGGCTGTAAGCCTTGCCTGCCAGGGTACATCGGGATATTCACAGGGTGATGGAACCTCATTTGCTGCTCCCCTGGTGTCATCCGCGGCAGTGGTGTTGCGCGATGCTCATCCCGAATGGTCCGTGTATGAAATTACGGAAATACTCAGATTGACCGCTTCTCAAAACGATTCCCCGGATAATAACGTCGGATATGGAATTATTAACGCTTATTCGGCTTTGAAATATCGTTCGATAACCGGTTCGGTCAGGTCAAGCAGTTCGGGCGATTACATGCCTGATTACCCCCTGACATTGATTATGGGTGATACCGTTTTCATCATTGAAACCAATCAATCCGGGTGGTTTGCCTTCTGTCCTTCCAGACTGGGGGAGTATACTGTTAGCGATGGTGGAGGTGATGGTTTCGTTATACCGGTTTCCGGGGTTCTCGGAGATGAAGGAGTGGAAATTAAGGTTTACGTTGATCAGTCACCAGGGGCATCCGCCCCTTCGGTTTACCCTGATCCTTCATCGGATGGTATTTACGTGGGATTTGATATTACAGGCGGCCCCATGGACGTTACATTAACAATATTCGACCTGACCGGACAGATGATTTACGAAACAGTGCGGAATGGTATCGGTCCGGGTTCGTTCAGAGCACCGATTCCCGGAGAGGCATTTTACTGGGATGGAACATGCAGTGATGGCAGTTCGGTGTCATCCGGAATATATTTTATTATTATCAGAGCTGATGATACAATCGATTTATTAAAATGCACTGTAATTAGATAAATAAATTCGAAATCGATGTTTATTTTTCGTTGATAAACGGATAAAAAACAAGGGAGGTAGTTTATGAAAATCCTGGTATTACTGGTTTTATTGATCAGTACAGTCATCCTTGCTCAGCCGCAAACATTCAGATCCATGTCTACCGGCGGAATGATTCTGGATGACCTTGACCGGTGGTTCTCTGGAATGCTGTTTCTGCAACCGGTACCTGACAGACTGCTCGATATTGAAGGTATAAGGGTTTATTCAGGTCTTTCCAACCTTTCGACGGGTACCGATATGATATTCAAAGAGGCGGAAAGTACCCGCGGCGGCTTCCTGCTTGGCGGAAGCTACGCACCTGTAGAAGGAAATTTCGGTCTCGGGATTCTTACGGAATTCATGAACGACAGGTTCTATGGGGACATTTCACTAATCGGACCGGGAGGCACACCGTACATTACTGGAAGGGGTTTCGTTGAAGGAACCTGGTCGGAATACCAGGACACGAATGGTGATGGAACCCTTGATTCAAGACATACCGTTCATGAAACAGGCGTTGCCAGAACCGATTCGTCTTTTTCTTCAGAAGGCGTGTATGGTGCTTACAGTGCTAATGAAACGCTTAGATTCGGCCTGGGGGTGTCTTACGTAAGTTCAAGTGCCGAAGCCTTGAATCATAACCACAATTATTCGATATCCGTTACGGATTCCAATCTTGTTACCGGAGCGGAAACCTACACTATGAACACGGCGGGAGAAGGATATTACAGGAACGACCTCCACGGCATTGAGGTTTCAGCGTCCGTTACCGGGGCAGCAACTGATATGATGGATGTGGGTGGTATGTTCATGTATACGTCTCTGTCAGCCGAAGTATCCCAGTCGGCTGACCGGACGGGAAGTAAGAATTATCTTCCCGGACAGAGCGGTGTATACGATTATACGTCCTGGAACGGGTCGGATAATTTTTCGGTTTCACCAGCGGGAAACAGATTCGGCGGTGGATTGAACATGGGTCTGAAGCTTGATGAAAGCTGGACAGTGGATATTTCCGGAGGATATTATACTTTGAGTATGACCGGAAGCTCCGATCATTATTCCACCAGCATGGATTCTTCGTACATAGTTACTGTTGGTTCCTTTATTGATTCCACCATTATCGATATGGACGGTTCCGGCGGGACCGATAACGAATTCAATAATGATCGTATTGCTGCAGGTGCAAAACTGACGTTCGATCCTTCAGAAAAGTTCACGATCAGCATGGGAGCGGGATTCTTCATGCATGATAACACCAACACGGTTTCGAACACATCCAGCAATACTGTGGTTAAGACGCACTCGGATGGAGATGAGGAATTCGCAGATCCGGACGATTACGTTTCCACTTCAACCTGGACACAGACGGAGGAAACCAGCACCACGTTGAGTACCAGAAGAATATCCATTCCCATAGGGCTGGAATTTGAAGTATTGCCGAAACTCTGTGCAAGACTGGGAGCAAGCCCGGGATTCGTGTGGGAAAAGGAAACCGAAACCAACACACTTACAGATGCTTCGCCCGTTACAACACATATAGTTCACGGTGACGGTTCCGAGGAGCAGCTTGTAGAAAATCCATACAGTACTGTTGACGGCACTCTGGTTGAAACAGATGAAACCTTTACGGATATTCCTTTCTCCTATGGAGTTGGATATACCCCCAACGATTATATACAGATCGATCTGATGGGTCTCGGAAACAATTTTGACCAGTGGCGTCTCTCGGCTACTTTATCATTTTAACAGATGGAAGAGGGATATACAATGAAAATATTCACGGCGTGTATACTAATCCTGCTCCTTCTGGGGTGCGCGAAAGATAATCCCTTCAAAGCTGCCCCTGAAGTGCAGTGGGAAGGCGGGAATGCACATCCTCACATATCAATGGCCGGTACTGAAAGCGGCGGATTCGGTAATTACCGGTTCAGCGATCTTGATCCCGGGACCGGCGGCATTCAGGATGCGGTGATACTTGGTTTCGATAAGGAGATTGATCCTGCAACCGTTACGGCAGCTTCATTCGAAATGGTTGAAACGAGTCCCGGAACCGCTACCGTTCAATTTACAAAAGTCACCTACTATCCCGAGGACAGAACGGCTGTACTCGAAGGGAACTTCTCCAATGACACAGCGTACCTTCTAACGGTTAAAGCCGGAACCGTTCAAGATATTAAAGGAAATGCTCTTGATCCAAACCACAATGCTCTGTACGACGGCTCACCCTGGGATGACAGACTGCTTACATTCTTCGCTGGAAATGCGGAAACTCGGGATATAACGCCTCCCGGTATCACCAATAACTTCCCTAACGTTGGAAATGTAGTTAATCTTCTCCCAGCGCCGAGAGTTTTCTTCAGTAATGGACCTATGGATTTATCTCAGCTCACGCTGAGTAATTTTACTCTGGTTCGAACTTCCGATTCCTCTTCGATATCACTTAGAATACTATCCGTAACACCGGACGGGCTTACGACTGAATCTCTGGACAGTCTTTCTCACGGAACCAGATATACTGTAAGGCTATCCTCTCAGATAGCGGATTCAGCTGGAAATTATCTTGATACCAACGGTGACGGATACGTATGGCCGGACGAACCCGATCTTGTCTGGGATTTTATGATCATTGATGATTCAACCACTCACAGTGCGCCACCGGCAGTAGCCCAGGCAACCCTGATGCCGGGGAGGACCTCCGTTCACATTGAGTTCAATCAAAGTCTTACCGGTAACGATGTAATCATGGACCCGAATACGTTTATCGCTGCCAATATCCAGGTAACCGATAATAACGGTTCGATTCCAATGGATTTTGAAACCGGTGCTGATCCGTCATCCGTTCAATGCCTGCTTCAGCGTAAGGCTCAGGGAACCGTTACGCTGTTCGTATCATGTAAAGTGGCCGACGAGCACGGGAACATGCTTGACGGTAACAATGACGGACTTGGCGGTAATCCCGCAGTGGATGACTGGTCGAGGGTTCTTTAGGACCATATGGTCTTACGATCGATAGCAGTCCTGGTTCTGATAGGTGTACTTTGGTTACTGGGTATTCTGAACCCTGAGACTCTTCCATGGCACTCGAGTGAATTTCAGGTTTGCGGTGTTACCGTGCTGCTGTATCTTTTATGGAGCACGTCTGAATCGAAGAACAGGGGAGGCTCTGCGGGCCTCCCCTATATCGTATTTTACGCTGTTCTGCTTGTAAGTTCGGTAGACAGTTTCCTTCTGGAACTAACTACATACAGTTCTCCGTTGATCCTGCGATGGTCAGGGGTGGTTCTGTTCGCCGCAGGGTCGATTGTACGCCTGGTGGCTTATCGGAACATGTCACCCGGGAATCTCAGATTGGGAAGGTACCTTCAACTTGCAGGTCTTCCTGTCGCACTTGGAAGCGCAGCCGGAACCGTGGTAGCTCTTGCAGCGGGTATTCCTGGTTCGATTCATGAGGATTTCAAAAATCAGCATGAAGAAATCGATATATGAAAGCTCTTCTGCAGCGGGTTTCCACGGCATCGGTATCAATAAACGGTAAAGTATCAGGTGCAACAGGTCCCGGGTTACTGGCGTTCGTTGGTTTTGGCAAATCGGATACACTGGAGGATCTTGAATGGATGTCAAGAAAAATCACTGGCTTGAGAATATTTCCTGATAAGAACGAGAGTATGAATCTGTCCGTAACTGATATAAACGGCAGTGTTCTGATAGTGAGCCAGTTCACTTTGCATGCGGATACAAGAAAGGGAAGGCGCCCCAGCTTCGTAAATGCCGCCGCTCCGGAAAGAGCCGAGCTGCTTTACAACCTCTTCGTTGAAATTGTATCCCATACCGGAATCGAAGTAAAAACAGGTGTATTTCGTTCGCTGATGAAAGTCAGTCTGGTAAACGAGGGGCCGGTTACCATTATGATTGATTCTCCTTCCGAGCGAAACAACTAGCGTGTGGTGGTACCCGGCAGGAATTCCCTTAGTGCTTGCAAGCAGATCTCCCAGGAGGAGAATCATTCTTGAACAGGCGAAAATCCCGTTTGTACAGATCCCCGGGGATGTTGAAGAAACCTGGATTGAAGGTACACCGGAATCCGTTGTACAGTACTGGGCACGAAGGAAAGCCGAAAAAGTAATTGAAATGGTTAAGGACAGCCCCGTTCTGGGCGTTGACACCATGGTTGCGCTGGGAGGAGAACTTCTTGGGAAACCGCTTGATGAAGCTCATGCTGCGGATATGCTCGGGATGCTTTCCGGAGAATGGCATTCAGTATTCAGCGGTGTCTGTTTTCTCTGGCCGGATAAGGGAATTGATATGCGGTTCGCTGAGGAGACCAGGGTCAAGTTCAGAAACCTTGATCAGGATGAAATAGAAGCGTACGTTTCAACAGGTGAACCGCTGGACAAAGCGGGAGCCTATGGAATACAGGGCTGCGGAAGTTTGCTTGTAGAGCGAATTGAAGGATGTTATTTCAATGTTATGGGACTACCTGTGTCAAGGCTTGTCCATGAATTAAGGAGCAGGTTATTAAACGCAAAATAACATGGTTAAGCCGGCTTATTGCGGGTTGAATTGCTCCGAATGTCCGAGTTTTCCTGAATGATACAAGTTGACAGTTTTTACAATATTGTCTATCAATTAGCTTGCAAGAATCATCAGTTTCCCGGTTCTTCCTGTTCATGGTGCTGGTGCTTTTTGCTGATAAGTTTATGCGGAGAGATGTCCGAGCTGGCCGAAGGAGCACGGTTGGAAACCGTGTAGGGCGTGTATTCGTTCTCGAGGGTTCGAATCCCTCTCTCTCCGCCACCCTGGCTGGTGTAGCGTTGCTGCTTTTCATGCATACCGGTGATGCCAGCAGATTCAGCATTTATCAGGGAGGAAACATGTCTGATACTTTCACTGACGAAACGTACAATACTTTATGTAGCGATGCCGAAGGATATCTTGCTGACGAGTCTCCGGAGCAGGCCAGAGAACTGCTTCAGAAAGCGATATCCCTGATAGGAACCAGACCCAGGGGCAGGAGCCTGCTTGCGGACACCTGCATGAGTATGGAACTGTGGGTTGAAGCCAGGTCACAGCTGGAAATACTTATTACTCTTGATGAGGGGAACGTTCAGAATAATTTAAGGTTGGCTCAGGTTCTGGAGGAACTCGGAGAATACCAGCTGGCGTTGGACAACTACAATGTTGTCCTTGAAAAAGAACCTGATAATCACGCTGCTGACGTCGCACTGAAGAGAATTGAAACAAGAACAAAGAATTCCACTGTAAATCTGGCGGATATTTTCAATACATCCGTTGCTGCGGAATCAGCGAAAATCGCTGACCCGGGGGTCGGAGAAAATAAAATCAGGGAAGGAATGCAGATATTTCCCGATACACAGTCGGATGAATTGTTTGCGGATTCGGATGAAGATGAAGAGACAAGCGTGGACAGGCTCTTGAAGAATATTGGATTGTCCGGTTCAGAAGAAGAAGAAGAGGATGATATTTCAGAACTCCTTGAGAACATTGGTGTGTCAACATCAAAGACCCTTCAATCAACATTCGGTGATTCCGATGGGTCGGAAACTGAAGGTGCTTCTTCATCGCAGGAAGTTCATGAAAAGAAGAGGGCGGTTCCCAGCCTCGATGAAATTTTCGGCGCGTCGGACAGTGAAGGAGAAACCGAAGCTGTATCGGAGAATCAGGAAGCAGAAGTGAAAAATGAAGCATCCCCGTTTACTCCG
>CAZOQQ010000066.1:0-9908 GCA_964582075.1 uncultured bacterium | reverse complement strand
GAATGCTGATAATACCACATATGGAACACCCTGCTGCCTTAAAATTCCGCACAGCGGAAACACAATAAAACCGGGCATCAGGGTGAATGATCCCGCAAATATGGCTATCCCCATGCCCCTTGTAATATTCTCCTCACCAAGGTACTTTCTGATTACCTCATTGGGAAGCAGATAAATAGAAATCGAAACCAGTACAAGCATCAGGATGAACATTGGAAGTATACCGCTGAACTTCTTCCACGCGATCTTCAATGCCATCAGGGTCTTCCTTCTGTCCGCAAGGAAAGATGCAAGAAGAAGAGCCGTTACCACTCCGTAAAATATCAATTTCCCTCATGCCTCAGCGGTTTGCAATTCTTCATAAAAACGAGCATCCTCTCCGGCTTCTGGCCATTCCCCGACGATCTCCATCCTTCTTAATATACATCCTGACGAAACAGTACATTCAATGATAACACATCAGGCGCCATAAGCAGCAGCGCTGTCCGGAAGGGAAGCTTTTCCTCCTTCGCCGGCATCAGAGCTTTCACATATAGCGGGGGTTGACTCCGGGTTGTATTTTTGTGTTATTGATCCTGTTATTTTACGGAGGATATTACATGAGAGACCGGAATCTGGACAGTTTTCTTGAGAAAAGGTTCGAAGAACCTGTTCCCTTTCATACCCTGATGTCTCGCAGGATAACGAATATCCTGCTTATTTCCAGCCTGTACGATTCCTTTACTCTGGAGGAGGACGGCAGCTTCACTGAAGTTCTCTTCTCCGAGTACCTTGACCTCAACCTGAGGTACGCTCCCAGAATTGTACGTGTTTCCACCACGGAGGAAGCTCTTCAGCGACTGCAATCAGAGGTCTTTGATCTTGTGATTTCCATGCTGAGCATAGGCCCTCTGAAGTGCCGCGAGCTTGGAAAGGCAATGAAAGCCGACTTTCCCGGTCTCCCTCTTGTAATTCTTGCAAACAGTCAGCGTGATCTCCAGATTCTTTCTGAAACCAGGAGTCTGGAATTCGCATATCAGACTTTCGTATGGCTTGGTGATGTAAGGTTGTTCCTTGCAATAATTAAATCCATAGAGGACAGATGGAATGCGGAACGGGACGCACAGACAGCCGGAGTCAAGTGCCTGATTCTTGTGGAGGATTCAACAAGGTTCTGTTCTTCTTATCTTCCCATGCTTTACACCGAACTCATGAAACAGACGCAGAATCTCATGGCTGATGGAGTTAACCGGATGCAAAAGTTCATGAGAATGAGAGCGAGGCCTAAAATTCTCCATGCCAGAAGCTACGAAGAGGCCATTGACCTTTACAAGTCTTTCAAAGATCACGTTCTGGGCGTAATACTGGATGTAGGGTTCGAGAAGAACGGCGTGGAATGCGCCAGCGCAGGTATAGAGTTCGCCGGTGAAATACGGGCCGGCAATCCCTCCTGCCCTGTTCTGTTTCAGTCTTCGGAGGAATCGAACAGAAAGAAGGCACTCGCCCTTGGAGCTGCCTTCATAAACAAGAATTCCCCTACTCTTCTTGCAGAAGTCCGAAAATTCATGAAAGACTTTCTGGGATTCGGTGATTTCGTGTTCCGGAGCCCCGATGGTAAGGAAGAGGCCAGAGCCCGTGATCTGCGGGAACTGAAAAATGCTCTGCGCGAAGTTTCAGATCGGTGTCTGCAGTATCATGCGCTGAAAAACCATTTTTCCACATGGCTCATGGCGCGAACAGAGTACGGCCTCGCACATATTCTGAGACCTCAGAAAGTTGAGGATTTTGACAACATAAGTGAACTGCGCAGCTACCTGATATCTTCTCTGAAACTCTGGATAGACAGGTCAAAAGCCGGTCAGGTTGAGGATTTCTCCAGCGATACTTTCGATTTCGATACAGAATTCGTAAAAATAGGTTCAGGTTCACTGGGGGGGAAGGGGCGTGGCCTGGCTCTGTTCCACTCCCTTCTAAACACCTACAGAATTGATGAAGGATTCTCCGGCGTGGAAATACATGTTCCACGAACCGCCATACTTGCTACCGGTGTATTCGATCGATTCATGGAAGAAGGTAACCTGAAAAGCACCGTGTTCGACTCCGGTAAACCTGCATGGGAAGAGGATGCCAACCGTGACAGTTTTATAGCACAGAGATTTCTGGAAAGTTCTTTTCCGGAAGAAGTCACTGAAATGCTCAGGACTTTCCTCTCGGAGGTCCGTTATCCAATCGCTGTGCGATCATCCAGCCTCCTGGAAGACAGTCCTGCCTACCCATTTGCAGGAATCTACAGTACCTACATGCTTCCAAACAACAGTCCGGACATGAACACCCGCATGGAACAACTCCTGAATGCTGTCAAACTTGTGTACGCTTCGGTGTACTTCAGGGATTCCGCGGCATACATCGATGCAACTCCCAACAGACTTGAAGAAGAAAAGATGGCGGTTGTAATACAAGAGATAGCAGGCAGGAAACACGGTTCCACAATTTATCCGGATTTTGCCGGTGTTGCAAAGTCCTACAATTTTTATCCCCTGGATGGAATGAACGAAGAAGACGGAGTCGCATCCGTGGCTCTCGGTCTTGGTGGATCCGTTGTCAACGGCGGGAAATGTGTGAGATTCTCTCCGGCCTCACCGGAAAAACTGTACCAGTTCTCTTCCACAGATCAATTCCTCAGGAATGCCCAGCGCGATTTTCTTGCTCTTGATCTCAACGCAGAGGGAAACCTCAACCCCGCCGAACCCGGCAGGGATCTTCGACTGGTTTCTCTTGACCTGGATACAGCCCAGGAACACGGAACACTTGCAGCTGTTGGCTCCGTATACTCGCCTGAAAACGATATGATTATCGATGGAACCTTCAGACCAGGTGTTAAACTTGTTACGATGGCCGGCGTTCTGAAGGGAGATTATTTCCCCCTTGCCCCGCTTCTTGAAAGACTGCTCCGTACGGGTAAAGCCGCCTTCTCATCCGAAGTGGAGATCGAGTTCGCTGTAACCCTGGGCAGCAAATCAGACCATGAAAGCAGCAGATTCAGTTTCCTCCAGATAAGACCTGTTGTGTGCGGTGCCGTTGAACTCTCCGAACTTGACAGTATAGATGAAACAGGAGCACTGTGCGTATCCGGCAGTGTTCTTGGATACGGTATTATTGACGATATTCAGGACATCATCTACATCCCGTCAGCAGATTTTGACAGAAGCAGAACCGCAGAGGCGGCAATGGAGATAGAAAAGATAAACAGCCTTCTTAAATCCGAAAACCGTCATTCACTTCTGATCGGTCCCGGCAGATGGGGCAGTTCCGACTCCTGGCTTGGAATACCAGTAAAGTGGAATCAGATTTCCTCGGTAAAATGTTTCGTAGAGACCAGATTCCCGGACATGGACGTTGATCCCTCACAGGGAACGCACTTCTTTCAGAATATCACTTCCCTCGGAATAGGGTATCTGACACTGACAAGATCCGGTAACGATTTTATAAACGATGGTATGCTGCAGAACCTTGAGACGAGAACAGATTCCGGCCTGGTCCGTCATATCAGGCAGGATAAGCCACTGAAAATTCTTATCAATCCGGGAAAAAAGAAGGGTGTAATACACCTGTAGACCGGAATACGGGGCCTGTTATCGGCCCCGTTTCCGACCGTGAATGCGGCAGCTAGTTGAAGAGGGATTTAACGCTGGCCCAGGTGTTCCGTTCGATGGGTGTCTGATCATCGTAATATGTCCGGAAAGTGAAGTCGAAATTAGGGAATGGCTGGAAGCCGGAGTTAGCGTATACGTTTCCGTGGGGATAGGGATTGCTTTCTGAACCATAGATACCCAGCGTAGTGTTCCCTGTGAATACAAGATAGTATGTCGTCGCCGGTGTAATGATTACCGGAGTCCAGAAAACATCTATCCAGCTGCCTGCGGTGCCCATGCCGCTTGCTTCCGCCAGTTTCGTTCCGCCGGCGTTGGGCAGTGAATCCCACAGCGATATAATAACAGTATCGCTGTCACCCGTCCCTGTACACAGTTCGATACCGGCACCGGAGATATTTCCGTGCGTCTGCTGGAAAGACTGTGCAAGGTCTAACTGGGAAAATTGAGCCATATAAGCCGAGTTGTCGGGCTGGTTCTGATCTATCAGGTTGGTGAGAGGCAGAATTACCTGTGTTTCACAAGAAGGTTCCTGTGATGTCAGAACCGCCGGATATTCTGTGCAGCTTCGATCAATGAGATCTGACGTTGCGGGCAATTCCTGGTAATCCGAATACGCGGATACCACAGACACACCTGCAAGCAATACGGCAACGGTCATGGTAAAAACAGTGTTGAAAACAGTTTTCAGCATATTGATCCTCCTTTCATTTGAAGATTACAAACTATTTAAGTATATACATACACGAAGAATAAGTTTCATCTTCTGCAATAATACACTGAATTAATTCAACATGCTAATAAAACACTGAAACATCCCTGCGTCCGCCTCGCAGAATCTCATGCGTGATGTTCCGAAAATACTGCGTCTGTCCCGGCTGTTCATGGAATACGGGACCGGTTATCGGCCCCGTTTCCGACTGTGAATGCGGCAGCTAATTGAAGAGGGATTTAACGCTGGCCCAGGTGTTCCGTTCGATGGGTGTCTGATCATCGTAATATGTCCGGAAAGTGAAGTCGAAATTAGGGAATGGCTGGAAGCCGGAGTTAGCGTATACGTTTCCGTGGGGATAGGGATTGCTTTCTGAACCATAGATACCCAGCGTAGTGTTCCCTGTGAATACAAGATAGTATGTCGTCGCCGGTGTAATGATTACCGGAGTCCAGAAAACATCTATCCAGCTGCCTGCGGTGCCCATGCCGCTTGCTTCCGCCAGTTTCGTTCCGCCGGCGTTGGGCAGTGAATCCCACAGCGATATAATAACAGTATCGCTGTCACCCGTCCCTGTACACAGTTCGATACCGGCACCGGAGATATTTCCGTGCGTCTGCTGGAAAGACTGTGCAAGGTCTAACTGGGAAAATTGAGCCATATAAGCCGAGTTGTCGGGCTGGTTCTGATCTATCAGGTTGGTGAGAGGCAGAATTACCTGTGTTTCACAAGAAGGTTCCTGTGATGTCAGAACCGCCGGATATTCTGTGCAGCTTCGATCAATGAGATCTGACGTTGCGGGCAATTCCTGGTAATCCGAATACGCGGATACCACAGACACACCTGCAAGCAATACGGCAACGGTCATGGTAAAAACAGTGTTGAAAACAGTTTTCAGCATTTTGATTCTCCTTTCATTTGAAGATTACAGACTATTTAAGTATATACATACACGAAGAATAAGTTTCATCTTCTGTAATAATACACTGGAATAATTCAACGTGTTAATCAAACAGTGAAGCATCCCTGCCCCCGGAACCGACAGAATCACCCTTACTGTTAACCGGACACTGTCCTGAAAAGTTCCGGGAACTGTTTCACTTGCCTAGATAAGGATTATCTGTTTTGTTTCCGTAATACCGCCGGATTCAAATCTGCAGAAATAAACACCGTTTTCGACTCTGCCTTGGTCTTCTGTGTTTCTGTCCCATATTACACTGGAGTTTCCGGAGTTATGAAAAGAATCGGTTACCGTTTCAATTATGCGACCACCCACATCGTAAATGTCTATTTTCACTTTGCCGTCTTCATGCTGGTACCAGGAAATGGTTACAGACGAAGCGGAAGGACATGGTAATACCTGAATGTCAAATAACGAAAGTACAGGAGAGCCTTCATCAGGAATTCCCAGGCCGTTCATGTACCATACATCATTGAAGCAGTTACTTGAAGCACCGCGGCCTGCAAACACCCATATTCTGTTGCTCATAACTGCAGCATACTGAGACTCCCTTGCAGTCCATGCCGCAGAAGAGGTGGCACAGGTCCAGTTGTCTCCGTCGGTGGAGTACCAAGCATCGTTAATCGTAAATCCCGTATGATTTCCGCCTGCCAGTACCCACATTTTATTGTCGTATACAAGCAGCGAGTGTCCCATCCTGGGAAGCCACGGAGCCGAATCTGAAACATCTGTCCATGTTACTCCGTCTGTGCTGCTCCACACATCGTTTTTTGTTTCAAATCCTGCACCCCACGCACCGCCACCTATCATCCACATTTTTCCGTCGTAGCTCACTGCGCTGTGACCTGTTCTCGCACTCCACGGAGCCGCTGTTGTGGCACATGTCCAGTTCTCACCGTCAGAAGAGTACCATACATCGTTGAGATAGGAAGCCGGGCACACACCGCCCATCACCCATATTTTACCATCGTAAACACAGGAGGCAGCACCGTTCCGGGCGTTCCATCCGGGGGTTTCCGTTACCATGTTCCAGTTACTTCCGTCACCTGATTGCCAGACCTGGCAATAGGAATCTCCTCAACAGCCGTCCCTTCCGCCAAGCAGCCAGATCTTGTTGTTGAAAATAACACATCCCATGGAGGTACTCATGGGGTAGGGTACGCTGTCTACTTCACAGACCCAGTTTACACCATCCGTGGACGACCAGATATCGTGCCACATAACAGAGACTTCCTTGTATCCGTTAAAAAGGAAAAGTTTGTCGCCGAAACCTATGGACGCACCGGAAGACCGCACCGTCCAGGGAGCGGCGGATGTTGCGCATTCCCATGATTGTGCATGTGAAACCAACGCTCCCATTAACAGAATTGAAAACAACCCGGGTAAACCGAACCATCTCATAAAACACACCTGCCATCCGTGAAGATAATATTTCCTGCAACACTGCCCATCCGGCTCGCTAATATATGTGATACCGTTTGCAGGTAACAAGCAGTTCTATTTCCAGAGACTGTAAAGTTCAGCTCTGTGTAAGCCGGGAAAGGATATCTTTACATTTGTCTGCACAGATTCATTCACCCCCGGACTTCATGTCAGCTGCCGGAATACCTACAGCAGTTGTCCTGTCCTCACGATAACAATTCGCTGCGAAACGGTCTGAAAACCTGAGACCAGTCTCAGCATATATACACCTGTTGGCAATTCGGATGCCTGCAGCAGGAATGTGTGTTCTCCTTCGCGTTCGTAACCATTCCGCAGCGTTCGCACGGGACGCCCGGATATGTCATACATTCCGATAGTGACATTGGACTGTGCCGCAATACTGTACCGAACAGTCGCTGCTGAGGAAATCGGGTTCGGATACACGGATAGTGACAAATCCATCGATTCCTGTGGTGACTGTTCTATTGCTGTTGTCCCGAGGAAAGCCTCTTTCACGGCTTTCATCAGAGGATCCTTCTCCCCGGAGGAGAGCCAGTTCAGGTAACCCTGGGATATGGTCCAGATTATACATCCCCCCAGAGCCTGATTCTGTACGTATTTTCCCTTTTCGCTTATTGATTCCTCGTCTTCGTAAGTAACGTATGTGGTTTTTACCGGAGGCGTTATCCATGTTGGCCACGGGCTCTCGAAAGGAGTGCTGAAACTCAGGTAGGGAACTTTAGCTGTATCGTCCCACTCCCTTGCGTTACTGTCGTAGACGTAACGCATGATATTGCTGTAGGAGAACCAGTTATCGCTAACTCGTATGGCAGCTTCCGCCGTACTATGGCCAGGAGCGGTTATATAAGGAGGGCTGGTTTTATGAACGAAAGTACCCCCCGACCAGGTGCCATTCTCGTAGGGCTCGCCGAAAAATCCCATACCTATGCCGATCTTCCCCCTGGGGATATCCGAGGCAATATAAGCACTTACGGTATTGCTGACTGAAGACGGAGTAGTTGGTGTTTCGCCGAAGAGAGCTGATGAATGCCAGCTCTCCCAACCACTGCCAATCCATGTCATGTGATATGACATCATATTCACCCTGTCAAAGTACTCGGACAGTTGTCCCCAGAATGGATCTATCATGGGATAGTTGCTGTTGCTCCAGCCAAGTGGAAGGGTCATAAGCTTACCTGGCATGGCAGCGCGCAGTGCCTGCGACAGGGCAAGAATATCGTTCCGGTCAGAATTGGGAATGGGTTCCCAGTCCAGGTCTATTCCGTCAAATCCGTAAGTGTTGACTATCTGAGAAAGATTCGAAACAAAGGCGGCTCGCACCGTTGCATCCGCTGTTGCCTGGAAGGCTGAATGGCTCCCGGCTCCTCCCACCATAAGTATCGCTTTGATACCCGCAGCATGCGCAAGATTCACGGTTTGCTGCGCCCATGCATGTCCCGATGAACCCTGATAAAAATCCGTGTCGAAAGTTCCGTCATTCTGAGGAAGTACGGTACCTACCATTACGTGCGTCATGGCTGAGTAATCCACTTCATCAGGAGACTGCAAACCCACCTGATACCCAACGTAATAGCCCATTACCCAGATATCCGCCGCCATAAGCACCGGGCAGACTGTCAATACCAGCAGCACTGCAATAAACCCGCTTTTCATTCTGTCCTCCCTTATCTCCGGAACAATTCTCACCGCGGAAAAGCAGCAGGGCAGACTGTGATAACCCTTCTTCTGACCGCTCTCCCGGCTGCATAACTTTCCAAACCATATTATTAAGACACAAGTGAAAAATAATGCAATAATTTCATGCACTATGTCAATCCCCCGGAACAGCTGATCGACAAACATGGAAAATTAAGGAAAAAAAGCGGCCTGTGTTTCCGGACAATCGATCCACGGAGGTATATGTACTTCTACTCCCCTGTTTACTTTTCGATACTCTCCCAGTCAACAAAATCATCGTCATCGTCGGGAAATGTGGAAATACTGGTGGACGGCAGTTCACGATCGCCTTCTATGACAACCAGGTACGTACTCCCGCCAACCATTTTTCCCTGCACGTATTGCTGAACCTCGAAGCTGTATTGACTTCCTTCAGCCAGAGTACCCGTATTCCTAATCCTGATGAACGCTGACTCTACTCCCAATCCGCTAAAATTCACGTCGGGGATTCGTACTTTAGCACCTGATTGGACCACAAAGACCCTGTCCTGGAACGCTGGCATGGGGATTCCAGGCTGCATGAAGTAATCGAACGGTTTCAGGTGAAACAGTCTGCACACCCAGTTAACTACCCTGAAAAACAAATTGAAGACGAAGATCGGAAACAGATGCCATACGGAATTCCCGCCGGGAGTGATCTTCTCCCCCGCTTCTGAAGCTCGGATGTTGTTGATGCCTTCGATAACCTCCTCAACAGGCTGCGCCGTGTCGAGATTCGTCAGCTGTAATGTCACTTCGAGTTGAGGTGGCAGGTTACTGAAATCGAACAGCAGATCGGCGAGCCGCGGTTCGAACTCGGGATTATGAAACTCAACGTATTCGTTCATCCGAGGCCATGGTGCGCTTTTTTCCGGTGCGCCCCCGAATCCGCCTCCCCCCTTTCCTTTTGCCGTGAGCGGCGGACCGATATGCAAATTCTTCTGTCCTACCTGTCTGTTCCTTGGAGTCAGGTAATCGACATTGAAACTTGTCTCGTCAATATTGTTCACAGCGCTATGGGCGAAAACAACCATGCAGAAGTGCCCAGGATCACCAGTTGCCAGTGTGGGAATCTTCCATTTCCACGAAGCGATTCCGGGCGCATAGACATCGATTCCCTTAAGTGTTATCGGTGGCCCCACTGATTTCCAGGGACTGTCAGAGGGAAGCTGCGGGATAATCTTCCCTGTTAGCCGGAACTGATCCCAGAAAGCAAATCTATCGCCTTTTGAAGAACTTTTGCTCAACAATGGTACACCAGCCGATGCGTTACAGTAGACAGCCCATACGTGAACATTGTCGGCAACCGTGTAGCTCCGGTTCTGCACCTTGACATGAACCCACGCCCAATTCGATGATTCCAGGCTTTTGCTGTGATCCCTGAGCTGGTCGAACAACACATGATCGATTGGCAGGATCCGGTACTCGGGATCGGTCTGATAGAATGATTTCGTAGTCCCATTGCCCG
>CAZOQQ010000065.1:0-9967 GCA_964582075.1 uncultured bacterium | reverse complement strand
ATAGCTGCCGGTGAGGATGAAACCGGTATTATCGTACTTGGTGTGAACCATTTCATAAGTTTTATTGACCTGTTCTAAGGGAAGGAAGAGTTAATTGAGGAAACTCAAAAAGATTCTGAAGGTATGTCTTGTTTCCAGTATGCTTCTCTGGACTATCGGATTACTCCTGGGCAGAGACGTAACATTTGTATGGGGGCTTGCGAAACTAATGGCCTACATAATTCCGATCTCCGCTGTGGCGCTTATCGCAATGATGGTTTCGAATCTTGGCGCAGCTCCACAGGATATCCGGAGGAAAGCCGGTGAGATACTGAAGTGCGTTGAATGCGGCAGGCCATCTGTTCCGGGTTCAAAGTATTGCAGGTATCATCTCGATCTCATGAAACAGGAGGGAGATCGAGAATCCAGGTGAGTCCCAGGGGGAGAAAAATAAATTCGCGGCTTCTCCTGGTTCTTCTCTCCGGGAGCCTGCTGGCGGCGATACTTGTTCGAGTGTTTGTGGTTTCCGCGGGCACAGAACTGCTGGAGGCACGCAGCAGAACTCCTGTGCTTGGCACTTTTGCCACGTACATAATAATTACCGACAGTGCTGAAACCGCTTCGATTCTTTCGTCCATGGATTCACTGGCAAGGTATCTAGACAAAGAACTTGGAACCTTCGGCGACGGAGAGTTATCTGCTCTTAACATGAGTGGATATACACTTCTGCATGAGCTGTCTCCTGACCTTCAGTACCTGCTGAACAGGTCTTTGTTCATCTCATCCATAACGGATTCACTTTTCGACCCGGCCATGGGCGCTCTGGTAAACACGTGGGGTTTTCCACAGAATCCACGGCTTCCCGATAGCAGTGAGTTGTGCGGAGCCCTGAATAATTCAGGCTTGAAGAATGTTAATATATCCGAAGATACCATAGTACTGCGGGAAGGAACCCGACTGGATTTCGGCGCGATAGCAAAGGGATACATCGCGGACAGGGTTTACAGTTATTCCCGTGCGGCAGGTGCCAGGGCGGCCCTGGTTGAGATCGGAGGGGAGATCCGTTGCGGAGGAGATACGGGAAGGATATGGAGAGTAGCGGTCAGAAATCCCAGAGAAGAAGGCATACTCGAGATGATAGAACTTGAAAACGGGGCCGTGGCTACATCCGGCGATTACGAAAGCTATTTCTTCGCGGACGGGGTACGACTATGCCATATACTTGACCCGAGTAGCGGTTATCCGGAGCGGGGAACGGCTTCAGCAACGGTTGTATCGGAAGACGCGGCAACGGGAGACGCGCTTGCCACTGCTATCTGTGTCGGAGGTATTAAAACCGCGGAGGGTATACCGGATTCTCTGTTCGATCTTATTATCGTAGTATCGGAAGATGAAAACGGAGAAATAACGCAATGGAGAAGGGGCAGCATATGAGGGATGCCGAATGGTTCAGCAGAGAGGATGGGAGATGGAAATGTCTTCTATGTCCCAAGGGTTGTACCTTCAAAGCGGATTCATCTTCCACCGGACTCTGCAGGGTAAGGGGGGTAAAGAACGGAAAACCGTACCTTCCCGGTTACGGAGAATGTGTCTCCCTCTCGGTTGACCCGATAGAAAAGAAACCTCTGTACCATTTTCTTCCGGGTTCATACGTCCTTTCAACGGGCCCCGCGGGATGTAATCTTACCTGCGATTTCTGTCAAAACTGGTCCATTTCACAGAGCAGCGAGGTTCCCACAAGATACGTATCACCTGAAGACCTGGCCGAACTGGCGATGTGCGGAAGAAGCAGGGGTATCGCTTACACGTATACAGAACCCTGTATCTGGTTCGAGTACATATCCGATTCCGCGCAACTTGTACGGGCGAAGGGAGGAGCGGTTGTAATGGTTTCCAATGGCGAGATAAACCATGATCCTCTTCTCGAGCTCATTGAAGTTACAGATGCGTGGAATGTTGATCTTAAGTCATGGTCGGATACATTTTATAAAAAACACTGCGGAGGAGACAGATATACCGTACTGGAAACAATAAAAACCCTTGCACGCTCGTCATGCCACCTGGAGATAACATTTCTGGTAATACCTGAAGAGAACGATAAAACCGAGGAATGGAGTGAGATGTCCAGGTGGATATCGAACGAATGCGGAAATGATACTGTTCTGCATATTTCGAGGTATTTTCCAAGATACAGGCTCAGACAGCGGCCGACTCCGATTGATACTCTGGAAAGAGCGCGGGACGTATTCTCAAAAGAGCTTCAGAATGTTTACATCGGAAATGTTTCAATGGACGATTCCAGCACACTTTGTCCTTCCTGCGGTGCGGTTTGCATAGGGAGAACAGGATGGCAGGTAAATACAAGTGGTATGAAAGAGGGAAAATGCGCATCCTGCGGACGAAAACTTAACGTCGTTTATGAAATCTGACAGGAACTACCGATTCTTTCGAGTGAACGATCTTGTAATACCGTTTATTGTCGCTATTATGCTTCTTCTGCTGAATTTCAGCGATGAACCGGAAGGGCTATCAGAATGCCGCCTGGAAGTTCATACGGGCAGTGAAACACTCAGGTACAGTCTAAGTACTGACAGTACGTTCGGTATAACCGGGAATCTAGGTGAAATGAAAATCAGTATCGAGGATGGAAAAGCCAGGATAGCCGCGTCTCCCTGCCCCGGTCAGGATTGTGTTAAAGAGGGATGGATATGCAACGCGGGAGATATGGCCGTATGCGTTCCATCCGGTGTTTATATAGTTATATCGGCCGAAGATGGCAGCTTCTCGCCGGACGCGGTATCCTACTGATCTACACTACTGATTTGTATTTCTTAAGCCCCGCTTTAAGTATTTCCAGGGCGTCCCGCATCTTCTTTTCTTCAAGAACGTACGCGATCCTTATCTCATCGAGTCCCATGCCGGGTGTGGCGTAAAATCCTTCAGCGGGAGCGACCATTGTGGTTCGCCCGTCAACAGAAAAATCCTTAAGCATCCAGGCCGCGAAATGATCGGTGTTTTCAATTGGAAGCCTTATTGTAGCGTAGAAAGCTCCCTCGGGTTTCTGGAAGAAAATACCTTCCTGACCGTGCAGTTCATTCATCAATATGTCACGTCTGTGCTGGTACTTGGCAACAATTGACTGGAAGTACTCACGTGTCAGTGAACTGTACATTGTGGCCGCGCCGTACTGAGGAAGTGTGGGAGGGCACAGTCTGGCCTGTCCGAATTTAACGAAAGTGTTCATGAGGGCGCTGTTGCGGGTTATTATGTTACCGAGCCTCGCCCCGCAGGAGCTGAACCTCTTGGATATGGAATCCATGACTACTGCCCTGTCGTCAATATCCGGAAATTCCAGGATTGACGCGTGTTCCCTTCCGTCGAACACAAAATCCCTGTAAACTTCGTCTGCAAGAAGATAAATATTGTAGTGGATTACTATGTCTGCCAGTTCGGAGATTTCAGCGCCGGTAAGTATCGTACCAGTTGGATTGTTGGGATTGCATATAAGAATGGCCCTGGTCTTCTCCGTGATCCTGGAGATAATTTCAGAGGAAGGAGGAAGGTGAAAACCATTCTCCACACTGGAGGTAACAGGCACAAGTTTCACTCCGGCAAGTGTGGCGAAACCGTTGTAATTAGTATAGAAAGGTTCAAAACAGATTATTTCATCGCCGGGGTCGCAGGTTGCCATCATCGCGAATATTACTGCTTCGGAACCGCCTGTAGTTATCATCACCTGATCAGACTCGACGTGAATGTCAGATTTTGAATAGTAACCGCATATTGCTTCCCTGAGTTCGGGGATCCCGATACTCGGGCCATACGCCAGTACGTTACTCATATTCGACTTGACCGTTTCCCAGAATTCAGCCGGGGTCGGAATATCGGGCTGTCCGATGTTAAGATGATGAATGCTTATGCCGCGTCTTTCAGCGTCTGTAGCCAGCGGGGCGAGTTTGCGAATGGGTGATTCCTGAATTCCATCACCTCTTCTGCTGATGTTAGGAATGGACATTGATTGTTTTCCCTTCTTCAATGATGAAAAGCTTTCATTATAATTTTGAGAAACATATTATACTCGATTTATTATATTTGAAAAAACTAACATACAGGATTTGGAGAATCATGATTCTCAGGCTCGTTGAATTAGGCATTAAGGGCTCTCCGAATGAAAATCTGGTTCGATTCAGTGAAGCTGCCGTAGAACCTCCCGTTCCTGATGCAGCAGTATTTCCGGAACTCTTCACAACAGGTTACGTGCTTGACAGCATAGATTCCCTTGCACTTGAAGAGGAGGATTTGAAAAAACTGCCACTTGCCGATACAGCCGGGAACAACGGTATATGGATAATAGGAGGTACTTTCCCTGTCAGGACGGAAGCCGGGGTGGTAAACAGGCTGGCTGTGTATTCACCCGAAGGGCTGCTTGCGTACAAGACGGACAAGGTTCACCTTTTCAGGCAGATGGGTGAAGATACTGCTTTCGTGCATGGCAGTTGCGGCGGAACATTCCGGTTCATGAACACAACCGCTGCGGGAATAGTATGCTACGATCTGAGATTTCCCGAACTTGCCGGGAGGCTCGCTCTGGAAGGCGCTGAGATAATTTTCGTGCCAGCGGAGTGGCCGGCTTCAAGGTTGAAGCTGTTCAGGTCACTTCTCCGTGCCAGGGCGGCGGAGGCACAGATATTCACCGTGGGATGCAATCTCGGGGGGGAGCATCTAGGAGTTATCTTCAATGGCGGAGGCGGAGTGGCACATCCGTCCGGAAAAATGCTTAAAGCCAGGAACGTGGCGGAAGGTGTCAATGATTTTGAGATCGATCTTTCGGACGTGGACGAGATGCGGAAGCGCATTGACTGTCTTCAGGATCGCAGGCCGGAAGAGTATGGTAATTCAAGCAGTTATGGAGGGTATCTATGACAGATGATTTCGGCGGTCGAATCGTCAGAATGGCCATCGTTCTTCTGGGGGTGCTGGCTGCAGGTACTATTCTGAAAAGTGTTTCCGGTTTCTTCATACCGCTGACTGTGGCGTTTTTTCTTATGCTGCTTCTTCAGCCGGTCGCCAGTAAAACCGCAGGCATGGTAGACAAATTGCTGTACCGGGTAGTGAAAAGATTCGGCAGGGAACATATAAGCGAAGAATCAAGACTGGCGGTGATATTCTCTGTATTCTTTGTCATCCTTCTTTTCGTAAGCCTTTCGCTGGGAGTTTACGTACTTATAAGAGGCCAGATAGCGCTTATACTGGGCAAGAGCAACGAGATCATGAACAATGTTGTAGTTCCGATAAAAAGCTGGCTGGTTTCCAGCGGGATATTCGGGGATTCCACAGCGGTAACCAATTACATAAACAGTCTCGCCGAATTCGCCATGCGAATAGCTCCGAATGCGGCCAAACCCATTATTTCCGGTGTTTTCACGTTCATTATGATACTCTTTCTTACTACGTTCCTTATGATGGGAAGGAACAAACTGGAAGAGAATCTTGAAAAGAATCTCAAGCCGTCGAACTACAGAAAGATAATGCAGATATCAGAAAAAATAGAAAGCAATACACGCAAATTCATACTGACAAAGCTGATTACCAGCACTATTACCGGCGCAGGGATAGGGCTGGGGCTGTTGATTTTCCTTAACCCCCAGGATGCCCTTATCTGGGGGTCAATATGCTTCGTTATGAACTTCATCCCGATATACGGATCGTTCATAGCGGGCGCGGGCGTTGTTCTGTACACAATGGCTGTTTTTCAGCGGGGGAGCTTCCTTGACGCGTGGCCTGTGATACTGATCGTAATGTTCGTGAACGTAACGGTTTCAGATCTGATAGAACCCAGGATTATGGGCGCAAAACTGCCGATAGGCTCGGTTACCGTTCTTCTCGCGGTTATTGCCTGGGCATGGCTTTGGGGAGCATGGGGCATGATACTTGCTGTGCCGATTACCATAATGATGAAGGTGATGCTGGACGAGATAAGCGAAAAAGCGTGGATTAGCGCCTTGATGGAAACATGATAAAGTTGGGGTAAAATGAGAACAACAATCGTATTCATTCTGTTTGCCGTTGTATCGCTGTTATCAGCGGATGAAATCTCTTTTAACTGGGAGAGTCCTGTAACGTCTCCCGAAGTCAGGGAAAGCCCGTTTGGAGAGTACTTCTATCTGCCGGGAGCGATGAATACCGGAATTCCAGGTGATCCGGCACTCCCGGTATTTCCGGTTTCAGTGCTGATTCCAGGTGGCGCGAAAGTTGATTCCGTAACGGTTGTAACTTCAGATGAAGAAGTTCTGCCCGGTTCCTTCGATCTGCAACCGGTTCAGCACGGTGTTCCGATTTCAAGGCCGGAACTCTTCTCGCCCATTCACCGTAATGCGGTTTCCTATTCCGAATCCGCGGGAAATCCACTGGTAGAACCTGTTTCGCAGGGTTACCTCATGGGATGCAATATCCTCAGTATGAAAATATCACCTGTAACCTGGGATCCATCCACCGGGAAAGCCGTCCTGACCACTTCAATCTCCATGACGGTTCATTTCCATCGGGAGAATTCAGGATGTGTTCCTATGGGAAGAGGCGCGGAAGGGCTGAGAGTTCTGAAGGATATCGTAAGAAGTCAGGTACTTAACCCTGAAGACCTGGACGAAAGCAGTGTATCGGAGGTATCCGCAGGGGATCTTCCATGGGGTGAATACCTTATAGTTACAAGAGATTCACTCGTACAGGTATTTGAACCTCTAGCGCAGTTCAAAACGATGAAGGGAATACCGGCGGCTATTGTGACAATGGAGTATATCGAATCGAATTATTCCGGTGTGGATGCCGCTCAGAAGCTCAGGTTCTTTCTCAGGGACATATACACTCAGACACCCCCTACTTACGTTCTCCTGGGCGGAGACACGCCCCTTGTGCCCCATAGAAACTGCTGGGCAACAGCTGAAAACGAAGTTGGGGATCCGGCAGCCGATATTTACTACGAGGACATGAACGATCCAGCAGTCGGTTCCGATCGGTGGGATGCGAACGGCAACGGTGTCTGGGGAGAGCTTAGTGGTGATACAATGGATTACCATCCAGACTATTTCGTTGGAAGAGCTTCTGTAGAGAACGCCATGGAGGCCAACATCTTTGTGAACAAGGTTCTATCCTACGAATTGCCGTCACAGGTGGATGGAAGGAACGCGGAGCCCTGGTTCACTTCCATGGGGTTTACAACGGGTATCCTGTGGAGCGCCCCGTACTGCCCGGGCAGTGCGGGCAAGGAGAAAGTTGATACCCTTTATACTCCTTCCTCATGGAATATAGAGAAACATTTCCAGAGCGCAGGCTCTCAGAGCTACGACGCTACCATGGAGATGCTTAACAGAGGCATGAACCTGGTGAACCACGCGGGACATGGTGGTCAGAGTATCGTATCACTTGGGAACGAATGCATTACAGGTAGTGATTTTATGGGTCTTACCAACATCTCCGCACATGGAAGGGTTTCAATATGGAATACGATAGCATGCCTGTCCGGTTCCTTTGATACAGGCACATGTCTTGCGGAATCCTGGATAAGATCACCCGGTGGCGGTGGATTCTGCATCATGAACACCAGATACGGCTGGGGAGAGCCATCGGAACCGGGAAATAAGTGGAGCGAACTGGTTGATCAGGAATTCTTTGCCAATTTCTTCACGGAAGACCTCTACAACCTGGGAGTAGCGCACGCTATGGCATGGGATGAATTCATTCCGCTCGTACTTTCCGATACACACTACGACTGGATCGCTAAATCCAATACACTATTCGGTGACCCGGAGCTTCCGATGTGGTCGGAATCGCCGGATGGTCCGTTACAGATTGTCGGACCGGATACATTATCGGTTGGTTCGAACACCGTTACGGTTTCTGTAGCGGACAATTCAGGCCCTGTGCAGAACGCAAGAGTCTGTTTTCTGGAAGGGGAATGGGACAATGCGGCAATGTACGCGGTTAACTATACTGACGCATCGGGACAGGTAACAATGAATATTTCAACGACTGACGAATTCGATACGGCCGCACTGACCGTATGGAGCCGGAATCATGTACTGCAGACTGTAGATGTACCTGTATCGGGCACGGGCATATCGTCTCCCGATACGCACATAATACTTCCATTCCTTTCCGAACCGTCTCCTAATCCGGTATTTAATTCAGTGACTTTCCGATTGAATACGGCAGGGAATCCGGCGGAATTGAGAATAATGGACGCAGCCGGCAGGGTTGTAAGAATAGTGGAATTATGCGGAACCGAAACGGGATCAACTGTATGGAACTGCACGGATAACAGTGGAAATCCGGTTCCCCCGGGATTATATTTTGCCAGGCTTTCCGTGCCCGGTAAAGCTCCGATAACCAGACAGATGGTTGTCGTTGGTGTGGAATAGGATACAGATGAATCTGAGAATTCTTTCAGCGGCTTTTATGATCACTCTTTTTACATCGTGCAGCGGAAGCAGTTCCGAAAATCTTAGTGAGATATCCAGACGAAGAACCTGCAGAGCCAATATGAACACCCTGTGTACCGATCAGGCCAGATATTTTGATGCGGAGGGTGGCTGGGCAGCCAGGGTGGAAGAGCTGGACGAATTCGTGGGAAGAGTGCAGCCGCTTACATGCCCGGAAACCCGTGAAGATTATATCCTTGAATTATCGGATTCGGGTTATGTGATAAAGTGTCCCGCCGGACACGGATCAATAGTTACCGGAACAAGAAGCTGGACTGGAGGAAACTGAATGAAGGTTCTCTACAGGAAACAAGGTAGAACGGTCATAAGATTTGACCTGGGAGAGAAGTTCCCCGAGACACTTTCGGAATGGTGCAAAAAAGAAGAAGTAGAATCCGCAGCAATAGTAGCTGGTATCGGAATGCTGGAGGACATTGAAATAGGGCGGTACGATGGCAGGGAATACGCTAAAGAGCTGATTCTGCCATCCTCGGAAATACTGTCACTTCAGGGAAATGTGTCCATGAAAGAGGGCGAGCCGTTCGTACACCTTCACGTCAGTCTTGCAAACGAAGATTTGAACGCGAGGGGCGGACATCTGTTCAGCGGGTCGGTTTCAATGACCATAGAACTTGTAATGCTGGAACTTGAATCGAAATTCGTCAGGATACCCTCGGGAGGAACATTCTGGAGGCTTGATTTACCGGAGGATTGAAATATCCTCCTATTGACTTTCATGCTCATTTTCGTAGTGTACCCGTACTTCAGAGGGGCTGTAGCTCAGTTGGTATGAGCACCTGACTGGCAGTCAGGGGGTCACGGGTTCGACTCCCGTCAGCTCCACCAGAAAAGCGGGGAGCTGTGCTCTCCGCTTACTCTTTCATAACCCGGCACGACTGTTATCTGTAATTGCAATGAATTATTGAAGATGATAAACGATCTCTAAAAAGATAATGGACGAATTAATTATGAAATTACGAATAAGGCTACAAAAGAATCAGGATAATGCTGAGATCATTCCCCCCTTGCCGAACTCATTGTTATTTTCTATCTTAACGCTTCTACGGAAAAGGTGAAGTAGATACAAACCGGAATCATGTTTTCCGGTAACACAAATCAGTTAACGGAGGAGAAAGATGACAAAAGCTGACATAGTATCCAGAATCGCAGCACGTGATGATATCGATCTGAACAAAAAAGATGTTGCTACAGTGGTTGATGGCTTTCTTGAGGAGATAAGGGAAGCTCTTTACAGTCACAAGCATGTTGAGATCAGACGTTTTGGTACATTCAAGGTTGTTGATCGCAAAAAGCGCATTGCGAGAAACCCTCACACCGGCGACGCAGTTGAAGTTCCAAGCAGAAGAGTTCCAGTATTCAAGCCGTCAAGACTTGTAAAGAACAAGGTTGCCCAATAGATGCCCAACGGAAAAAAGAAGAAGCGAAAGAAAATAGCGAAACACAAGATGAAGAAGAGACGCCGCGCTAACAGGCATAAGAAAAAGAATAAATAA
>CAZOQQ010000064.1:0-10096 GCA_964582075.1 uncultured bacterium | reverse complement strand
CAAAATCTCTACTCCGCTGATACCGTCATAAAGGGAAGGATGTACTACAATCATCCTGTCACCGCCCGATATTGTACCTTTAAGTCGTCCGGGACTTGCGGATACTATCGAATCGGGAGACATCCAGTCACCGGAATCCATAAGAATGAATGCCGATGAGGAATCAACGTCGTAAGAATATTTCAGTTTACCGCCGGTGAACTCCGTTCCCGTGATCAGATCCGGGGAATCGAAGTCGGAAATATCGTAGACCCCGCAATTCGAGGTTACACCGGAAACAATGAAGTTGTACCTCCCGTAACCTTCTCTGGACGGAAGAAGAACTTTGCCGGTAATATTACCGAGCTGATCGGGATACTCTATCTGAACCGAAACAAGCCCAAGTATTCCTTCTCCGATATCGTTCAGGAGCTTGATTTCAAGGTTGCAGGTGCCCGACAGTTGAAGGCTGTCAACCTCGAGTGTTCTTGTACCAATACCACTCCACGTGTCCGTAAAAACCCTGCTCCCGTTAACGAACAGCGCAACTTCATGGGACTGTGATTTGTCAGTAATAACGACTGCTTTCACTGTAACCGTACTTGACCCGTTAATCTGAAACGGCACAGTAACGCTCTCACCCTTTGAAATGGATGTCCATACCCATCCCGTCGTATTCTCAAATCTGGGTATCCAGACATGTTCCTCTCTCAACCATATATCGGAGAGAATGGTATTGCCCCATTCGGGTGATGAATCAGGCTGCCCCGGGATTCCCGTGATTCTCCGACCGTTCTCCGCTCCCCATGTAAGCCAGTAGATATTATGGGATGCGTACCTGTGCTGCACCCTGAAAAGCTCCTTCCCTGAAATCCGCCATCTGGACAATCCTCTTCCGAAGAACCGTATGGAGTCGTCCGCGTTGAAAATGCCATCGTTGTTATTGTCATCCACGATAAAAGCAACTTCAGCAAGCTCATGTGTATCCTCAGGAGCATTATTGAACATAAGCCCGGGACCTGTAAAAAGCCTGAGAGATGCGGTGGGGGAGCCGGTAACATGACAGCCGTTGTTTTCAAGATCGGCTCCCGATAAGACGTAACCGCCTGAATTATAGATCGCTATACGGGCCCAGGGCTTTCCCCAGAAAGTACTTCCGTCCGTTTCATCAGTATTTTCTCTCCAGAACAGACATCCCTCCGGAGCAATGAGCTTGAGCAGATGATTTCTTTCAACAGGAATACCGCCTGGTGAAGAAGTCCAGCGGAGTTGAACGTCAATCCTCGAAGCGTAACTGCTGCCGCTTTCCCCTGTTATGGGATACACGGTAACCATGGCAACGCGTGTTCCAGCCAGGGGAATTACACCCTCGAGAACAACATGTCTGTCCGGAGGCGATACTGGATCACCGTAGATTTCTATGGTATTAAGAGCTTCACCGGATAATGAAGGAGCCCTGGCCTGAAGCGAAACCATACCTGTAGATTCGTAGGATGCCGCGGAATAAGTCAATTCAGGTTCCGCTCCATTCGGAACCGGCACGAAGAGGGTCAGGGAAGGACGCAGGGGTTCACCGTCCACAAATCTTGTCGGTATCCCCCTGAAAACCGGGTAACTGCCACGATCGGTACTTATTATCTCAGGATCTTCAAAAGTCAGTGTTGTACTGTAACCGCCGGAAGGGTCTACGGAACCGATTTTTGCTGGTTGTACCTGCGAAACCATTACTAACGAAAGAAATAAACAAATCATTTGATCAGTACCACCCTGAATTCGATAGACGTTCTGAACTGCTAAAATTATCCATTATTCCGGATATTCCTAACTATTGCCAGCACTGCGGTTATTGAACCGGACCTCCCGTCTGCGGTTGAGAATTCGATCCTGTAAATGTAAGCACCCGAAGCGGGCTCATCGAAATCCATATCAAGGCCGTTCCAGGTAACCTGAGTGTAACCTTCTTCACATGTCACGGTCTTTCGCCAGACAGTTCTTCCGGCAACGGTATAAACGGTTATAACGGCTGAACCCGCAGAGGATGTCTCGAAATTAAAACACCTGTTACCCTCTCCCGGGTTAGGGTATACGAAAACCGAAGAGAGCAGATCTTCATTCGAAGCAACTGTTTTAAAATCAAGCGTATCCCTCGCGGTATTCCCCATTCCATCCCAGGCGACAAGGATGATTCTATGGTTACCTTCAATCAGTTCCGGAAGAGTGTATTCAATTTCACCCGTTGTATAGCTGTCCGGGTTGTAGGTGAAATACCTGCTGATGTCAAAACCACGGGAATCCAGGCTAAGCAGTATCGAGCGGCCCGCGCTGCCACCCAACGTGCATATTCCGCTGGAATCAGACAGTAAAGCCTTCAGTACCGCGGTTCCGCTGACAGATGGAATATCCTCCCCTCTGTATCCATCGATCCATAATTCAATCAACGGAGGCACGGAATCTACCGCGTAGTTGCCATCGTCAACCAGATCAGCCCATTCGTTAAACGCTACTTCGCAACCGTTTCCTGAAATTCCAACTGCGCTGCCACGGGAATAAGAACCCGTATCAGCCTGCAGCGGCATGAAAAAAGACGATGAGAATTCCCGCCCGGTTGCCGTAACGAGTGACTGATAAATGGGTGAACCGTACCTCAGATAAGTTACATGACCGCCCTCAAAACCGTTGTAAACTCTTTGCGCTCCGCTTTCGGTAATTTTCAGAAAACCAATCGAACTGTTCTGAAAAGAACCGCTCACCGTATTTATTTTTCCTCTTCGGAGAGTATCCGCTGGAATTTCCAGGCTGCACCCGGTATTGGACGGATAAACGGTACGCACTCCCCCGTCGCCAAGAAGAACATAATATTTACTGTTATGGTAATTGCCCGTCAGCTGTACTTTAGCCAGCCATAGAGCCTCCGATGCAGTTGGACTTCCGCTTCCGTATATCTCACTGTAATAACGGCTGAAAAGAACTTCATTGGAACCGGGAAGGGTTCCTCTTGTAGCTCCTATGGATGCTATGGCTCCGGAACCAGGTTTTAACTCGAAATTCTCGGCCAGGCAATTGGCTGAGATCATGTCAAAGTGAGCCAGGTCGCAGCTTGCGAATATCATCAATGGTTGCCGCGAACCGTTATCAATCAATTCTACATCACTCGAAACGAGCAACTTCTCCTTGGCAAGCTGTCCGTAAGAACCATGTCCGAAGAAAATCATATTGGCACAACCTTCAGACAGTTCCTGAATAAAGTCGATCCTGGCTTCGGGTTTCTCCGGGTGAATACCCGACGACGACGTTCCCGGTGGCCAGGGGTATTCAATCATATAGAATTTAATCCTGTCAAGACTTGTCGGAAGAATTGAATCCGCCAGAAGTTCACAGCTTCGTGTATGTCCAAATTCCTGCGTGTTTATACGGCCCCATTCATCATCCGCTGTAAGCAATATTCTGTTCTCCCACTGTCCGGACTCTTCGTGGGAATCGTAAATCATTACTTTGGATAAGTACGCGGCAAGTTCTGCGTCTGAAGATGCTGATATTCTCGATATGGGAACTTCCGGGTAATATCCGCTCTCATGAGCGATTACATAAATATCATCGTAATTCGTACCTTCTGTTGAATTAAGAAGAATGCATGCAGGTATGAACGTGGGGTAAGAAGTGATGTGCATTAACGGGTCGAATGAACCATCACCCACCAACAGAAGAGATTGAGCCGGTTCACTCCAGTGATCCTGTGTATACCTGAAAAAAGCTCTGATCGCTCCGGGATCACGAATACCCTGTCCGAATTCGTTGTAAACTTCACTGGTACTCACCAGCACGGTGGACAGACCACGGGCGGCATAAATAGCCTTAATTGGCTCAGCGGCATCCATAAGCTCGTCCGCAACAACAACTACTACGTCGCCATGGATTCCACTGCCTATTATCCGACCTGGCTCGGAAACGCTCAGATCAGGCGAAAGATAGCTTTCGGCACCCGCGGAAAGCCAGTACTGGCTGTTCTGCTGCAGGACAAGGCCGGCTTTGAGTTCCGTACCGGAAAGTTCACCCTCAAGTCTTTCCGGTACCGCAGGGTTCGTAACATCAAGGAGGCTGTATTTACTTCCCGCACCCCCCAGCGAAAAATTGTATTTCCCCGGCACAGCATCGGTAAAACGTAACATTCGGTTGGCCGCGTAGGAAAGTCTTCTCTCGTAATCGACTCTGTAATAGTTAAAGAAAATGATCCCCGGATCATCAACCGCGGTAACCTTGAGAAGATTCATCGATGGATCGAATTCAAGATTGTTTATATTGAATACTACTTCATCGTCTCCGCTCCAGACGGTATCTTCTATCACCGAACCGTTGAGGTCACAGATTATCCTGTGGGGGGTATTGTTACTGAATTCAGGTACTATTGAAAAAGTCAGGCTTCCGGAACCGTCAAATGATGGAGTTGAAAAGTAAAAGTAACCTGGAACGTTTTCGTACAGTTGTGTCCATACCCAGCCCGTCTTTTTTTCCTGTCCGGCAACCCAGGCGTAGTCCTGCTCATTCCACGTACTGTAAAGCAAACTATCGCCCCATGAAGGTGAAGCATCCGGCACAGCACTCAAAGTATCTATCCTCAGGCCGTTTTCTCCACCCCATGTGAGCCAGTACACATTTTCAGCAGCGTAGCGATGCGAGAGTCTTTCAAGATACCCGTTCGATACATCGAACCGGTTGAGCCCCTGTCCGAAAAACAATAAAGTATCCGACCCGTTAAATACACCGTCCCCTCCATCGCACACCTCTACGGCAAGTTCAGATAAAAGGTGCTCTTCGGAAGGATCTTCAAGATCGAACTGCGTACCGGGTCCCGAGAAAACCCGTAACGATTTTGAAGGTGTTCCGGTTATTTCACATCCCGCCTGCTCAAGTTCAGACCCGGTTACGGCATGGATACCGGTTGAAGAGACCGCCATTCTTGCCCATGGACGGCCCCAGAAAGGACTTGTAACATCCGTCCGTCCGTTTTCCGGCCAGTACAGAAGTTCATGACCGATAAGAGCTGCCAGCAGCGGTGAATCAATTATCCTGCCTCCATCAACTCGAGGCCATGTAAGCCGTACGGATATTGCCTGAGGAATATTCCGGGTATTATTTCCCCTGAACGGATTGACCGTTACGGCGGCAACGGTGGTCCCCGCCATTCTGAATGTACGCAGTTCAACATAATCATCGGATTCAGCGGCAGGAACGCCTGAGGGTATTTCCCATTCGGTATCCAGCCCCGTTCCCTTCATAACCGGTGTGACAAGAAGCGGCCCGGGAAGTGAAACCGGCTGGGAACCCCTGGGACTGCAACTGATTTCCGGCTCGCATCCCGGAGGAATCGGAATGTAACATGTAAGGCAGGGTAAAACGTATTGATTCTGCCCGAAGGAGGTCTCCATGCCGTTGATAACGGGATACCATCGGTCTTCGTAGCTTCGAAACGAAGGTTGACCGATATTAACGGTGAAAGTGCATCCATCATCACCTGAATAGTTATATATGACTACATCATGCTGTTCATCAGTACCCAGCAGAAGAACCGTCAATATTAAAAAGTACAAAGCATTTTCCTTTCAGAGCAGGATCCTGGAAAGTCCGGAACAACAGTTGTTATGCCATGTAAACTGATTTTACGCAAGGCAAACAGAACTCCCGATGTGAAATATAACTCCATCAGCGATTATGTGTTCCCTTCGAACAGAAGTCACATGCAATTTCCGGTGTCCGAGCCTTTCATTTTCGTATGAAATGTAAAGCCGGAAATATCTTTCAGATTACAGTCCGTTCCCGACGGGAGTTTCCGCCATTGATCCTTTCGGTGTAAAGCAGCCGGAATTGCTATATTCGTACAGTTTACAAATCAACAGGCTCTAAATGGAATAGCAGTCCGGTTCGATTAATTACGCTGAATCGCGTGACACGAAGGAAGTTTCGTATATTCAGCGGAAACATACGGCAGGGGATATATGAATTCACTTTCCTGGCATCTTGCGTGGAGATACTTAAGAAGACATCCGCGCAGAAAGCACCTGGCATTTTCAACCGTTGTCAGCGTGCTGGGCGTTGCTCTGGGAGTGGGAGCCCTGATAATAGTAATGGGAGTTCTATCGGGGCTGGAGAGTTTCATCGAGGATTCTGTTATAACAGTTGATGCGCCGCTTGTAATTCTGCCCGACAGCGGTGGTTCATTTCAGATGCCCGACAGTATTCTAACCGAACTTGAATCGCTGGCTCCCATCGGAAATATATCACCGTTCATCCAGGGGGAAGCAATTATCCGTTTACCATCGAGGGGAGTGGATTCCGGATGCAGGGTCAGGGGAGTTGATCCAGAAAGGGAGTTCGCCTCCGACAGAATGGAAGACAAACTCTCGTACGGGGAATTAAGACTCTCCACACCGGAGGGGGACGACTGTATCCTGATGGGCCTTTATCTGGCTGAACAATTCTACCACTCCCTTGGTGATACTCTGTACCTGTTTCCTCCAATGGCCTTTTTTTCCGGCAGGGGACATGTGATCGGCAGGGCGATTCTTTCCGGAGCGCTGGAAACAGGGCTCCCGGTTAACGATGAAACACTGGCTTACATACCACTTGATCTCGCGAGGAGAATGTATCTTCCCGATGGAGGTTATACCGGTATCAAGATCTATCCCGCGGAAGGTTTTTCTCCCGAACAGGCAGCCGAAGCAGCCACCGGTATTCTGGAGGACGGGATATCCGTAAAAACATGGAAGGAACTTAATCCTGACCTGACCGCCTCCATGAAGCTGGAAAGAATGGGAACTTTCCTTGCACTGCTCCTGATAACCCTGGTCGCTACCTTCAACATAATGGGAACAATCGCGAGATCGGCTATCGAGCGAAGGAAGGATATATCAGTCATGAAAGCCATGGGTGCTAATAACATGCTGATTTTCAGCATATTCCTCTGGGAAGGAATAATCGTTGGAATAGCCGGAATTATCCTGGGGCTGTTTTTTGGTCTGACCGGTTGCTGGCTCATAGGCAGCACCAGCCTTATAAATCTCCCCGATGTTTATTCGTTCCACCAGAATATACCTGTCAGGATTTCGCTGCTTCGAACCGCCGTGGTCGGTATAATCGCTTTCCTGCTGAGCCTTTTATCCGGTATTGTTCCCGCTATGAAAGCAGCGGGACTTGATCCGGTAAAAGGGTTGAAACATTGAGCTTTCTCCTGGTCATTCTCCTGTCCTATGGATATTCACCTGGTGATTCATGCTGGAACCTTATAACACTGGGCAATATCCCTGAAAGATCGATACTGTTCGCCGAACTTGCCGCGAAGGACGGCGGCAGATCAACAGTTGAACTCGCGGAAATACTGGAAATGGCGGGAAGGTTTTCCGAAGCCGAACACTATTACAGCATTGCCCTTAACTCCGCCGTAGACCCTCTGCTGAGGGAATGGCTTGAAAACAGGATATCAGGCTGCACACCACTTGATACGCTGATTGTTCTCGGAGCGGTAATCAGTAACACGAGTTCCGTGGATGCCTCGGATATTTCGATCGAAATACCGCTGCCGGAATCACACCCCCCGTACCAGCGGATAGAATATACAGCCGGTCTTTTCGTAGAGGGGGAAAACCTGATGAGATGTCATATTGATCTGATTCCCCAGGGAACAACCGTTGTACTGCCCCTGATACTCCATATAACACAACAACCCTACACCTTCAGACCTCTGCTACCGTCTTACCAAAGCACGCTCGGTTCCGTAAGCCTGGAGGAGATATCTTCTTTGCTAAGAACAATTCGGATACCGGTAACCGAAAGCGGCCCGGGACCCTGCCTCGAAACCGCATACGATCTGAAAGACGAAGCAACACAATCGGGTTTCAGGTTTCAGATCGTCGGTGGATTACTGAGATCGGGCGCTGACAGTCTGCTGTTTCATGCCTGGAATCTTGTTCCCGAAATCGGAATGCCTGTTGACGCAGTTCTCTTTTCCGCGGATTCTATGAGAGGAATCGGGCACTGTCCGACTGATCTGCTACCCCTTTGGAATCTCGAGTACGCCAACGGACACGAGGTTTCGATATTCTACCCGAACCCGGACGTTCAGCTTACCGTCTCGATGCACGCGTCCTATGGAGACCCGGATATTATTGAAGAACTTTTAAATCTATTTCCTCTACGTCTTTTTACAGGAAATCCATCTGTTATGCCCCGGAGGTAACAATGAAAATGATCATTCTCCCGCTTCTTCTTTCCCTTTTGGCTCTTAATTCCGCCGGATGCGGTTCCAGCGGAAAAACGGCTGATGACGATATTTCGATACTCAGAAATTGTATCGAAGCCATCGGTGGAGAGGAATCTATCCGCGATATCAAGGTTATTCATACAATCGACAGTCTTTCCATGGCTGGAATGACGGGCGTAAGCGAAGCATGGTGGGTGCGAGAACCCTTCATGGGATTCTCCTTCACGGAGATTGGGCCGGTTACTCAGCATGTTCTGATGAAGGGAGACAGTGTATGGACGGTAGACCGTAACGGACATCTTTCGCCAGGCGGTCTTGAGGAAAGGGATCAGATGCTACTGTCCAGGAGTACGGTCTTCTACGACTACCTCTTCGATTCTTCCATGGTGTCTCTGGGAACCGACACACTGATCAACGGAGTTCCGGCTGTACCCATGCGACTTAAAGACCAGCAGGACATCGTATTCTTTTACTCGAAGGAGACATGGCTCCCCGTGCTTATGACAGCGGTAACCATGGGACTTGAAGTAAGAAGTTACCCGGGCGATTACGAGAGTATTGAAGGTATAGTTTCGGCAACTTCCAATATCAGCACAATCCCCGCCTTCGGGCAGGAAATCGTCAATCGGAATATCCTTACGGAGTACAATGCAGCCATTCCCGAATCCATATTCGTACTCACCACGACCGGTGGCGACTGGGAACTCGGGAAACCGGAGACACCCGCGACCTTCTCCCTTAAAGGTGAACATATATATCTTGATGGTGAAGTTGATGGAACCCCCGTAACCATACTTCTTGACAGCGGCGCCGGTGCAACGGTACTCGACAGCACTCTGGCAGCCGAACTGGGGCTTGAAGGCACGGGAAGCCTTCCGGCAAGAGGTATCGGAGGAGTAAGGAATTTCTCATTCGTGGAAGTCCCGTCCTATTTCGCCGCCGGAGCTCTGATCAGCGATCAAACTCTGGCGGTCATGCCCCTCTCGGAGGAATTCTATCCAGCGACCGGCGAGATGATAGGCCTGATCCTCGGGTACGATTTCCTGAGCCGTTTCATAACGAAAATCGATTACGGCTCCCAAACGATAACTCTTTTCGATCCCGACAGCTTCACTATCGACAGCGACATCGCTTCGGTGCTGCCCGCGGAAAGAAGCATGAGTATCCTGTCCGTAGAAGCGATTCTTGAGGATTCCGTTCCGGTCACACTTATACTGGATACGGGAGCCAGCGGAAACATCCATCTCACTCCTTCCTTTTTTGAAGAACATCCCGATTTTTTAAGCGACAGACCCACCTTTGAAACAAAGGTACAGGGTGTGGGAGGAGAGGAAAATATCAGCGGTTTCAGGATTTCAAGCGTTACTCTGGGTGATTTCACCGTTCCCGGAGGACTCTGCTCGAGCTTCAATGGAGGCGATGTATTCAGCCGGTACGATGGTATTCTGGGGAACGGAGTTCTCTGCAGATTTGTATTGTACCTTGATTACGCTTCCGGAAGAATAATTCTTTATCCTTCTTCCCTTTTCGAAGACGGACTTCCCGAATCATTAACCGGCATGGGCCTTGAAATCAAGGATAGCAGTCTTTCCGTAAACAGTACCGTTCCCGGTTCACCCGCTGAGAAGGCGGGTATCCGCGAGGGTGACATACTGCTGGAGATAAACGGATATCCGGTCGCATCCGAACAGATGAACGAACTTGACAGCCTTCTGCCGGACACAGCCGGGGCATCGGTATCACTGAAACTTCTAAGAAACGGCAGAGAACTCAATCTTGACCTTGTAACCGGTTACCTTGTCCCGAAGCGGAAGGAAGTGAATTAGCTTCCCGGTAGAATATCCTTGAAACCAGCATGGTTATGGG
>CAZOQQ010000063.1:0-10111 GCA_964582075.1 uncultured bacterium | reverse complement strand
GTTCTTCGAACTGTCTGCGCTCGTCGGGTACGCCTTCCCAGTAAGTCGAATAGAACCTGATCTTCGCGTCCTCATTAAGGCTGTCAAACAATTCAGTCTCTGAAGCGGTCAGAATCAGTCTGAAATGATCCGGATAAGGTATTTCTTCCGTCTGACTCGTGCTTTCGATATAGTAGCTGTCCAGCGATTGCAGATTTCTTGCAACCATCAAGTCTTTGCTTACCTCAAGTGTATCATCTTCAGCAATCAAGGCGAAAACTACCCTGTGCAGCCCGGAATTTCGAGCTGCCCTGAGATCCAGGCTATCCACCAGTCCAACCGCATCAGCTCCATCGGGTATCGTAACCGATATCCATGGTCTGGCGAATATTGTTTCACCGGAGGCTGTTTCAAGACGACCCCGCACTTCAGCCTGAGACCCGCTGAGATTGTATATCTCAACATAGTAGTAAACCATATGTTCTTCCGGAAGAGTGTAACTCCCGTCAGCAGCGGGGAATACAAGAACTTCACCCTTTCGCAGCGGGTTTACCGATTCATCCGGAGAGGGAACAAGCGCGCGGGCAAGTTCTATTTCACTGATGGTTCCTGCAGGTTCAACTTCCAGACTCCTGATTAAACTCCCCTGTTTCCCGTTACCCAGATCGGTAACGTAAACCGTAAGGAGATAATTACCAGGCAACACCGGAAGAACTATGCTGTTTACAACAGATCTTCCGGACGTCCAGGTAACCTCGGAGTTCCACTGGTTAACTGCAGCGGTATCACCGTTCTCAGTTATAAGAATTACCGTTGTTGAAAACCCTGCAATTGAATCCTGATCAAGTGAAAACTGATCCAGATTCAACTGTTCGTAAACCTCAAGGACCAGAGTATCTGCTGATGTGTAACTGTACAGAGCCGTGTCTATCCCGAACTGGATATCTCCGTTGCTGACAGAAGCCAGCTCCGAAGCAGCCGAAATCATGAAGAGTACCAGTACACACAGAACATCAATGCCCTTCATAGATAGACTGAACCTCCTCCCAGTCCGTTGCGAGTTCGAATACTCCACAGTTGTCATGATCGATGAAGTACACTTCTATGGCAGGCGAGCAATAAGTCCATACCTGAGTAGGCAGAGTTGATGTTTCGAGGGGTCTGGAATCGATAATATCGGGCTCTCCCAGCAGGGCGTATACACGTCCCTGATCGGTATTGATACCCATCGTATTGAGCATTGTAAATTTCTCCTCAATATTGTCAAGCCTTGCTAGGTACATCTCCAGGAATTCGTTCCGCACTGTACCCGGAGAAGGATCTCTTCTATGCCAGAATTCCGCCATCACTGCCCTTCTGCTCGATTGCCCCTCCGCGTTCCTGAGTGCGGACAACTCCGAAGAGTGAGCAATGGGCCTTACGAGTGTTTCGGTAAGATCCGCATTTTCTCCCCATATGTCCCAAGCCTGGTAAAGCTGAAGAACTGTTCTGGAATCGGTAACTACCTCGGTATCGGATACTGCAGCGGCAAGCAGATAGTACTTCCCCGCATCGAGATGGCCGATATCAAGTGAGGTTTCAACTCTGTAGGCACTCCCGTGCATTACCATGTCCATCCATCCTTCTCTTAACGTTTCACCACTTTCATTCTTAAGAGCGAAAGCGGCCATAAGAGAATCATCATTTTCTGCAATGGGAGGATATACATTCCATACAACCTGAACCGTACCTGAAGCTCTTTGGGATAGTCCTCCCGATACCTGAAGATTTTCCGATAACCATGATGTGCTGTCAAGCGAGAACACTTCAATGGTTTCTTCCCTCTCGGTATTTCTGCCCGATTCAAGGTCACGTATTGTAACTGCGAGGCGATGAATTCCAGGTTGAATACCGGGTATGGACAGTTCCTCGGTTCCGGGTAACTCGCTTCTTACAACGGAGCCGCTGTTCCTGGCGATGAGATCGCCATCCACCGAAACTACAATTTCCCAGAAAGCTGTTTCCGCGCTGTTCTCCATAACGAAGAGAAAATCATCTTCGGTGAACTGAACAACAGCACGCACAGTACCGCCATTCTGCCCGCGGGCCGGTTCAACGTTCAGGTTGATCTGAACTCCCGAGATAATCATAACCATCAGCGCAAGAAGAGACATTCATTCCTTCCGACCGGGGCAGGATAATTACCCTGCCCCGTAAATAACAAGTCAGCTAAAATGCGAACCTCAGACTGACCTGGTGAACCATGTCCAGCCTGTTCCAGTCCGCATACGCGTAATCAAGTGATACCGTCTTTCCACCTACCGGAATATTGAATCCCGCTCCGGCGGTAAGACCTTCTTCGTCTGTGTTTATACGATATCCGCCTCTCAGGGCGAACATATTGTTGTACCAGTACTCGGTTCCTATTCCAAGCTGCTCGACATTGTCGCTGGGATGAACACCGTCAATTTCGACCGTCAGAAAATGAGGGCCTCTGTTGATTACGTCCATCGCTATACCCAGCTTGAAAATCATCGGCATCGAGTAAGGCTCAAATACCTCTGTCGAATCGTCTCCGCTGTAATACGTTGTGTATTCTCCTCCTGGAGTCAGATCTCCTCCAAAGTGCTGAATTGTCATACCTATACGAAGGGTTTTAAAACCAGTATCGTAAAGGGTACCAATATCAACAGCAATACCGCCAGCGGAAATATCTTCCCACTGCTCCCGTACATACTTCACCGTCATTCCGGCGCTGAACCTGTCGGTAAGCATTCTTGAAAAGGAGAGACCGGCCACCATGTCGGTGCATGAGAAGGTTTCTCCGGTTCCTTCGGGATGCGCAACAGTTGTTACATCCATATCACCCGACTGGAGCATTGCGAACTCTGCGGCGAAAGTACCAACCCCGTTAACATTATGGGATACGATGCCCGCGCCGTAAAGAATACTCGCAAACCACTGCATGCCTGTAAACTGTACCTGTGTTCCAGGAACTCTTACAAGACAGGCGGGGTTCCAGTATGCTGCACTTGGATCATCAGCTGTGGCTATAAAAGCACCAGCCATTGCGGTTCCGCGGGCGCCCAGTCCTATTTTAAGGAACTGCGCGCCAGAAGTTCCAACCTTCGCAAAAGAGCTTGCTTGTGCGGAGACCGGAAACAGCAGGAAAACGGCGACCGCTGCTGTCAGGACTATTCCTGTATACTTCATGGTCACTCCTCTCCTACCTGATTATGGCAAATTTGCCGATTACGTAAGCATCCTCTGTCTCAACGCGATAAATGTAGAGACCGGAAGTTACTTCCTGATCGTTCCTGCTGACCAGATCCCAGAACTCCGTGCCTTCCAGTCCACTCCAGCTCCGGTGTTCAAGGGTAATAACCTGATCTCCGGCAAGAGTGTAAATGTGAATATTGCACATTGCGGGAAGATGCGTGAAAGCGATCCTGTCCTGATATGACACTTCCCATGGTGCTGATCCCTTGTACGGGTTCGGAACAACCGAAACATTTTCAGTCCAGTTGGCATCGGGTCCCATAACCGGTGTTACCGCTACAGGTGAACCTTCAAGCGTCTGCCTGTAATTTGACTTTGTGCTATTGATACCGGTCTCGGAATCGTATGCGCATACGACGTAGTAGTACGGATAACCGTTGGTAACGGTAGTATCACAGTACGATAACGTACCCGGATTAACAGAGGCAATAAGGTTCCATCCGGAAGGCTCGAATGTTGCTCTGTAAATTTTGTAACCACCCAGCGGGTTGTAGGTTTCAGCGTTGGAACCCCACTCAAGCTGAACCTGACTGTCACCCGCGGAATAGAATAGAATCGGTGTAGGCGGAAGTTCGGGTACGCCCCATCCGCCATCGCGGTAGAATGCATCAAGTAATGCATCAGCCGACTGGCGGAGTCCATCAAGACCAAGACCCAGAACCCAGCCCCCCGTTACGTGAAGTGTATCTCCGTCCTCAAGGTTCACAGGACCTGCGCACAGCTGGAACCTGTAATCGAAGACCGGATAATTGAGTAACAGCGGATTATCGTAAACTATTGGGAATGGCCCTGGATTTTCAGGTACGAATGCGTCGGGGGCGTATTCATTACCCACCCAGTCCGAAAGATATGCCGGCGCGCTGTGGCGCCCGTTCATGTCCGGGTTCTCTCCCCACATGTAATTGTACTTTTCGCGATCGGAACCGGGATCGCTATTCCAGTTCCACCAGGAATGTGATATGGGTATCGGGTAATTGTATACATCAATAGGCCGTTCGATGGTTCCGTTGGCTTTAACGATGTAGAAATCAAGCAGTCTCCATCCAATGAAACCATTACTCGGAGGATCGATTGTTGGATCACCTGTGTCATCAATAATCGATGCGGTACTGTTACCGTCCCACATGTAGCTCATATTACGGGGAACAACGTGGTAGACTGTATCACCCACGGTTTGTTTCCAGTGATTGAGCGGCATGCCTTCTGCAAACGGAACAAGTCCCGCTTCATTTATTGGAAGCCAGATGGTGTCCGTTGGGCTTGCCGTAAGAGTTTTGAACAGAATTGTAAAATGGTCGCTTACACCGTCTCCGTCGATATCGTTGTCCATTTTACCATCAGATCCTTTGTAACTGTAGTAATAGAAGACATTCTGCGGATCATCTGCCGGAAGAGTATTATCGGGATTCTGCTGGTAGGTGTAATCATCCTGTTCGCTGGCTTTTACGCCATTGTCGAACTCGTACTCGAAAGTCGCGTCAGCGTCGTTACACCATATTGCATGGCCGTCGTAGTACACTAGGTCATCAAGGTTGACATTCACGAGGGCAGCCGTGGCAACATCGCAGTCGCCTCTCATACCCATCACAAAAGCTCCCAGCGGTACTCCTGGATTTCCATGAGAACTGATGTGCATTATATCGTAATCCTGGGCTATGAAGTTGTTGTAACCGGGGGTTCCCCAGTCGTAGTTCTCCGTATAGACTAGCATTCCATACGGGTCAGCATTGTATGTATTGTTCCAATCATCGAACCCGTAATGGGTTTCTTCAAGGGCGATAGGACCGGGGTTCAGTTTTACAGAAGGATAACCTTCGCTGGGGCGAAGTTCCCATTTGTTGAACTCACTGCAGCTGGCCCATTTGGCTGATGAATCTCCATTTACGGTAATCGGACCGTAGCAACATGATTGAAAATCACCGCTCCAGAGATAGCTGCTGCCCTCTCCGCCCGGCCATTCCATGGACGGGTAGTTTAAGTTTGGGTCACCATATATTCCCCTGTTAAAAAAGGCACTCCATACATTGCTCAGGGTCATCAGGGAAGCTACATCCGGTGGTCGTGACTGGTCGGTCCCGTTACCGAACGGCATTTCTTCTGGTTCCTGCTGAATAACCCTAGCAAGGCCGGTACCTGACAGCGTAAATACCGCAAGTACCGTGAGTACCAGGAACCCGCGAGTGTAACTGGAGTTCCTCATACTCTCCTTCACCTCCAATTCATATTTCGCGGCATCGAAAATATTGCTTTCTGCATTCTCTCCGTAATTCCCGCGATTATTGTCATTGTGCTAATTGCTTCCTTATCTAATTCGTCAGGACAAATTCATATGTCAGTGTTGTCCATACACCTACCGAAATACCGTTATTCTGGGCAGGTGTCCATCTTGTGTTCCATGCCGCTGACAGGGCAGCTTCATCAAGTGAATGGACTCCACTTGAGTTGTACAGTCTGACATCTGAAACCGAACCGTCGGAGGAAACGTACACCCATAGTGTTACTATTCCTTCCACGCCAGCCTGCGCTGCCATTTCCGGATAGCCGGGCGGCGGTTTGTAAGTGCAGTTGGGAAAAACTTCAGCTGGCATGAACCTTGGCGGTCCCATTTCTTCCGACTGGCCCGCGTTAAGCTCATCGCCCTGGTCAACCGTCCCAACCGTATCAAGACCGGCTGTATTATCATCCAGTGCCAGAGTTATGTCCTTATTGATTTCCTGCTCCATTTCCCGTGTATCATCCTGGATATCCTGCTGATCCTTCTCGACTTCCTGTTCCTTTTCTTCAACAGTGTCATCGAATGCAATATCCGCTTCAACTGCCTGCATTTCAGAATCGGATGTACGGGTGGAAAGCCTGCCGATCCGTGTGGATGGAACCAGTTCGAAAAAGGCTATCAGAATGGCAAGCCCTATTACAACTCCAAGTTCGAAATTCAGGGAAGAATGTCTGTAATCCGTATTGGCCATTATCCCCCCCGTCAATTGTACAGCCCGAGTTCTTCAGCATTGAACTGAATGCTGTAGATCTCCTCGAACCGCATAGTGTAAAATAGGCCGACCATATCTTCCATTGGAACCCTTGAATCCACATTGAGAACAACAACGTCCAGCTGTTTGTTCTGCTCACGCCAGAACTTGTTGCTCAAACGTTTCAGCTGCTCGGGAACCTGTTCTACAGGAACGTCGAAATCACCTATTCTCGCAATAAGTTGACTGTTATCGTTCCCGGGTTCACTCTGCTTTATCCACACTGTTATGGTAAGGAACTGTTTCCCCAGTTCACTCATACCCTGCGGATGCGCCTGAGGAAAACGAACCCTGAGGCCTTCGTCTTCCTTGAAGAGTGTGGTGGCCATGAAGAATACCAGAAGAAGGAAAACAATATCGGCCATTGTTCCGGTGAAAATATTGCTTCCAACTTTCATTCTGCTTTTGAACTTCATCTACGCGCCACCTCCCGTTCGTTCCTGAATTGTGATACCGGTTCTGCTTACACCGTTCATGCGCAGAATATCAAGGGCATGTACCATACCCTCGTAATCACAATCAGGGAAGAACTTAAGGATTACGACCAGTTCGCTTTCTCTTACGGCAGAGGCGATCTCTCCCTGTCTGGCGTCAGACAGTACCAGTGTATCTCCAAAGGCTACCTCACCGAAGATGGGGGTATCCTCAATCGGGGTTTCGTTGCCGAGATACGTTCTTATGATACCGGGACGCACAGTAGGTACCAGATTCTCTCCGGAAACAGCAGTTTCAAGGGAACGGAAGGTTCCCGATTGAAGACCTTTCGCAACTTCCAGGTTGTTCAGAAGTCTGCTTTCTACTGCGTCGATGGCTTCAGCCCTTTCCGCAGCCAGCGTTCTTATGCCATTCTGCATAGTAGTATCCTGGAGACTTACATCTTCTCCAGCTCTTGCTCTGCACAGTGGGCCTCCGGGTGGTGCCTCATCAATCAACACCACGTACTCGTGAGCTCCCCACTGCTTTATGGTCATGACGAGCCTGTTGGCTTCATCTACAACAACCTCTTCGTTTAATTCGTCTGGCCTCTTTGGAAGTTTGTATGAAATGCCCTTCTGAACTTGGAAAGTTGTTGTTACCAGGAAGAATATCAATAGCAGGAACGCAATGTCGGACATTGAGGCATCGGGTATAGCCCCGCTTGCTCTCGGTCTGTTACGTATCCGCATCCATACTCCTTAAAGCTGCTTCAGGTGCTCCATTTCAGCCAGTGTATCCACAAGGAATATGCTGGCCTCTTCCATATCTATCACGAACTTTCCAATCCTGGATATGAAGTAGTTGTGTGCCATCTGGACCGGAATCGCTATAGTCAGACCGGTCGCGGTGGTAATCAGTGCTTCCTGAATACCCCCTGCAACCAGGCTCGCTTCAACGTTCTTCGCGGCGGCAATTTCACCGAAGGCCCTTATCATACCGGATACGGTTCCGAGGAAACCCAGCATGGGGGCAATGCTCGATACCGAAGCGAGTACGACAATACCTTTCTCTAGGTAAGCCATCTCGATTCCGCCGGAACTCTCAACCGCTTTTTCAACGGCTTCAAGCCCTTTATCATGCCGAAGTAAACCCGCGTGCATTATAGCGGCCACGGGGCCTCTTGTGCGCTCGCAGAGTTCTTCGGCTCCTTTGACATCGCCCTTGCGGATATATCCGCCCATTCTCTCGAGGAACGGGCCAACATCTATTCTGACTTTGCCATAGGAAATGAACCTTTCGATTGTTACGGCGATACCTATGAGAAGTGAAAGCAGAAGGGGCCACATGAAGATTCCGCCTGCAATGAAAAAATCCTTGAGATTCATGCTTGCGCTCTGTGCCCGCTCAACTTCCTCACCCGCAGGAACGGCTGAGGATTCTTCCCCGACAGGTACTGTTACTCCTGCGGTATCTCCTGCCGTCGCGGTCTGCTCTTCTGTTACTCCCGCAGTTTCATCGGCAGCTGCGGCAGCATCCGAACCGGTTTCTCCTGGCTGAGCCCATAAGGTGGCTGCAAGCACGAGAAACAATAGCAGATATTTTCGCATCTATTATCACTCCTTCTTTACATTCAGAAAGGCTGTTCAGCTTTTCCGAACGGAAGAATTCAAATTACCATTCAAATCCCAGCCCGAACCTTATCATGCGAGGTGTGCTGAACACATATGGATTATGACGCGAACCCGTTGGATCACGATCGGGTTTACCGTCGCCATTCATGTCCGCATCGTACCGTCCAACATCATCAATTCTATCTATATTCTGCCTGTTGAACAGGTTGTTAACCTGGCAGTAGGCATCAAGGGTTATCGAACCTATCCAGAAGGTTTTGTTGACCTTGAGGGTAGTGCTCATGGTCCAGGGATATCTTTCGCCGTTGATCTCCGGCTGAGCGTTTCCCTGGCTTTCCTGGCTGTACGGATAACCGCTTCCGTATCTCCAGGAAAGATGAACCCCGAACCCTTCCAGTACAGGTGTACTGCCCAGTCTTGGTCCTTCACCCTGCGGTATACGGAAATCAAATTCAGCGTTAACGGCATGTCTCTGATCCCAGTCGAGTGGGGATTCCTTCCTTGGAATAATCCAATTTGCCCAGGTAAATTCGTAGTTCTGAACAGCGTCGGAGCTCTTACCCATGGCAAGCGAGTAAGTGTAGTTGACGCTTCCCGACCAGAAGTTACTCGGGCGTCTTACAATGCTGAACTCGGCTCCTCTGACGTTACCGTAATCACCGTTTATATAAATATCGTAGGAATCGACCGCTGTGTAGAAATTCCTCCGCGTGTCAAGAAGACCTGTTATGTCTTTGTAGTAACCGGTAATATCCATCATCGTAATGTCGTCGAACTGATGTTTTACACCAACCTCGTAGGATACCGTTTGTTCGGCTGCCAGGTCAGGGTTCCCTATTCTGGGAAACGCGCCTGCGAGGGTGTAATCTGACCCGCTGTACATGTTATTGAACTGCGGAGTCTGAAAGAAATGTCCATAAGTGAAATGAAGAACATCGTTGTCCGTTATGGGGTGGGAGAATCCCACTCGGGGACTCAGGTGGTATTTAACGGGAACGGTTATGGGGTTCCTTATATGACCCGGTTCTCCGGGCTTTGTTCCCGGAACAACAGGATCGTTAAGATCAGCAGGATATTCGTCGAAGTTAGCGTCGAAGTAGTCAAAACGGAGACCGGCGTTAACGATCATGCCCCTGTACTCCATTTTGTCCTGAATATATGCGGCACCGGAATTAGGGAAAACATGGTACCTTCCCGCGTAAATGTTTCCACCTGATGCGGGCTGAATATAGTAGTCAAATACATCGTAGTACTTGGCCTCTATTCCGGCTTTTAACTGATGCTGCTGATTGACCTGGCTTGTAATGTCAGTACGGAATGTGGAAGTTGTGCTTCTGGTTTCACGCCAGGCCAGTACATACCTTCCCGATCTGGTAAATCCTTGTGAATCAGGCATTCTGGATGGAGTGACTGCCTGCCAGTCATCCCAGGTGAAATTCTCGCCGTAGAATTCGGTAGTCTGGCTCGTGTCACTGGGGTTGTTGTAGATCTTGTAGTCCCGTGCCGACTGGAACTGGTTCAGTCTAATTTCCATGAATGTAGCGTCGCTCAGTGTCTGGGTAACGCTTGCACCGAAACTGTATGTATTCCTGAAAATCGTGGGGCGTCCCCAGAGGATATTCTCGCCCCACGCAAGGGTATCTCCATACGTTGAGGAAGTAGAATCCGTATCGATGTAAGGAATTTCGTACCTGCTCCAATCCCATATGCCGTATATATCGGACAGGCCGTCTCCATAAGTCCGATCCATGTAATAACCGGTAAGGTTGATTTTGGTTTTGGAGTTTGGTTTGTACGTCA
>CAZOQQ010000062.1:0-10113 GCA_964582075.1 uncultured bacterium | reverse complement strand
CGCGCTTCGAAGTGATTCCGGTTCACAGGTCAGAAGGGCCCGGGGTGTTCTGAAGTGGCCCGGGACTCCATGGATTGCCGCGGGTGTATACCTGAATGACCGGCAGCCATTTATCGCAGGTCTTTCCAATCCGGTGGCCGAGTGGGGCTGGGTGAATATCGATTCAACGCGGGGGTACGGGTTCTCTTCCGGTGGTATTCTGGGTTTCAGGGGTGAATACCTCATCCAGCTCGCAAATGAAGATACGCTCACGCAGTTGAACGTGAATTCTCCATGGATGGGTTTTGCCGGTGTGGATTATTCCCGTGCGCAGGTTCATTCAGTTGATTCCGTAACCCAGGGAGATATTATCGTAAACGTTTTGTCCGTAAGAGGTAACTTCCGATATTTCAACCCCTGGTTTATTATTGCGGGGGCAGACGGAGAACAGGGTAAATGGGCCGTTTCCGGCGAACTGCACGAATTCGCGCCGTTCAATACAGGGTGGGGAAAAATAGAAATCGTACCCGGAATTCATTTCGCGGGGGATAACATTGAATTTCCCGGTAGTGCTTTTGTACCCGGACAGAGAATAATCACACTCGGAGCGTTTCTTGAATCGGCAAGATATTTTGCCTCGGCTTCAGTGGAGGGAAAACTTGATCTTTCAAGTGACAGTTTGACGGGAGTATCTGTTTCCACCGGATTGATATCGGAGATTGGCGTGGCCTGGGATGTTATCTTTGACTGTTACTCCAACGGTGATTACAGAGCGAATATATCTTCCGTTACTTCGGATTCTTACGCTTCAGCCGGGATGGCTGTGGAGATAATCAACGACAGCACAAGGGTTACCGGAAGCGCATCGTATTCACCCAGGGAAGATGTTTGCGCTGAACTGTCTGTCTCGGGTGATATTGACGACAGTCTTCAGCCTTCCTGCGGACTGGCTGTATCAGCGGCACTCGGACCGGTGACGGGACTGGTGCGAATAGACTGGAACTATGCGGATGTTCCGCTGTTTCGAATTGATTTGCGAGGTTTCCTGAAATGATCAGAATAATCTTAATGTTCATGCTCATTCTTTGTCTGATGGCGAGCGCATGTTCACTTTTTATTCCCAGGGAAAAACCCGCTGGAAACAGTTTAACCGTATGGATGCCCGGAGCATCTTCGGTTCAGGTTCTTTCGGACTGGAACGACTGGGGAGGAAGTGTTTCAGCCGGTGGCATCATAAACCCTGTTTCCGGCAGGATGGAGAGGGCGGACGATGGTATCTGGTCGCTGGACATTTCCCGGTTGCCCGGAGGAGTTTACAGGTATGTATTTTTTGTAAATGGTTACAAATGGACAAGAGATCAGTCCAATCCTGAAACAGCTGATTATGAAGGCAGGGTGGTTTCGGTTATCAGGGTTCCCGATTGATTGAAGGGATGTGATTGTTGGCGTCTGTCAGATTTCAGGGAGTAAGCAAAATATACCGGAATAACATCACCGCTCTAGCCCGATTTGATCTTGAAGTTATTGACGGGGAGTTTCTTGTTCTTGTGGGGCCCAGCGGTTGCGGAAAATCCACGACACTGCGGGTTCTGGCCGGGCTTGAAGAACCGACAACGGGGGAACTGTTCATAGGTGACCGGAATGTTACTCATGTCAAACCGCAGGACAGGGATATAGCAATGGTATTTCAGAATTACGCCCTTTATCCTCATATGACCGTTTATGACAATATGGCGTTTTCTCTGAAAATGAAAAAAACACCTTTGGATGAGATCGACAGGAACGTTAAGGAAACTGCGGAAATCCTGGGAATATTCGAATATCTGGGCAGAAAGCCAAGGGAATTGTCCGGGGGACAGCGCCAGAGAGTCGCGCTTGGAAGAGCAATAGTAAGGCATCCGGCAGTTTTCCTTTTCGATGAACCTCTTTCAAATCTTGATGCCAAGCTGAGAGTGCAGATGCGAAACGAGTTAAGCAGGTTACATACCAGACTGGGCTCAACAATGATATACGTAACGCATGACCAGGCTGAAGCCATGACTCTTGGAGACAGGATAGTGGTGCTGAAAGATGGAAACGTACAACAAATAGCCACACCTCTTGACCTTTACGATAATCCGGATAACAGTTTCGTGGCGGGATTCATAGGCAGCCCTGCAATGAATTTTCTGAATGTTGAATTGAAGAACGGTATTGTCCACGCAGACGACATCGCTCTGGAAAACAGTCCTTTTACGGATTTACCGGATGGTGAATATTTCTTCGGAGTAAGACCCGAGGATATACATCCATCCGATGAAAGTGTATTCACTGGAGAGGTTGAAGTTGTTGAAACTCTGGGGAACGAAAATATCATCTACATGAGATTCGCGGGCAGACAGTTTGCCGCCCGATGCAGCCCTACCGTCCGGGCGGTGCCTGGAACGATGTTCAATTTCATGATCGATCTTGAGAGATCACATCTTTTCAGGCTGGATGGAAAGCGGATGAAAAGAAAAGGCAACGAAACCGACCGTACGGAAAAGGTGTTCGGTGTATGACCGTTAGAGAGATAGGTTTTGCGTTTTTTGCCGCCCTGAGCGTAAGTATACTCATAACTCCACTCGCAAGACGAGTTGCCTTGAAGTACGGCCTTGTAGACAGGCCACAGGGAAGGAAGAAACATCTCATGACCACTCCGCTGCTGGGTGGAGTGGCTATTTACATATCATTCGGAATAACGGTTCTAACGGGTATGCTGTTTCTTATAGGTGAAAGCGGCATGATAGCAATTGGATGGAAATCGCTTTGCGTAATGATCATATCCGGAGCGGGACTGATGACCATAGTCGGGTTCGTGGATGATATCCTCAGTCTTTCCCCTTCCATTAAACTCGTGCTTCATACAATTGCGGCGATCCTTGTCAGTATAATATTCATAACCAGAGGCGCGCTGCTTAGTGTATTTCTCACAGGAAGCAGTTTCGCATGGCTAACCGTTCCCCTTACAGTTATCTGGCTGGTGGGGATAACCAATTCCGTTAACCTGCTGGATCACGCCGATGGACTTTCCTCGGGAACCTGCGCGATTGCAGCGATATTCTTTACCATTCTTAATTTACTGTCCGGCAACCTTTCCATAGCATTCATAAGCGCAGCTCTTGCCGGGGCTACAATTGGTTTTTTCTTTTACAATTACAACCCGGCTTCGATCTTCATGGGTGACAGCGGCAGCAATATGCTCGGTTTCATGCTGGGCATAATAGCCGTGCTTGGCGTTTATACTTCCGAAGGATCAATACGTGAGATTGCTGTTTTCACCCCTGTTTTAATACTTGCTCTGCCGATAATCGACACTGTATTCGTATTAAGATTCCGAAGGAAGAAGGGAAAATCTCTTTTCATCGGTGACAGAAACCACCTTGCTCATAGATTGATGAGGCTTGGATTGTCTCATAATCAGTCTGTGATGGTTCTTCTGGTTGTTGCCGCTCTCATGGGTACACTTGCTTTACTTCTGCCCACCCTGAAACCGTACCAGGCCATACTGCTGTTCGTGCATGCCATCGGACTTGTGGGACTTTTCTCGTTCTTCATTAATCGAGCTGAAACACGGGAAATAAAAGAGTGAGAAAAACAACGGGAACGGTTATCCGGATTATTCTGGCTCTTACGGTGCTGGGCTCACTGTTTCTGATTTCCACAAACAGCAGAAACAGTATACTTATTAAGGAAGAAATTTACGTTGCGGGTTCAGCGCTCGCGCTTCTGATTGCTGCTGCAGCTGTTCTTCTGAATGGTGGAATAGCTTCCGAAAGATTCAGCAGGTCTCTTGCGGTTTCATTTGTTCTTCTGATACTCTGGCTGTTTTTCAGGCATTATACCGGAATTCAATCGGTTAACGCTTTGAAATACATTTCCGGCATAGTTGCCCTGGGAGGTCTTGTCCTGGTGATGGCGCTTACATTCACGGAGAAGATAAGGGACAGATTACTCTGGGTCATAGTACTGTCAACCGTTCTGCTGTTCGTTTATGCCATTCTTCAGTCATTCGGTTTGATAATTTTCCACTGGGATGCGGGACTTGCCCAGACTGCCAGGAGTTCCGGAACTATGGGGAACGCGAACCTTCTCGGGAGTATTTCAATGGCAATGCTGCCGGTTGGCGCAGGTTTTATCCTCAGCAGGCGGCGATTATCCGGATTCAGATATATATCAGCCGCCGCTTTTGTTTTACTGGCTTTCGCCGCTCTTCTTGCAAGCAAAACGCGTGGCAGCCTGATAGGTCTTCTGGCAATCGCGATCTTCATGCTGTTCGTTCCATTTATCAGGAAGAACAGAAAAAGATTTGTTACGCTTCTGCTGGTTCTTCTTGTTATTATCGGAGGTTCGATAATCTTTCTGGGCAACCGTATGGAAGAGCTTACTCATTCGGGATCCGGAACTATGCGGGTAAGAAAGCTGATATGGTCAGGAACGGTATCGATGATTCTCAGTAATCCATTCCTCGGATACGGTCCGGGATCCTTCCAGATAGTGTTTCCCGAATTCAGAAACCCGGAGTACTTTACTCTTGGTGTCAGTCATAATACACTTCATGCGCACTGTGAATACCTTGAAATACTCGTGGATACAGGAATTGCAGGACTGCTGCTGTGGACCTTTGTGGCTTTTTCACTATTCGGAATCATGCGCAGAAAAGGGAAATTCTTTTTTTGGAACGAAGAATCTCTAACTGTTTCAGGCAATAACCTGCTGGTGCTTGGGCTCGTAGCCGGTGTTATCGCGCTGCTGGCCGAAGCTTCGGTATCCGTGGCATTGCGCTGGCCTCCTTCCGCGTTGCTCCTTGCACTTTTTACAGGTCTCCTCCTTGCTTCTGTTCCTTCAGGATTCAATCCATTGAAAGGTCCTGCGAAATATGGTCTTGCGGCCACGCTTTTCCTGATCACCGTATTTCTTGGTCTTGTCGCTCTTCCGGCCTACGCGAGAGCAATGAAGTCCGGGAAAGAGCTGTTTATTGGAAAAGACATGTACCTTACCCATATACAGCTAGAAATGGAGGGTGCCATAAATGCCGCGAAGGAATGGAGCATTAATGGAAGCGATGTGGCTATACAGACGGCACTGTTCCGCTGCGATAACGCAAGACAGGTAGCGGACAGTTCGATAGTATGGTGCGGGAAGTGTATCGAGACGAACAATGATGACCTTGGCGGATGGTACGCCCTCGGCAGCGCTTACGTATCTGCCGCCAGGATGTATCACCACTTATCACCCCCGCTTGCTTCCATTCTCCGGATGAACGGTATGGTTGCCGAAGATTCCGAAAAATCTCAGAATTACCTGCGCCTTGGACTGGCGGCTTACGATTCGTTGATAACAAGGGCTCCGAACTACGCCGAGGTTCATAACAACCTTTCACTGGTATGGATAAATCTCGGATATCCCGACAGCGCCCTTGCCTCACTTCGAAGAGCCTGGGCTCTTCATGCTCACAACAGAAAAGGTTATGCGGAAAAAATAACTTTTCTGATCCCCCTTTCAATGTCTCTCGATGGTGTGTTCCTGAAATGGCAGGAATCATTGCAGACGATTGAAAGATTGAAGCAGGGGAATATTCAGACTTCTGCCAGAGATCAGATGTTCAGAGAGTTGTTGTTCGATTACGGTACAACATTCCTCAGATTCAAAGATTCAGCGGACAGTTTAAGCAGAGAACTTAGCGATATCCTAAGCAGCGGATATCCCCTGTTTGCTTCAGATATAATTAAATACACGGACTTACAGGTTCAGCGAATGCAGGAGGGTCTGGATTACGTTCAGCAGCTTGAGAATGGAGATACTGCCGGTGTCCGGAGGAGTCTGGACAGCATTCCACGGGATGAAATTGAAATGCTGCCGATTCACCGTACAATAGAAGGGCTGATACTTACGTCGCAGGGTAGTATTGAGGGTATGCAGACATTGAGTAAAATAATCGAGTATTTCAGCTGGAACAGTATAGAGAATCTCGCTGCCTGGCCCTTTGATTTAATACGGATGGAACGTGAGTTGAACGAAGCGCTTCTGAAAACAGGTCTTGTTGATTACCGGGAAAGAGAGCTATACCTTCTTAACGAAATCAATATTCTGAATTTTGACAGACGAATATTCCAGATACTGAATTTCGTCAAATCGCTGCCCTATATTGAGAATTCAACGAAAATCGCTAAAAATGATTTTGAAGCTCTCTGGGCGCGGCTTGGAGGCCCATTTTACTGTATCATGAATCTGCGAGACGAAGAGACCGGAGTTGCTTTTATGTGCGATTCTTCACTGCTTGATTATTCGTACAAAGGAATAATCGCTCTTGAAGCTGCGGATTCTCTTAATGCGGAAATGATCAAGCTGGAGATTCAATGGCTTTACATTTTATTCTCTTCATCTTTCGCCGGTACCCCTAATTACAGTTCTGTTCAGATCGTTCGGATTGTTTCCCTCCTGGCTGATGCACGTGTAAGACTGGTTGAGCTTGTGGGTGAAGATGAAACACAGTACCAGATCAGCAGTATGCTGAAGAATCTCTCCGATAAGGGTATTCCACAGGTTGATGGCATATTCTCCAATTACCTGGAAACTCTGAGGAACGATCTGATAATGGGTAGAATTACCGAGCCTGACTTGCCATAAACTTCAGGAAAAACTAGATTTCGTTAATAAGTGCGCTAGAAGAATCAGGAGATTCATAAGGCGGTATCTTTCCGCCTTTATTTTATATTGTCGGATATTGGAGATATGGAAAACCCGGAACTGTTTGAGAAGATTGAAGAATTTGTTGAAGAAGCAGGCCTTTTGCTGGTGAATCTTGCCGTTAAGAATATTGGCAGGAGTTATATGGTAAGGCTTCTTGTTGACAGACCGGGAGGGATCAACATCAGGGAATGCGCTGAACTATCAAGGATAATTAAAGATTATATAGATGGGAACATGATCCTTTCCAATTACAGGCTGGAAGTTGGATCACCCGGAATAGGACGCCTTCTGAGTACCGATGTGGACTGGGTCCGGTCAGTAGGGAGAAAGCTGGCGGTTCAGATGAAAGACGATAAATTTACTGACTGGCTTCTGGAATACAACGAAGGTTGTCTGAAATTCAAAGAAGGCAGGATTTTGTCCGCTGACGATATTGTAAGTGCAGTGGAAGTTCTGGAATGATAGAAGCTGTTTAAGTTACGTGAGGAGATTGAAGTGTCTGACAATTACCAAAGAATAGAAGCACTGGCTGCGATAATAAGGGAAAGTAAAGGCGCGAATCAGGAACTTCTGCTTGAATGGTTAAGAAAAGGTTTAATAGATGCCACAGAGAAAGAGTACGGTTCTCCTCAGAATATAAAAGTAACATGGGATCGGAAGAACGACGATGTCATTATTCAGACCATCATGAAAGTGGTCAGAGAAATTGATCCCGACAAATCCCATCTTCAGATTACAAGAAGAAAAGCAAGGAAATATGAACCGGAAGCCGATTACGGTGATGAAGTCGGGGTTCCTATTGACTTCGATGAATTTGGACGTTCGGCCATCAATGTTTTCAGACACGAGTTCCATACTCTTGAACGATCGGCGGAGAGAGAAAAAGTATACGATGAGTACTCCGGCAGGATAGGTCAGCTGATACCGAGGTGTGTGGTTCAGCAGGTTTACAGAAACCGGATAAATGTTCGTGTAGCCGGGCAGATAGATGCTGTAATACCTCCGGAAGAAAGAGCAAGAGGCGAGCGATTCGAACATGGAGATACGGTTCTTCCCGTGCTTGTCGAGGTTCTCAGCCCGGACAGCACTGAACCTCAGCTTGTTCTCTCAAGAGCTAATCCACTGCTTGTGAAAAGGCTGTTTGAACGGGAAGCACCCGAAATAGATGAAGGAGTGGTTCAGATAAAAGCGATTGCCCGTGAGGCCGGTATAAGAACAAAGATCGCGGTTGCAAGTAACGATATCAGGGTAGACGCCGTTGGTACTTTCGTGGGGATGAAGGGCATGCGGGTGCAGTCTGTGATGCGTGAACTGAACGGAGAGAGAATCGATATCATCTCCTGGACAATTGACAGAAAACTGCTTGTAACCAGCGCGCTTCTTCCCGCAACTGTTCTGAGGGTTAAAATTGAAAACAGGATCAACGAGGATACCGGTGAAAAGTACGAAGTTATGATCGCCACGGTTCCCGATGACGAGATTGGAAGGGCGAAGGGTAAGGGCGGCCATAATGTAAGACTTGCCGGCAAACTCATCGGATGCAGGATTGAAATTGAAGAAAAATCATTATGGGAAGAGAAGCAGCAATGGGAAGATATGCTTCGTGTGGACATTTCAGAATTCGAATCTGTTAACGATAAACTTGCCGAGAGGCTTACAAGGGGAGGATTTGATTCGGCTGACACGCTGATCGGTTGTTCCGAGGAAAGACTTCTTGAAATTCAGGGTGTGGGGCCTGTGAAAGCCAGAAATATCCTGAAGGAAGCGAAGAAGCTTGTCAGAAAAAGAACGAAGACAGTTGAACTGAAAAAAGAGGAAAGCAGAAAAAATCTGCTGCAGAATGAAGCTGATGATGAGTCAACAGCCGATGATACAGGGACCCCACTGGAATAACGGCTGGTGGGTCTTGTTATATTATATTTGATAACGATTGAATCAATGATGGAATGATTGAAGGAAGAGGGTGATTCCCTTGGCTGAGAATAGCGGTGGGAAAAAAATGCGTGTATACGAAATGGCCAAGGAGCTGAACCTGTCCAGTGAAGCGCTGCTCAAGGTTCTTGTAGAAATGGATATTTCCGTAAAGAGTCATATGAGTTCACTCACAGCCGAAGAAGTGCTGAGGGTAAGAAACAGGTTCGACCAGGAGAAGGAAGCGGCAAGGACCAAGACGGTTCAGAAGAAAAGGAAGAAGAAAAGACGTCGTCATAAGCCCAGAGTAACTGCAGAAGCTGTTAAAACCGTCAAAGCCACACTTGCCAGGATTGATTCAAGCACGGGGAAAACAAGGCAGAAGAAGCGGAGAAAACACAGGGAAGAAAAAGGTGAGAGACAGAAGGAAATCGTTGAAGACGGCGAATTACAGATAATACGAATAACCGAATATACCAATCCTTCCGAACTCTCCGACCTGATGGGAATCCCGCTTGTGAAAGTTATAGGGAAATTCATGGAACTGGGAGTCATGGCTACCGCTAACCAGATGCTTGATGCCGAGACCGTTTCAATGGTTGCGGACGAGTTCAATTTTGAAGTCGAAATGGTCACAAGTTACGGGGCAAAGGAACTTGAGAACAAAAGGGTCAGTGCCGGTGGCACCGAAAGTTCAAGATTTCCGATTGTTACGGTTATGGGGCATGTCGACCACGGGAAAACCGCACTTCTTGACAGAATACGAAAGACCGATGTGATGGGTTCGGAATCCGGAGGGATAACGCAGCACATTGGCGCGTATATTTCGAAGCTTCCGAACGGCGAGAGCATAACATTCATTGATACGCCCGGTCATGAAGCCTTCACGGCTATGAGAACAAGAGGGGCAAGAATCACCGATATTGTAATACTTGTAGTTGCCGCGGACAGCAAGGTGATGCCGCAGACCGAAGAAGCTATCGATCACGCAAGAGCCGCGGGTGTCCCGATAGTTGTGGCTATAACCAAGATCGATCTTCCGACAGCTCATACCGATCTGATCAAGAATGATCTTGCGGCACACAATATTCTTATTGAAGAGTGGGGTGGCGATATCCTCTGTTCGGAGGTTTCCTCGATTACGGGAGAGAACATAGATGACCTTCTGGAGAAGCTGTTGCTCCAGGCGGAAATGCTTGAGCTGTCAGCGTACCCGGACAGGCCCGCTAAAGGTATCGTACTGGATGGTGAAATTGATCCGAGGCGGGGGACGGTAGTTAACGTGATTATTCAGGACGGCACACTGAGAGTTGAGGATTACTTCGTAGCCGGAAAGTTCAGTGGAAAAGTCCGGGCGATGTACGATGAAAATGATAACGAAATAGACGAAGCGCCTCCCGGTACTCCGGTGCAGATACTTGGCTGTTCCGAGGTTCCTGATGCCGGTGATTCACTGGTTGCGCTAAGCTCCGAGCATGAAGCCAAACGAATCAGCAGAAAACGTCAGCTTGT
>CAZOQQ010000061.1:0-10194 GCA_964582075.1 uncultured bacterium | reverse complement strand
AGGGGTGAAGATGCACGGAATAAATCAACATTCAACGCAGATGAATGGATGCTTCCGCTTGTCAGGCTGTAGTTATAGAAGTAGAATGGCGTATAGAACGAATTACGAAACGCTTTTCTGAAACTACAGTTTTAGCGACCGCTGCTTGAACGATTGCCCGATCCGCCACTTCCGGACGATGAGGAGCTTCTTGATGATGTTGATCCGCTGGACTGCATGTTTCTAACTGTGTAGCTTAAGCTTTGAACTTTGTCCTGTAAATCCGAGAGTTCCATTTTCAGGGAATCGTTTGCCACAGTTATACTGTCAATTGATTCCTCAAGTGCCAGTATACTGTCAGAAAGACTTGATCTCATAAGATCCATTGAATCCTGTAATCCCGCAATATCGGAGATTTCAAGTTTCTTCTGAACCTGTGTTTCGCCTTCCGCTGCCGGATGGACGCGACCACCCTGTTCGTCAACAACTCCGGATATGTCACCGTGTTCAAGGGCGGTAATCCTTTCGTCAATAAGGGTTACATCATCCTTCAGGTTATCAATCCTGTCCAGAAGTCCCGAATCATCGTATGACGCTGTAGCTTCAATATCGTCAACCCTCTTTTCGAGTTCTCCAACCCCGGGTATACTGCATCCAAGCAGCATGATAACTGCGAATACCAGAAAATACTTCATAAGAAATCAGCTCCTTTCCATTTCACCGAATACTTCCGCGGTGTACGTAAAAATCTGCACTCCATCATTCTTCCAGCTGTCTGGGGGCAATCCCGCTTTCAGGCATGTATGAGAAAGGAATGTCTCACGATCCCAACCCTGCTCGGTGGCTACCTGCGGTAGAAGTGTTCCCGATCTGAAGCCGTGTTTTATGTAAAGGCCGTGAGTTCCCGGAACAACATCCTCCGGTTCTGAAGGTATCATGGGACTGAGAAGAGAAACCTCTATCTCAAGTTCACTGACTTCTTCCGGCGATACCGGAGGAAATCTCGGATCACGCACAGCCGCCGAAGCCGCCATCTCAACGATGGTTTTCCCGAGTGTTCCTGTTCCGGTAAAATGCCCGATACATCCACGGAGTACACCACCCTTCTTTATGGTTACGAAGGCTCCCCCTTCACGCCTGAAGACCTCCCTGTCGGGCACTTCGGGAAGAGGTTCATCCGAAGCTGCCGCCAGGATAGCCTTCCTGGCAATATCCAGTACACTTTTCCTGTCCGCTTCAGATGTCATTTCCAGCCTCCCATCCGCAATATCCCGCGAAATAACCAACTACAGAACTGCTGTCACCGCTGGCTGTCGCGGATGTTTCCCACCTGATTCTGCCGAATCGCTCATGTTTCATAATCCTGGCATAATTCATAAGGGTAAGTATGGGACCTATACCGCAGGCTTCTCCTCCTTCTGCAAGAGCAGTTTGCATATTGCCGGTATCTCCACTGGAGAAAGCGTTCATTATCTTTTCATCTTTGCTCTTCGCGGTTTCCAGAGAATGGTAATGAGAAAGGTCGCTGGAGGCTACCAAGAGAGTTTTATCGTAACCTCCCGCAGCTTCGGAAAGGATTTCCGCAAGCTGTACTGAATATTCCGGCGATGTTGATCCCTGGAGAATCACTGTTATCATCGAAGCCGGCCATCTTACCTGAACGAAAGGAAGCTGCACTTCCGCCGAATGTTCACCGCTATGAGCCTCCGGCTGGAAATCAAGCCCCGCACTGATTAGCCGGGAAGTAATTTCTCTTTGAACCGGAATGACTCCAAGCGGTGTTTCGTAACCATCTCCATCGAAGACTGAAGCTCCCCTAACAGGCCAGCGGTGTGGAGGCGCCAGTATTATGACATTCTCTATTTCATCCGGGGCCGATGCGAACGCGGCTCCTGCCACCGCCCCCGAGTAGATATACCCGGCATGAGGGCTGACTATACCCGTAACAAGATTATCGGATGCTTGTCCCGAACTGGAAACGTACGAAGTGACAAGCTGCCTCAGTTCTTCTGGGTCCGAAGGATAGAATACTCCAGCTACAGCCGGCTTTCGAATCATTCTTCGTTCTCTTTTCTCTTCATCAGATCATCCATCGTATAGATACCTGGAACTTTACCGGAAATGTACTCCGCTGCTTTAAGTGCCCCGATCGCGAATGTTCTTCTTCCCGTCGCAGAATGGGCGAGAAGCAACCTCTCCCCTTCTCCCAGAAGATGCAGCTGATGATCACCTGCAACGTCTCCTCCCCGCAACGAGTGAATACCTGTTTCCTCGAATGACCTCGGCCCCACAGAACCCGATCTGCCGAGTATCTTTCTGCTTCCACCGCCGCTCCTTTTCCATATATCAAAAAGAGTCAGTGCGGTTCCGCTGGGACTGTCCACTTTTCCGGAATGATGACATTCAACGATTTCAAGATTAAAATCTTCAGCAAGCATTCCACCCGCGTACTCCAGGAGTTTTCCCAGTACGTATATACCGATGCTCATATTCGAAGAAGCGAACACAGCCCTCTGTTCTGCCCATCCGACAAGCATTTCGTTCTCCCGGCTACCCAGCCCTGTAGTACCGGTAACCAGCGCCGCAGAAGTGGAAGCAAGCAGAGTGTCAAGATCTTTCCATGCGGATGGCGTGGAAAAATCAAGTACCACTTCAACCTCATCGGGAACAGGGATATCGGCTTTCCTTCCGGGAGGAATCACATCGTAACGAGCTATTACGGAATTTCCCGCCTCTTCGCAGATGATTTTGCCCATTCTTCCCTCGCTGCCGAAAACACAGAGTTTCATCAGATGATTCCAGCCTCCTTCAGCACTCCTGATAGTATGGGAACCAGTTCTTCAGTCATCGATACCAGCGGAAGGCGCAGCTCATTACTTATCATACCCATCATGGAGAGAGCCTTCTTGACAGGAATCGGGTTTGTCTCCAGAAACATCGCTTTAATAACGGGATAAAGTTTCGCCTGCACCGCACGCGCCCGCTCAAGCTCTCCGGCTGACGCAAGTGCGACCAGGTTCTTCATATCTTTTGGAAGAATATTCGAGACTACCGAAACAACCCCTTCGGCACCCAGAGCTATTTGAGCCATCGCTATCGGGTCATCTCCACTCAATATGGTGATATCGCACAGATTACGGATTGCCGTTACCCGTTCAGCCGATCCGGCCGCATCTTTAATGGCTACGATTCGGGGGTGTTCCGCCAGTGAAGCAATGGTCTCCGGGAGCATGTTCGTTCCCGTACGACCAGGCACATTGTAAAGAATTAAAGGACAGTCAACAGCATCTGCAACCCGCGAGAAGTGTTCAATCTGCCCCCGTGGAGTTGGTTTGTTGTAGTACGGGGTAATAAGAAGGATTCCGTCCACACCCATGGCCGCGGCTTCAAGGGAAAGCTCAATAGAGGAAGCAGTGTCGTTTTTTCCGGTACCCGCGATTACTGGAACTCTGCCGCCGGCAACCTCCATTACTTTTTCGATTACGAGAAGATGTTCCTTTTTTGTAAGTGTTGCAGCTTCTCCGGTGCAACCGCAGGCCAGAAGGCCGTCAATCCCGTTTTCTATCTGCCAGTTTACAAGTTCCGCGAGCGAATTTTCATCAACAGCACCATTTTTGAAAGGTGTGACCAGTGCTGTAATTGCGCCGCTGAACACGGCTACGCCTTGTGTCCGCCGTCGAGCTTGTTCAAGAATGGCTTCAGAAGCTCTATGGGGAGTGGGAATATTGTCGTGGAATTGTTCTCAACTGCTATTTCCGAAAGCGTCTGCAAATATCTGAGCTGAAGAGCAACCGGGTGAGCATCGATTATGTCTGCGGCTTCAGCGAGCTTCGCTGCAGCCTGAAATTCCGCATCAGCGCGGATTATCTTGGATCTTCTGTCTCTTTCGGCTTCAGCCTGTTTCGCCATTACCCTCTGCATATCCTCAGGCAGATCCACGTGTTTAACTTCCACTGTACTTACTTTAATGCCCCATGGATCCGTCATGCGGTCGAGTATGTCCTGAAGTTTGGAATTGATTTCATCTCTTTTGGATAAAAGTTCATCAAGCGATGCCTCACCCAGAACACTTCTCAATGTCGTCTGCGCGAGCTGGCTTGTAGCGTAAATGTAGTTCTCCACTTCCAGGATCGAACGCTTCGGATCAATAACCCTGAAGTATACAACCGCGTTGACCCGTACCGAGACGTTATCCATCGTTATAACATCCTGCGGAGGAACGTCCATTGCCACCACCCTAAGATCAACTTTTCTTATATGGTCAATCATGGGCCAGACGATTATTAGTCCGGGGCCTTTCAAGCCGATAACCTTGCCAAGCCTGAATACAACACCCCTCTGGTACTCCTTCAACACCTTAATCGCCGACAATACGAAAATCACCAGAATCGTTACTATTACCATGATTCCAGGTCCCATGGCAACTCCTTTCTTTTATTTTTCCTTTACGCGGTGTCTACCTGAAGTATCATCGAATCTTCAGCTATTCCAACGATCCTGACAGTAATCCCTTCTTCCAGAGATGTTGAACTCGTCGCCGGAAGGCACCACCACAGTTCACCCCTTACTTCGAGGATCGATCTGCCTCTGAATCCTGAAACCTTTTTGATTATTCCCGTCTCACCAATCATAGTTTTTTCACCTGTCAATTTAGGTGATTTCTGGGCTTTCAGTCCCAGGTAAAGCTGAAAAATACCAAGTACAAGCAATACTGCAACGCCGGTAACGATAAGCTGTGTAATATTTTCTGTTATCTGAACCTGATAAATTACCATCAGTCCATCCTCCAGTCAGAAGCTGTTTCTATTCCCTTGAGCTTGAGGTCAAGTTTACTTGGATTTGTAGCGGCTGCGAGTGCCGTTTCCCTGTCTATCTTATCGTTCAGAATAAGATGGTACAGAGCCATGTCAAAGGTCTGCATTCCGTACTGTGAAAAACTCTTTTCCATTGTTTCGGTAAGCAGGTATGTTTTATCCGGCTTGATAATACACTCAGTCACGGTAGCGGAGTGAACAAGAACCTCCGCAGCAAGGACTCTCCCTATTCCTCCGGCACCCGGAAGAAGCCTCTGTGATATTATCCCGCTTATCAACTGTCCGAGTTGAAGCCTTACGAGGTGCTGCTGTTCCGCAGGGAAAACATCGATAATTCTGGATATGGTTTCCATAGCGTCGGTTGTGTGTAATGTGCTAAGTACCAGATGCCCGGTCTCAGCACCTGTAATGGCGGTGGCTACCGATTCCGTGTCCCGCATCTCTCCTATAAGAATTACGTCCGGATCCTGCCTGAATACTGCCCGCAGGCCGGTGCTCCAGTCCTGAGTATCTATACCCACTTCCCGCTGACATATTGTTGATTTATTATCGGTATGCAAGAATTCAATCGGGTCTTCAATCGTAACAACGTGGGCATAACGGTTCTGGTTAATGTGGTTTATCATAGCTGCGATAGTTGTGGATTTGCCTGTTCCCGTGGCCCCGGTTACAAGAACAAGACCCCTGGGTTCCATGGCGATTTTCTTTACGACTTCGGGCAAACCAAGTTCATCTATCTCAGGAACCTCGTACGGAATCCTTCTCATTACCATTGCGGGTGTCCCCCGCTGATTGTAAATGTTGACCCTGAACCTGGCCGCCCCCTCGAGCGCGTATCCCAGATCAAGTTCGTTCCCCTCCGCGAATTTCTCGGCCTGTCTTTTTGTAAGCATTTCACTGATCATACGCTTTATATGCGCAGCCTTCATAGGCGCGAATTCTTTTACATGAACGATTTCACCTGATTTTCTTATGATAGGCCTGCTGCCTACTTTGAAATGGATGTCGCTTACATCTTCTTCCAGTACAGCGTTAAGAAGTTTATCAATAGCTTTTTCCTCTGCCATAAAGATCCTTCTCCCTGATGTAGTCCCTTACATTATCAGGTACAAGATACCGAGTATTCAGCCCTCTGGCAAACCTGTCTCTCAGGTCGCTTGACGAAATATACATACCTGGTATCTCGAATGTCTCCACCATGGATCTGAACCTTGAGTCAACAGAATTCTCATGGTACCCGGGTCTGGTCCCCGCTACCATTTTTGCCATTTCGGATATACTCCCGGGATCTTTCCAGGTATTAAGCTCCATCAGGCTGTCCATGCCCATGATAAAACAGATATTCATACCCATTCCTTTTAATTTACTTATAAGGTTCACTGTCCAGGATGGCTCGTCCGCAGGTTCGAGATCTACCGCGGTCAGTTCCACGGAACCTGCTGTCGCGAGTTCCGTCATTCGAAAACGGTTTTCAAAAGGGGTTATCCAGCCTCCGGGTTTATGTGGTGGAAACCGGGAAGGAACAAGAAGAACTTTTTCAAGGTTGAATTTTTGACAGGCCTCCAGTGCCAGAACAAGATGGCCAAAATGCGGGGGGTCAAACGTCCCGCCCAGGAGACCTGTCATTTCAAAGTTCATCCATTTTTAATTGAAGTTCAGTGAGTTGGTCTTCGCTCAGTTCGCACTCATCGATCGCTCTCTGATAAAACTCCCTGGCAGAATATTCGTTACCTTTATGTGAATAAAGATCTCCAAGAGAAATCAGCACATCAGCCAGACAATCGGTCTCACCGTAATCGTTAAGAGCTTCCCTCAGGTAAAGAAGCGAAGCATCGTACTTTTTTCTTCTAGCGTAGAACCGACCGATGAAAAGTGCCCTCCTGGCAAGAAGGTTATTGACTTCACCGGTAAGACTCTCCGCATCCTCGATAAGAGGTGATCCCGGGTACTTATTGAAGAAATCGTCCAGCTCGGCCCTACAGTTAAGAACAGGTGTCAGATCCTTCCTGTAATCGTATCGCTGATTCCACCATACCAGTGCCGATTGATAAGAGCAATCATCAGCCCACTGGCTTCTGGCGAATTCCGTCTTGACGCGATCAAAGTAAAAGAGAGCGTCAGACCAGTATCTGTTGCCGGCCTCGGACATTCCCAGTTTGTACAGATAATAATCTATCCGTGATGATCCCGGGAACGTGAACATCAATTCTGTGTACAGCCTCGATGCCCCGGTGTAATCGGACCGCAGAAATGCTTCATCAGCCAGTTGCTCGATCTGCTCAGGACTCATGCCCGCTGTATTGTACGATCTGCTGCATGCAGCAGCCAGAACAAGTAATAACAGTAAGGCCGCAATGTTCGATTTCATTCAGATATCCTGCTCCATCCGTTCGTAATCGTAAGTTAAAGAGTCTCTTCTTGCAGCGGCAAGCACAGAAGCCTGAGAAGGTGATCCCGGTGAAACGCCGCAGGCTCTTCTATACCAGTAAAGTGCATCCTCAATATTCCCGTTACTTTCTTCCATAAGCCCAAGCATGTAAGCCGCCTGAACTCTTTCACCTGAGAAGTTGGAATCCCAAACTTCCAGTAGTTTCTCTCTCGCCATCGTCTGTCTGTTTTCAGCGATATCAACTCCGGCTGCGTTCAGCAGGAGATGAATTCTTCTGAGCCTCATATCCGGCTCTATCCCACCAAGCCTGTCAAGTTCCGTAAGAACTGCAAGTTCTTCATCCGTGCGTAACGTATACGGCAGCAGAGCTGCTTTGGCCCTCAGTATTTCTTCCCTCAGATCTGTCCTTGATCTTGGAATTCTATCCAGTTCAACAAGGAATACCTCCGCCGTAGCTGTAAGCAGGCTGTCCGCGGCGGGTGAGCCGAAAAGGCTGTCCGGAATATCCGCAAGGTACTCAAGATGGTTACCCGCGTATATGCTTCTGAAAAGCCATTCGGACTCGAAAATATCCTGAATATCATAATTCAGTGCGTTTTCAAAACACTGGAAAGCCTGCAGAGAATCGGAATTTCTTGCCATTTCCCAGGCCAGTCTTCTCCAGAGTTCACCTATCTCCCGCGGGTTAATCCCGTTACAGTTACCCGACAGCAGGGTTACAGCTTCCCTGGCTTTCTGTCTGTAAAGTGTATTCCGCTCCGACTGTGCGGCCAGAACCGCTGTTGCGGCATAATCCAGCAGCAGTTCAGGTTGACTGTCACCGCGGGAAACGATTTCCTCGTAGAGTATTACAGCCTGAACGTAATTACCGGCTTGCCTGAGTAAACGGGCTTCTTCAACCGTGTTGCCTTCATTATTACCGCTGCCGCACCCTGTGAGCACAGCGAACAGCATAATCGGGAATAACGAAACTCTTCCGGGTGCCACTTCGCGTTTATTGAGCCCGGCTGGAGTAGAACAGGTACACCAGGCTGGCAACAACGCCGGATACTATTACAGGTTCCAGTATTCCACCGCCCGTATTCTCCGGAAGATCACCGGTAAGCCAGTCCCAGTCAGGTGAACCCGCAAGCACTTCCGCATCGGACCAGGAGATAACATCTTCGTTGACGCCACTTGTTCGCTCGGTCATCAGGATTGTTCCATCTGTATCAAACAGTGTGGATGACAGTTCGCACTTGGCTAATCTTTCAACACGTTTATTACCGATAATCCATGGTCTGCTTACATCTCCATACTCAACAACAAGCTCCATCGGCCTTACCCTCAATGTCATCAGCAGGGAATCCGGAAGTTCTTCCCGTCCATAAACGGCTATACCATTCTCATGAAGAACTGCGGAAACAGTCTGTTTTACGAGCCAGTTTCCCTCATGCTCTCCATCTATCTCTATCAGAACTTTGTTTACTCCGTAGGAAGACAGGTCTGCGGGAAGACCCTGTGCGGCCATTAGCAGGGCATCTTCGGCCAGTTCCATATTCGATGGAGCCAGGGCAAACAATACTGTCATCAAAATGGTATACATAATATTTCCTTCGTATTAACGATTGAACTTAACCCGAAACCCTCATTCAGGACTTCAGACATACTTCCCAGCTGCTGTGATTCATTGTTGCAAAGATAAACCCCTATGACCTGATCCGCCACTCCCTTCATTAAAGAACCTCCGCTAACAGATCTGAACCGATACCACCGGTTATTCTGCATTCAACGATACTTCCGGGCTTAACAGCACGGGTAAAACTGCAGGCTCCGTCAACGAAGGGTGCGTCCAGACGTAAATGTCCCAGGAACGGTTCATCCGCCAGTACTTCCATAACTTTCCCATCGAGCCTGTCAGCCCATAATATGCTATGTTCCGCCGCTGCTTCGCCTATTCTCATAAGCCTCGACTGGACTGTCGCTTCATCGGGAAGCTCCTCCGGTAACTGTCTGGAAAATTCTCTGGTTCCCTCCTCCGACCAGTACGGAAAGGCAGCTACCGTTCTAATGCACTGGTATCGCGAAAGAAAATCCATCAGCTGATTGAAATCTTCTTCGGTCTCGCCGGGATAACCCGTAATCAACGTTATTCTGACAGATACCTGTCTTTTAGCATTCTCAAATCCATCGAACAGCTTTCTTACGTAATCACCGGTATACGAACGGCCCATCCTTTTCAATATCCTGTCTGAAACATGCTGGACGGGAATATCAATATAGGGCATTACGTTTTCATGCTCTTCCAGGAGCTTGATAAAACTATCCGGGTAATGAGACGGATGGATATAGTACAGTCTGAACCAGATATCCGGATATTCGACAGCGAGTTCGGAAAGCAGCCAGGTTATTCCGCCGCTGCTGCTTTTCCAGCTTGCCGTATCCTGTCCAACAATCCCTATTTCAACCGCACCCTGCCCGGCAATACGCCTTGCGTCCCTGAAAATATCCTCCGTATTTCTGTCCTTTCGGGGGCCTCTGATTATGGGAATTGTACAGAAGGAACAACCGTTTGAGCATCCTTCAGAGATTTTAAGATACCTTGTGATTTCGGTACCAGCCGCAACGGGACCATGGAAGGATTCAATCGAAAGGTATTTCTTAAGATCCGCCGTATCACCGGGACCGGTAATCAGATCAAATTCCTGAAGCCCTCCCGAACCATCATCCGGATATCTGCCGGGGAGGCATCCGGCCAGAATAAGTTTTCTGCCGGCCACCTGATGTTTCCACTCCAGAGCCTGTTCGATCGTCTCAAGAGATTCATCCACCGCCGGACTGATAAAAGCACACGTATTAATGAGCAGCAGGTCAGCATCCTGAAGTTCCCCGGTAATATGCCATCCGGCTTCTTTCAGACATCCCGCAAATGAATCGGAATCCGCTTCGTTCTTCGGACATCCAAGAGTCAGAAGGCAGGCACGCGGCAACTATATCTCCTCCGGGTTCACTACAGTGTATCCGTCGGGAACC
>CAZOQQ010000060.1:0-10291 GCA_964582075.1 uncultured bacterium | reverse complement strand
TGGTAGTTGCGGTGTTGACGATTGGGATGTAGAGTATTTACCGGAGGGGATATACGGGAACGTTATCAGGGATGAATTGCCGTAACGCGAAATTGAAGTTTCTGCAGATGAAAGGGAAGATATGACAATAAGTATACCAACGGTACGGGCGTACTATCCGGCGAGAACAGGTAAAACCCGAATTCTCTGCTGGCTTCCCGGTGCTGAACTGAAAAGAATGATATCCAGGGGTGAAGCTCCCGCTGATATAATCGAGGATTTTCCCTCCGGCCTTGAGATAGAAGTATCGGTTGAAGCTCTTGATGAGTACGAGATAAATCTCGGATTTTCGCCGGAATTAATCTGCAGCGCGTATTCGTACTTCATGAAGCGGGGTTCGATAGAAAAATCGGGTCTTGTTAACGGGGCAAGCCTTGAAAGAATACTGCAGCATGTACAGAACAGTACGGGAAGTAACCTTGAAGAGAATCTTGAGCGTGCGTTCCCGGCGGGGCAAACACTTCCCGGACCTGAAATGTCCGATGGAATCGATCCGAACCCCGGGCGAAACCCTTTCGGGGAGTAGGAAATATTATGGCGAACGTGGAAATTTATACTCTTAACGTCGGTCAGGCGGATACTTCCATATTGAAGACACCCGAAGGAAATGTGATCGTTATTGACGCTGTAAAGCCGCGGAAAACCCGAAAACTGCTCGACCGGATAATTCCTGATTCCAAAATCGCTTCCGACGGAAAGAAAATTATTTCACACCTCATTGTTACCCATCCGCACGAAGACCATTACAATGGAGTTCAGAGCCTTCTTAACAGATACCACGTGCAGAAAGTCATTCTCTCTCCCTTCTGGTACGAAACGATAACCAACGTGGGTTATCACAATATTCTGAATCTTCTTGATTCTCCCGGATCGAAAACATCCTTTCATTTCCTTTCAGGTTACGAACGGATATACCCGGATGGAGGAACCTTTGACTCCTTCGGGGAGAAACCTCTGCTTGAACTACTTGGTCCCTCAAACGATATTCTCAAGGAACTTTACCAGTGCGGTAAGCTGAACACCAATCACCTGTCCATAATGACCCGGTTCATATACGACCGGTTCAGCATGGTTATCGCCGGAGACGCTCAGATGGAAAACTGGGCTCAGTACGACAGTGAAGGGATGCTCTCGAAGAAGTGCAAGATTCTCAGAACAGCCCATCATGGAAGCATGAACGGTACCCAGTGGGAAAGGCTGGAGAAGCTTTCTCCCGGTACCGTTATTGTTTCTTCCGACCCGGAAGGGCGCGATAAACTTCCCGATCTGATAGGGGCGGCTATTTTCAGAAAGTACGCAATGTCAAAGCCATACAGAAAGGTTTTCCTGACCTGCAGAACCGGAACCATAAGAATAGTCGTAAGTAACCCGGCATCGGGAAGATTCGTAACTACATCCTACCGTGAGGGAACGACGGAAGCCGTTCCATGGGGGGAAGACAGGAGCGGTCTTCCAAAAACTGACTGGGACAAATTCATTAAAGATCGACTTGAAATTAATTAAGAATCTATGCACATAGGGTCCGCGTGGTTATTCAAGGGGGTTCGCGGCCCATGAATAGAATTGTTCCCGTATCGCGATTCCGGATAAGACAGATGAAAGGATTTACCTGCAAAAAGTTGATAGATTTCATACTTTTTCCCTGCAAAAAGTTGATAATTTTACGCCTTTTGTGTTGACAAAAGGAAATTGTACCAGCATAGTTAAGCCATGAAACGCAAGGCAGAACGAAAATTACAGCTGTGGAAAACAAATCCGGCAAGGAAGCCTCTTCTATTAAAAGGTGTGAGACAGTCAGGAAAAACCTATCTTCTTAAAGAGCTGTTTGCCGCATCCTTTCCAACAGCATAATTCGGAGCAAAATGGCTACTCATTCCGCAGTTATTGTTAATAATGGAATATACAACCGGGAGGCCGCTTCCATTAACTCTCAGAATAGTGCAGTATCTATTCCGGTGAATGTGTAGTATCTAATACCGTTGGTGACAGATGTGATAATTGTCTTAGCTAAAACAATACCCAATTGAGGGGATGATGGCCGCTCCCTAAACGACCGCTAGGAATTCACAGAAAAATAAGGATACAATCATATGCATCTTGCATTAGTATCTGATATATCTCTACGGTATTGATGACCGTATTATGTATCTCTGGGATGTTCATACCTTCTCCAGTCACTGTACTTATCAACATCCTCTGATATACTATCGAGTATTCGTTCCAGGACAATTATATCATCCATGTATCCGCCGGGCAGGGGGTCGGGATAAGCATCGACTGGAGATACTAAGTAGATCAGTCCTGCAGCAGCAGCGTATATGGTCTTTTTTGGAATTTCCGTGTATTCCTTTCTTGCATAGGAAACCACCATTCTTCCCATCTCCGGAACACGTTTGAGAGCTCTCATAGTGCTGATAACAGGCACTCTTTTGAATATTCCCTTTACTTTATCCAGCATAGAACCGGCTTTCCCGGCATTGCTTATTATTCTTTCAGCACCTCTTTCGTAATTTCTTTTCATCATTCTTCCTTTCATGCAATTCTCGTAATTCACTGTACTCTTCAATACATGCCACTCTCGGGTTCATCTTTTCTGACATTCTCTCTTATCTCATTTGAAAATTCTGAATGCTTTCAGTTATTTGACAGTTACGTGCTGCCAGTATGCTAAAAAGGCACAATGTCAGATTACTCTTAGTTTCCGTTAAATAATGATAGAGAAGCAATAATGACATAAGCAGCAAAGGATGAATCATGAAGTATAGAAGCGTTTTTAAGTATGTATAGGGGCTATTGCAATTATCATTCTGCTGGGGCTTGGTATCAATATTCCGCTGATTCCTGATTTTAGAACCCATACTTATATCAGGTCTGCTCTTGAAATATTTCAATCCGAAACAGTACTTCTTCACATCTTCTTGATAATCATTGTCAAAAAATACGCGCATGAAGAAGATCTGATTCCATCCAGGAGTGAAATACTCTCCAGGTTGAACGGGTTGCTCCAAATCTTGCATCAGAGATAGATATGGAGGTTGTTTATGAATTATCTGCTTGCGAAAGACAGAGCAACTCATAAGAACTGGAATGTCAGATTTTGCATTAAGTCAAGTAATATGGGTGAAGGGATTATTGAAGGAGGCTAAAATGGAAACAAAGAGTAAAAGTTCAGACAATAGATTCTGGCTGATTGGAGCGGGAATAATTGCTGCTATTCTACTGCTTCCAAAGATACTCGAAATCCTTATTCAGATAATGATAATTGTTCTGATATCAATAGCTGTAGCTTTTATAACGCTCGGTGTTCTCCGCATCATCGGTATAAAGATCTATCTGTCTTCTATATCAGATAAACTGAATTCCCTCCTTGGATTGAAGAAGACTTCGGAGAATAAGAAAAATTCAATAGGAAAGTAGAAAGTACGAATGAAGGCTCCCAATACAAATGTAGGTATGCTAATGCCTGTAAAAGAGTGTAATAATTGTACCGGTGCTGTTTCTGTAGCAATTCTGATAGTTGTTTCCATTATTTCATTGTTGGGCTCTGGAATAGTAATCGGAATACTAATAAAAAATTCCGTTCATTCAGTTCTCAACTTTGTTCTTCTTACTATTCTTGTTTCAATAGGCATTGCATCAATGAAAAGCAATATCAAGTGGTATAAGGAAGTTAGAAAGGCAATCAAGAATGATGAAGAGTAATATGCAGTATGGATGGAGGATAACTTACATTTGCATCCTGATAGTTCTTTGCGGTTGTGTACAATCCAGGGAAGATCAGCTTTTTGGCTTCGATACTGGAGCCTTTATTATGTTTGGAATTCTAATCATACAGGCTTTTGCTCTACACAGTCTTCAAAAATGCGAGTGGTTTCAGAATGCTAGAATAACCATACGCAAAGTTCTGTCACCTCTTTCAGCCTTAGGTGTTACCGCGGGTATGGTCATTTCTATTGTTGGTTTCGGTATGGAGGGACTTGATAGACTTCTAAAATTCATAGGGATATTAGTTGCTTCGTTTTCGTTTTATCTTGGAAAATGGTCGAGAACGGAGGATCTTATAAAGCAAAAGCTGTACATGCGGGTTACAACTTTATCAGGTACTTTAACATTAATGCTTTACTATTTTCTGAAGGGTGCGCCAGGGCTTAAGTAGTACCGAATGAAAATGGAAGAAGATGATACTGACAGAACTCAACTGAAAACCAACTGAAATTTACTTAGGGTTGCAATATTCTAAGATACCGTAATATTTGTCTTGAAGTGTTTTACCCATTGGATTGTTGGTTCATCAATCAATATTGAGCACTTCACGTCACGTCATCTAACTTGGATGAATATTTCCGAAAGGAGCATTCCATGGCAGAACTGATATACGGCTTCTCAGCGGCTCGAATCCAAAAATACATAACAGCTAGCAGTCGTTTGAGAGACATTCAGGGAGCATCGAGCATAGTTGTGGCTTTATGTAGTGATCGATTTGATCAGGTTATGGACCTGGTTGGACTGGACCAGTCAGCAAAACTTTCTGCTGCCGCTGGAGGGGTGCGGCTTAGAAGTAGTAATGAAGAAGCTCTTTACCATCTTTACAACATATGGCCATTACTTGCCAGGCAGATTGCTCCGGGAATTGAACTACATCAAGCTCTCGTTGAAGTAAGAAACAATGATATGGCTTCTGCACTTGATGAGTTAAATGCAGCTCTCATAGAATCTCGAATAGAGTCATTTGTTGATCTTCCTGAACCAGGACCTCTGGTTCGTCGCAGCCAGCGTACCGGGCTTGCCGCTGTTGCCGTTCAGGAAAATGAACCAGTTGATCGCGCTACTGAAAGAAAACGCGAAGAATGGCAAAGAATTCGTAATCAAAAAAGTGAAAACGCTGGTCGAAAGATAGATCAGTCATTTCTTCCTGAAGATATGAGAGAAGAATTTGTTTTTTCAGGTGGTAGTGAAGAAGAAACAATATCAAGTAAAGAAGATTCTTTCGTAGCTTTGATACATGCCGACGGTAACGCAGTTGGTTCAGCAGTACGGAAAATAATCAGCAATTCTAAGAATAAGTCTGTTGAAGATTTTCAATCATTTTCAGATTCACTGAAAAATGCCACAGAAAAAGCTGTACATGATGCCATAAGAACTCTCGCAGCAACATCAGATAAAAGAAATAAGGATGGTAAACAGATACTACCTGCACGTCCAATTCTTCTCGGAGGTGATGATCTGACAATCCTTGTTCGTGCGAATAAGGCAATGGAATTTACTGAGACTTTTCTCTTGGCTTTCGAAAAAGAAACATCAAGTGACTTGAATGATTCTCTTGAATCCGGTCTTAGTGCATGCGCTGGAATTGCTTATGTAAAAGAATCGTATCCATTTGACAGGGCTTTTGATCTGGCGGAAGCATTGTGCGAACAGGCAAAGAAAAGAGTCAAGAATATAAACAAACATTATGGCAAGGTTCCATCAGCGCTTGCTTTCCACAAGGTAACAAGCAGTCTTCCATTGACTGCCAATGATGATGTATACCAGAAATACTCCATGGGTCCTTATCTGTTGGGCAATCGCTCGGTGAAGTTGAGACCCCGGCTTGAACATATTCGTGCTCTAGCAGAAAAGTTGCCGAAAGAGGGGAAAGGAAATCTCAGGAGCCTTCTTCCCTCGCTGGAAAGCAGCACATCTTCAGCAGAAACTGCTTTGAAGCGATCCGTTGAAATATTAAAAAATAGTGATAAAAAGACATACAAAGAATTTGTCAACGCTTTGAAAGAGCTGACTGGTCCTGAGGTTTCTGCTGTTGATAATGATGGCAGAACTCCACTGCTGGATGCAATAATCCTGGCTGAATTCGATGAAGGAGGTTCCAGATGAAAACAGTGATTCTACAACTGGAATTGCTTGACTATTGGCATATTGGGACCGGTCTCGGGCTTGGACCGATTGCTGATGCAGTAGCTGTCAAGGATGATCTGGGTCTTCCATACCTTCCAGGTAAAACACTTAAAGGATTGCTGCGTGATGTCTGCGAATTGGCCGCAGAAACTGAAAGTAATGGCTGGACAGAACGAAAGGTTAATAGTTTATTCGGGAGGAAGGGTACAGACAGTACCGAAGGGAGACTTCATTTCTCAAATGCGGAGATTGATGAAGATACACGGAATTGGCTTTCTACTGAAAGTAATAAGAAAGAACTAGCGTCAAGCCTGTTCGCAAGAATAGCACAGACTGCTATTGATGATGAAAAAGGAGTTGCTGATAACAAAAGTCTGAGAGTTGCCGAGGTAACGCTTCCTGTAGTACTTACTGCGGAAATCGAAGGTCCGGATAATGATGATTTGTGGGTAAAAGATCTGAAGCAGGTTCTACCCATGCTGCGCGGGCTTGGAACTGCACGCAGACGCGGTTTCGGCCGCGTGAAATGCAGCTTTATAGAGGAGGATTAATATGCGCGTAATCCGAATTGAATTTAAGCTGCGAGATAAAGTTATTCAGTCAGAATATGCCGCTTCTGCAGGGCAGCATAAAAGCCTGAGTTATATTAAGGGAGCAAGCCTGCTCGGTGCGGTTGCCGGAAGGATATATACCCGCCTTGGCAGCAGTGATTCCTTTACAGCATTTCACTCTGGAAAAGTTCGTTTTTGTAATGCTCTACCCATATCGCCTTCTGGTTTGGAAACTCTTCCAGTGCCGCTGGCCTGGATGCATGAAAAAGGAGAATCGGCTACTAAAGAAAAGTTACTGCTTGTAGACAAAATTAGTTCAACTACTTTGTTTAACACTATGAAAGACTCTGAAGGTCTTGTACAGATGCGACAAGGCTATTTCAGCAAAGCAGGTGAACTTGTTCAGCCTATAACAACCTATCGTCTTCGTACAGCAATTGACGCATCCCGTTTCGGAAGAGCACAGGAATCTCAACTCTTCGGCTATGAAGCTCTATCCGCTGGCTCACGCTGGATAATGAGAATTCATCTTGATGATGATGCAGCAAAGATTCTAGAAAATTCCATTATGGATGCACTGCAAGATACTATTCTGCGTTTCGGATCGTCCAGAGGAGCAGAATACGGAAGAGCTGAAATCTTATCCCTTATAGCTGAAGACGCTGCTGAATATGCGCTGCCGGATGCTGCTATAAAACAGGTAGTGGTCTACTTGGTAAGTGATACGGCAATGATGGATCCGGAAACGGGATTACCCACCCTGACACCTAGAGCTCATTATTTCGGGCTTCCTGAAAAATGGAAATTAGTTCTCCACAGGAGTGCCGTGTTGACAAGACGTTATTCACCATACAACGGTCATCGAAGAAGGCGTGATCTTGAACGGACAGTACTTCGTCAGGGAAGCGTACTGTTCTTCAAAGGAGATGAGGAAATTGATATTGAATCCCTGTCTACAGTAGCAAAAGAACATGCAGGTGCTTACAGACAGGATGGTCTTGGGCAGGTTCTTTTCAATCCGTGGTTCCTCAAGGAGGACTTCAATAATCATTTCGTAAAGGTTTCGAATGCCCTAGATGAGAATAATCCCGTTTTGTTCCCGAAGACAATGCTTGGTCAGTTAATGGAGAACAAAACTCGCGACCGGGAGAATTCAGTAGAAGTCTGGAAATTGGCAGCTCAGATTGAGGAGGAAATCAGCAGAATTCTGTTCCGGTTAAGAAGTGATAAGAAGGTTCTTCCCGGTCGCAGCCAGTGGCAGCAGGCAGCTGCAATTGCCGAGCAGGAATTTAGGAAAGATAAGTCTGACTGGGACAGATTCCGTCGGTCATTTAATCAGATGACCAGTAGCGGTGTCGCTTCTCACGATTGGAACAATGCTGGTGATGCAAGTGTGGAACTCCTTAAAGGAGCCAATAAGTTTGAGAAAAACACTAAGGAACGCCTGAAGACTGTTGCTCTGGCTGCACGGCTTGTAGCGCGGGGGGTAGCATCAAAAAGGAAGGAGGCCAAGAAATGAGAACTATGCACAGGCATTGCGCACGAGTTTCAATCGAATTCATTACTCCTTTTTTAGTTGCTGGCGGCGAGGATGATCCTCTTCTTGATACCACTCCGATAGCAGACCCATTTGGTTTACCTTGTCTTCCCGGAACAACTTTAGCGGGTGTATTAAGACATGCTTACGAACGATGTTATAATGCTAAAAAGACAAATTACATCTTTGGTTTTGAGCCTCCTGGTAAAACGAATCAGGGCCAGGGCTCCCGTTTATGGGTAAGTTTCGGGCGTATTCACAATTCGGAGAACATTCCTGTGGATGGTCCGATAGAACAGGGTTTGATTGCGGAAGACGAGGTTCTTTCGGCTGCTATGATACCAACAGTCAGAGATCATGTACGCATTGACTTCCGCGGAGTTGCAGCTGACAGTGGAAAATTCGATACAACAGCTTTGCAAGCCGGGCATCGTTTCAGCTTTGATATTGTTCTGGAAGGAAACGCTGAAGATTCTATTCAATTGAACAATATACTGAATCTATTTTTCAAGGGAGATATCCGGATTGGTGCTTCACAGCGAAATGGATTTGGTGCTTTCAAGGTAATTAAGTGCGTGAAGTCCAGCTTTGATTTGTCGACCCCAGAGGGATGGGAAGGATTTTCTTCCTGGCCGGTAAGACTGGACGAACAAGTTCAGGGTGGGGATTACACTGGAGTACCGGTAGAGGAACGCGAAAGCAGTTCAATCAGTTTGAAAATGACACTTGAAGCTGAGGGATTCTGGGGAGTTAACGGTGATGAACCATGGCTGCTGAAAAATGAGCAGCAAAACAACGAAACTTCAAAGACACCGGATATGAATCCTTTCAGAGATCAGTGCATTATCTGGTCTGATGATAAGGGCAGCCTGTCTGAACCCCTACCAATGATACCCGCTACATCTATTAAGGGAGCGTTATCTCACCGAGTGGCGTTCCATTACAACGCAGCAACAGGTACTTTTGCTGACGATGCCGTTAATGAAGAGAACGAGCTGTACTGTGAAAACTGGCTTGATGAAAGGAGCGGTTCCAATAATAAAGCTGTACGGTTGCTGTTCGGTGAAGCAGCAGATGAAAATGCCGGCAAAGGTCAAGCAGGTCGTGTACTCATTGATGATGTATGGCTTGATAACATCACCGATAGTGATTTTGTCAGAGTAATGCACAACAGTATTGACCGGTTTACAGGCGGTACAAGACCAGGAGCATTGTTCGAGGAAAGGGTTATCTATGGCAAGGGCTTCAGCTTCAATCTCAGACTGCTTTTGCCTGTAGAACCTGAAGAAGAATTCTATGAAGCGAAAAGTGCACTGATAAAAGCCTTAAGGGATCTTGCGGAGGGGCGATTACAGCTTGGTGCCGGTTCCGGGCGAGGAAACGGATATTTCCGTGGAACGGAAACTGCCCTTGAAGAGCTAGCTAGGTTTGCGAAGGAGATAAACAATGAGTAAATGGAACGATCTCGACAAAATAAACGCAATTCTGAAAGACTCAGACAATTTCGAGAGTTTCACACTGGTACTGGATAAGCCGGAACATTTCAAGAATACGGAATCACTGAAGGAAAGACTTTCAGAAATTCGAGTACGGGAAGGCTGGATTCAGTACACTGGAGAGGTTATTACGATTCATTCTCCAGGGTCTGTTCCAGAAAGAGATGAAATTCCACTATGCGGTGAATTCCTGGTCAGTGAATCACATTCCATGCATTTACGACAAGCTGAGGACGGATGGCTGCTAACAAGCATTCGCAGGCAGGACGGAGAAGGTCTTGGTAAACAAAGGAGTTTTATCGTAGATAAAAATCCGGACGCGCATATTAAATATGAGGTCGATTTCACTTTACAGGACAATGTATTTGGAAAAGGAGTAATACGTGAACATCTGTTCCGCTTTGCCGGTTTTGAAGGTGATGTGTAAAAATGGGAAAGAAATCAAAGAAAAAACAATGGAATTCATCAAACAGATCTGCCCAACATAAAAAACAGCATTCTAGCAATACAGGTAATTCCAGGGATAATGTCCATGCTCCGTACAATTTTGTACCTCTCAGCGCTTTGGTTGTTGAGCCTGAATGGGCCGACAAGGTTAATCATGACATCCCTTTCAAAGACGGCATCTGCGGAAGTGTAGAAGTAGAACTGACAGCTGAAACACTGCTTTGTGTTGGTGATAGAAAAGACAAAAATGGAGTAGTTCATCCTTTTAAAATCAATGACATACATGCCATTCCAGGAACTGCTGTAAAAGGTATGCTGCGTAATGTGCT
>CAZOQQ010000059.1:0-10299 GCA_964582075.1 uncultured bacterium | reverse complement strand
TGATGGAACTGTACTTGTCTGGGGAGACAACAGGTATGGCCAGTGTGAGATTCCTGTTCCCAATCAGGATTTTGTTGCAGTGTCTGCCGGTGATTTCCACACTCTTGCATTAAGAGATGACGGATCCATTGTTGCCTGGGGCAGCAACAGTCATGGTCAGTGTAAAGCACCTGAGCCTAATGAGGATTTTGTTGGAATTGCTGCCGGAGACTATCACAATCTGGCGCTGAAATCAGATGGATCGATAGTTGCCTGGGGAAAGAATGATTTCGGTCAGTGCGATGTTCCCTCTCCTAATCAGGATTTCATCGGTATGGCGGCCGGACAGTTTCACAGTCTCGGTCTTAAATCAGACGGTACTGCTGTGGGCTGGGGAATGACCAACTTCGGGTTAAGTGTCATTCCGGGTCCAAATGAGGGATTTGCTGCAGTATCAGCTGCTTATCTTTCGAGTTATGCTCTTCGATCTTACAACACAGGCATTGCTGCCGGATCCCCGTATATGGGTGATATTCAAATTCACTCTGTTTCTCCGAATCCCATGTCTTCCAGTGCAGTAATGAGATTTTCAGTTCCAGTGCCCACAACCCTGCGATTGGACGTATTTGACATAGCAGGAAGAAAAGTGGACTGTGTAGACATTGGATCGGTTCCAGCCGGAGAAAATTCTTTCTTGTGGAATTGTACCGGTACTTCAGATGCAGATATTTCTCCCGGTATATTCTTTCTTCGTCTGTCCGGCAGTGGAATTGATTCTGCCAGCTATCGAGTGGTGTTGATCAGATAATCAATTTCCGGTCCCTTGATTGTAAATGAGTTGTTTCCGGCGCTTGAGTTCCACTTCCTCAACCAGTCCCGGGAGATTATTCTCAGGACTATGATCTACACCGGTCACAATCCCGGAATCCATCGTACCGGCATGAAACTGTCCGGTCAACGAACCAGTATCCCGGATAGAGTACCTAAACTTTTGAAGTTTAAGATCTTCCCTCCATTCATCCCTTTACGCACAAAGAAAAGATTATCTATTAAAGTGATTTTGTACCCTCATGTACCTTGGCGAAACAACGTTTCCCTGTTAGTGTCATGCTTAAACATTTTGAAAGATAGTATGAAATGACTTTTTTAGAAGCAGTATTGCTTTTTTTTGCCGGTACCGCTGCCGGTTTCGTTAATATAAGCGCTGGTGGCGGTTCCTTTCTTACGATACCACTTTTAATAATACTTGGCGGATTATCTCCGATTGCAGCAAACGGAACAAACAGAGTGGCCGTTCTGATGCAGAACATCATCGCGGCCAGAAATTTCAGACAACACGGATTCAGGGATTTAAGGCAGGGCTTCAAGCTTGGCGCATCCGCCATGGCTGGCGCCGTAATCGGATCCATAATAGCGCAGGATCTCTCGGACAGCGCTTTCCGTACTGTACTTTCAATAATAATGATTCTTGCTCTTGCAGTTGTTATTCGTCCCGGAAAAAAGCACTCCGTTGAACATTATGCCGAACAACTCAGATACCCTGTTCTCCAGATATTCCTGTTCTTTTTAATAGGCATTTACGGAGGCTTTATTCAGGCGGGAACAGGTTACCTTATAATATTTTCCCTGTCCATTCTTGGAGGCCTCTCCCTGGTCAAGACAAACAGCCTGAAGATGATAATAATAGCGTCCTACCTTCTGCCTTCCCTTCTGATCTTCGTAATTAACGGAGAAGTACGGTGGCTTCCCGCCTTGATCCTTGCTGCTGGAACATCTACAGGTGGATATTTCGGCTCAACCTTCGCGATAAAGAAGGGTGATAAATGGATACGGATTTTACTCGTCGTGGCTATAATTTTAATGGCCTTGAAGATGCTTAAGCTATTCTGAAAAGTTATCCTGATCCAATGGAACTTCCGGATTATACTGAAGTGTCCTTAATCCCGCGAGGTGTTTGACTGGCGGTTTGCCCGATTGTATGCTCAGTACCAGATCAATTTACTTACGATAAACGGGTTGCTTTCGGAGAAGGCAACAGGATTCTTGATAATCCGTTTTTCTGCAGTTTACCCGCAATAACAGCTTCGAGGACGGAATCATGTACAAGCCGGGTCCAGTGAAAATGCTGCTTTTCTTTTCAGGTGTGTTTGCTGTATTCTGGCTTCTTGTTCTGGCGAAATCGTTTTACCTGCCGTTATATCTGGACTCTCTGTTCACTGTCGGAGCCGGAGCGAAGCTGGCGGAGCAGGGGCATTTCTCAGAAACATTCATGCTCTACGGTCTTATAAACCCATACTTTCTTGAAATACTCATTAAACTGAATCCGGGCGCTCTTGCCCCGTACTTCCTGAGATTGATACAGTTCATTGCAACGTGTACCGGTTTGTTCTTTCTTTCGCTGTCGGTTTCCCATGTACGAAAGGGCACATCCCGTAATACAAGCATATTAGCCGCCGTATCAGTTGTACTCGGTTCTGCTGTAACTCTGATAGAGTCTTTTGAACTTACGCCGGAGACTTTGACTTTCAGCGGATTCAGTATTCTGCTGTACATGATGATAACCTACAGGCCGGGCAAACGGTACGCTGTTCTTACCGGTCTGCTTCTTGCATTTCTGGCAGGTGCAAGACCTACTGCAGTTATCTTTGCGATTCCCGTGTTTCTTACTATTCCGGATCGTTTTTCAAAGAAATCAATTGCATCGAAATACTGGAGATGGTCTTTTCTTGCTGTGATTATCTCCGCAGTATTTCTTACTGCATTTCCCGGAGTAATTTCCATATCCCGGCTGGCTGTTACTGTTTCTTCGATTCTGTTCTCCATTACTTTGCTTTCATTGATTATCGACGCGAGAAGTGGTTATCTGAACGTGTGGAAAGAACTTTTTCGAATAGTTTTATCTTTCTGCGTATTTGTGCTCCTGATGTTTCCCTCATATTTTCTCTATTTCAGGGAACTCACAAGACAAATCATCCAGTACCATATTGCAGTAGAGGTTCCATGCGAGTCTATTGGCTTATTGACCAAGAATATTCTTCTGAGCTTTCTCAACATGACGATTGCCTTTCCGGGACCATTTGCAGCAACAGGATTCTTCACTGCTGTCGGTTTGTTTGTATGGAAGAGAAAACACAGTAATCCGGTTTATCGCACCTTATTTCTGTTTGCCGTGGGAATCATACCGTTCGTATTCATTGTAACTCGCAGCGAGAATCTACAGATAAGGTATCTCATTCCGGTTATTACACTGGTATTTGCTGTTTCTTCCATCGGGATCCGATATCTGATGGAAAGCAGATTCAGATATCTTATTGTAGTTCCTTTCCTCATCTCATCATACGAGCTGTACGAGGTGCTTGAATTCAAAACCGATGGTGGAGTGCTTAACGCATTCTACAATTTAAGTACCCGTGTGTATGAAGGTGGAGGCGTGCAAACTGTGCTGAGCTCAACCATGGGTCCCTGCCAATCTCACTACTACGGGGAAACCGGGGTTAGCACCTCATATCCGCTGTTGCCTTACATTCCCTCTGAGCTGCATGTTACCGACCCGGACAGTGCATTTTATACCGTTTCTTTTCTTGTGCCATCTGAGGGTGTCCGTATCACGGAAACCTTCGGGAACGTATGTGAGGAACGGAACAGTATGATAAGAGGTTCACGGTATCCCGGATTTGTGGAATTCTGCTATTTAACAGGAAGACCATGGGTTTGGCGGGGATGGAGTACTGTTTACATCACTGAGCCTTGAAACACTCCGGGCTACCTCTCGAATGTATTCATGGAAATCCATGTAATCTCTGTATTAGCTTCTATCCATCGGCTCACTGCAAAATAACCTCTCCTTTATTATGATATGCTGCATAGAAAAGAATATCATTCCCGACTGGGGGCACAATGGCATCACTGGATAATGAGAACAGCACTGATTTCATAAGGGAAATTGTTGAGAGGGATATAAAAGAAGGAAAGAATTCCGGCCGGGTACATACCAGGTTTCCCCCCGAACCTAACGGTTATCTTCACATAGGACACGCAAAGGCGATCTGTATCAGCTTCGGAATCGCCAAGGAGTACAACGGGCTTTGTAATCTTCGCTTCGATGATACTAACCCTGTTAAGGAAGATGTTGAGTATGTCGAATCGATAATGAGAGATATCAGATGGCTGGGCTTCGACTGGGAGAACAGGCTTCATTACGCTTCCGATTACTTCGACAGAATGTACAATTATGCCGAACAGTTGATACTGAAGGGCGCAGCTTATGTGTGTGATCTTTCCGCTGAGGAAGTCCGGGAATACAGGGGAACATTGACAAAACCGGGCAGGAACAGTCCCTGGCGAAACAGATCGGTGGAAGAAAACCTGGAACTCTTCAGAAAAATGAAAGCCGGGGATTTTCCGGATGGCTCCAGAACCCTTCGCGCCAGAATAGATATGGCTTCCCCGAATATGAACATGCGCGACCCTGCAATCTACAGAATACTTAGAAACAGCCATCACAGAACAGGTGATAAATGGTGCATCTATCCCATGTACGATTTCGCTCACTGCCTGGAGGATTCCATAGAAGGGATAACCCATTCTTTCTGTTCTCTCGAATTCGAGGATCATCGGCCGTTGTACGACTGGTTCCTTGATCAACTCGATATTTTCCACCCTCAACAGATAGAATTTGCCAGGCTGAACCTGACCTTTACCGTTATGAGCAAACGCAAGCTTGCAACACTTGTTGAAAAAGGGCTGGTATCCGGCTGGGACGATCCGAGGATGCCGACGCTTTCCGGTCTAAGACGAAGAGGCTTCACACCGGAATCGATAAGGGATTTCGTCGGTAAAATCGGACTGGCGAAAAGGGACAGTACAGTAGATATGGCTCTTCTGGAATACTGTATAAGGAACGACCTCAACAAAATAGCTGTAAGGTTCATGGGAGTTCTTAATCCCGTCAGGCTCATTATCAAGAACTACCCTGCCGGGAAAAGCGAGGAACTGGAATTCATTAACAACCCTGAGGATCGATCAGCCGGAACCAGGATGGTAACTTTTACTCGGGAATTGTTCATCGAAAGAGACGATTTCCAGGAGAAACCGCATAAGAAATTCCGACGTTTGGCTCCGGGAAGGGAAATTCGTCTAAGGTACGCTTATTTTGTAACTTGCGTTGATGTTATAAAAGACACCGAGGGTAATATAAAGGAATTGATATGTACATACGATCCGGAAACGCGTGGAGGTAACGCCCCGGATGGAAGGAAAGTGAAGGGTACAATTCACTGGGTTTCATCGAAACATTCAGTGCCGGCGGAAGTGCGGCTTTATGACAGACTCTTCAATGTTGAAAATCCGCTCGCGTCGGATAATTTTATCGAAACACTGAATGAACACTCTTTAAGCATCCTGCATAATTGCAGGATAGAACCTTCAGCGGCAGAAATGGAAATCGGAATACCGTTTCAATTCGAAAGGAAAGGCTATTTCTGCAAGGACAGGGATTCAACCGAGGAAAATCTTACCTTCAACCGGATAATCCCGTTACGGGACAGCTGGAAAAAGATCCTGAAGAATTAGGACTGAAAACACCATACAGGTGCAAACCAGGCTTTTTGATGTCTGGAAAACACTCTCCGAATTAATTCTGAATCTGTGCGAGCTGATACATCGGTACGTACGCACATATATTCCGGACAGTAACCAATATTTATCTTGTCCGGCAGTTTACAGCATGATATAGACCGAATGGCCCTGCCGCCAGATTAACAGCAGAGCATCATCTTCTGCAGACGAAATTAGCCTGTTTAATTCCTCCGGACTGCTGACATCGAGGCCATCAACCTCCATTACAACATCTCCGGGTTTAATTCCCACATTACCGGCTCTTCCGGATGGTACCACATCGGTTACAAGAACTCCCCTGAGATCGGAATCACCAAGAGATTCTGCGGTTTCTCTGTCCAGATATTCAAGTGTCCATCCAAAATCTTCCGATCTTGAAGGCGTGTGAGATGCCACTTCGTGATCGATCGCTTTTTCTCCAATAACCACTTTTATGGATTTATTTCTTCCATCGCGAAAAATCCCGATTTCAGCTTCACTGCCGGGATTTATTTCTGCGATCAGATTCCTGAATTCGTTCACTGTACTGAATGATTCACCGTTGACAGTCAGTATTACGTCCCCCCTGCGGATACCGTAGTCTTTTGCCGGTGTATCATCGAGTACCTGTGAGACAAGAACACCACCGTCACTTTCATTCAGTCCGAAATGCTGAGCCAGACCCTGCGTAAGTTCCTGTATCGTAACACCGAGCCAGCCTCTTTTCACGTACCCGTAAGTTTCCAGGTCTTTCATAACACTGACCGCAACATTTACGGGTATTGCGAATCCTATGCCCTGGTAGCTGCCGGTTCTTGAAGCAATTGCCGTGTTGATTCCAACCAGCCTTCCATCCAGGTCGACAAGAGCTCCTCCACTGTTTCCCGGGTTGATGGCGGCATCAGTCTGAATGTAATTCTCGTAAGCGGCAAGCCCCACGTCGGACCTTCCTATATAACTTACGATTCCCTGTGTTACCGTCTGGCTGAGGGCGAAGGGGGATCCGATGGCAAGCACCCATTGCCCGACTTTAAGATCATCACTGTTTCCAATCGGTATAACAGGAAGGTTCGATGCATCAATCCTGATAACAGCCAGATCGGTTTCCGGATCGGTTCCAACCAGTTCGCCGGTATAACTGTCTCCGTTCTGCAGCACCACTTCAAGTTCGTCAGCATCTCCAACAACATGGTTGTTCGTAAGAATCATCCCGTCACCAGAGACTATTACCCCGCTGCCAATTCCGGTTTGGGTATACTCCTGTTCCCGGGGCATCTGGAAAAAATCCTCCCAGGGATTGCTCATGAACGGAGTTGCAAAATCAGGAAACGACGGCATCCTGGTAACAACGGTTGTACGGGATGTTATGGTAACAACACTTGGACCCACAAGTTCGGATATTTCAACAAACATGTTACTGAACATCTTCGGATCGTACGTTATTTCAGAACTCTGTTGAATCGTATCAGCAAATACTACTGATAAGAAGACTCCGGCAAGTACGAATGAAAGAAGGACAATTTTCGTAATTCCTTTGTTGTAAACTATTCGCATGTTACTTCCTCCATAAAGTGCAGCATCAAGAAAACCATGTTAATACTTCATCCATTCAAAATCGATATATTTCAAATACGGAAAATTTGTTCCCGATGCTTCACTGTCCGAATGAAACACCCGGTGCGGTGATACCGCTTCGGGATGGTAACACTCCTGAAGTTGATATCCTGTACACAGGCATACTTCGAAACGGTATGGAAGACCTCACCATGCAAATACGGGCAGTCTTCGATAAACCGTTTTGGATTCCGCTCTGAATCAGGCCACGGGGACTGCGAAAAGGGTTATTACAAGTAGAATCGTTGCCAGAAAAGCCATGCCTACTTTTTTCCCAAAACTTCTGGAAACCGTTATTGCAACCAGGCACTGGATCATGTAATAGAAGGCAAAAGCCCTGGATGCCATCGCAACTATCTGGAAAGTGCTTGCGCTCCAGGTCAGGATTATTGAACCACCGCCTATTATCAGGTAGGCAGCTTTGTGACTGATTCTTCCCCTGGTTGATTCAACCATATTACCTTCTCCTCCAAGAGTATCGGCAACCGCGGCACTGAACTGGCTTAGTACAGCCGCGGCTATAAGCGGTACGGGAAGCAGCATGGAAGCCTTGCCTGCAAGGATTATCAGAGAATCATCACTGACCGGCCCGGTCAGATAGTGCATAAGAGGGATAGCAACTACAATAAACACGATGTATACAGCCGTAGATATGATTTGTGATAGTCTGCATGATTTAATTCTTATTTCCCTGCTGTATTCTTCCCCAAGATACCTGGATGTTTCAAACCCCTGAACACATATCAGTGTACCTCCGAGTATAGCCAGCATACGAAGAATGCTGTGACCCGGATATACCGGAAGTGTGATACCTGACCCGGAAGCAACCGAGATATCGTGCAGCCCAAAACCCAGAATCATAATTGCTATAACACCCATAGTTGCCCAGATTGCCCAAATTTCAAGTCTCTGCAGATCCTTGAGTCCTTTTATAAAACCAATAATACTGATAAGCAGAATTATTCCCGTTGTTAAATATCCTTCGTTCATTCGGGTAGCCAGGCCAAGTCCGTTCATAAGGAAAGCGCTCAGGATTCGAATGTAAAGACAAACGGAGATGATGTATGCCGGAACCAGCGCAATATCTGATACTCTTTCAAAATACAAAGTACTTTTCGATGCTTTCTGTGAATCAAGCAAAGGTTCGGAATGTCCAATGTTGAAACGTATAACCCAGCCGATAAAATACGCGAACCCGCAAATCACTATCATCGCAAAAAGAGAGAATTTTCCGGCAGCACCTGCAAGTATTGGTACTATTACCAGAAAACCGCTTCCAAATATGGAAGCCAGTGGAGTTGCCGTTGCCCTGAACAGTTTTACGCTTCTGATATTGCCTCCTGTACTTGATGCATGGATTAATAATATACGGGTAAACCAAATTGAATAATAGCATTTCGATTTACCTCTGCCATTGTACTCACTTAACTGAAAAACAGGATAGTAACCCTGCCGGTTACATCTGGTGCAGACTTAACAAATACATTATTGTACACTCTGTCAGCAGGAACGCAGCAATCTCATACGAATTGCGAGGCTTATGTACCGGAATAAATATGAATACAGAATAGCGGCTGGATTAATTCTTTTTGTTACAACCATGCTTGTTACTCTCACTTCCTGTATTGATGACCCTCCAACCCATGTAGAAATTGTTGATTACCAATCATATCTTGATATGGTGTGGGAACTTTACGATCAGAAATATGTTGGATTCGACGAAGCGGATGTTAACTGGGATGCCCTGCACGATCATTATAGTCAACTTGCCAAAAACGCTGATTCCTTCGAAGAACTTAAGGGTATCTTGTCAGATATGTTGAGCAACCTCAGGGATAAAAATTCCTGGATAAATCATACTCCTACTTATGCACCGGATATCGAAGTTAACTGCGTTGACTCCGTACTGATGAAATTACTTGAACCCTGGGATTTCAAGTGGGATTTCTCTTGTGGTATCTTTGCGTCGTGGGGCAGTTGTGTTATCGATACGATTCCCTACTTGGCTATTAAACATTTTGAATATTTTTTCACATTTTTGCAATTTAAAAACAGGGTAGTGGAATACCTTGACGCTCCGGGCATGATAATCGACATCAGAATGAGCGATGACATGTCTCTCGTTCCGGCGGAACAGATTCCCGGAATTTTCGCCGATCAGAACAGAACAGCATTTTTCACGCAGTGCAGGACAGGTCCCGAACACGATGATCTGTCACCGCTTGCGCGTCATGATATCTATTGCCGTCCATGGGCATTCACAAAACCGATAGTACTTCTTGTTGGGGAACAGAATATCGGTCCAGCCGAAGCCTTCGCTTCGATAATGGGCCAGATGCCGCATGTTACGATAATAGGTGATACTACCGGCGGCGGCGGAAACACTCCGGGCTATTTCAATCAGGTTTACTGGCCCATCTGGGAAAACTACAGTATTACATGTCCATTCGCCAGAGTATTCACTGCCGACACTGTATCAATACAGGGAAACGGTATTCTGCCTGATATCTATGTTCAAACAACACCGGCAGATTTTCTTGCCGGTCACGATCCGGTTCTTGAGTACGCAATCGAATGGATAGCGGAGGAAACAGCCCCTTAATCCGATGTAAGAACCACCAGGTACTCACCGTTGGAAGGTGTTACAATATCTCTGGGATATCCCTCAATATTGATGACCGAAACCACTTCAGGCTGCATGTAAGAAAGTTGGAATCCAAACACCGTTATCACAGTGTTGCCTGAATCAGTTTTGCTCATTACATACAGGTATCCTGCAAAACCTGTGTTACGGTTGAAACACATTTCCGTAGGATGCCCCTGTACATATTTATTAGTTATATCTTCAATAACACGATAACCTTGTATAAAATGCACGAAACCGTTGTTTTCTGTCCAGCGGGGACAACTTACCACATAGACCGAATCCCGTCCTAACGGAACTACTCTGGAACAGGGATATTCCGTACGGGCACCAAACAGAAATCTTGCTGTCTCTGACAAATCAAGCCATATGCCGTAAATCGATCCGCGATCGTCCGAACACACCGCAATGATGTTACTACCGCTATTCTTATCCACCATAATATCCGCAAGAGGATATATGGTTTT
>CAZOQQ010000058.1:0-10299 GCA_964582075.1 uncultured bacterium | reverse complement strand
ACTAATGAGTTGCATCCGGCGAGGTCTTCAAGAATCTTGTTTACCGAGTTATTTCCATCTTTGCTGTTCACTTTCACGGTACCACTTCAAGTTATCAGAACAATCCGCAGGAAACAATCTTCTCCCTGAGCTTCGTTATAGCCCGGGCCCTGTGACTAACGCGGTGTTTTTCCTCTGGCGAGCATCTTGCGAAAGTCCGGTCAAGCTCATCAGGAAGAAATACAGGGTCGTATCCGAACCCATCTTCCCCGTCGGGCTTTTCCACGATTACACCCTTAATTTCACCCATAACGCTGAATTCAATATCCTGTGACACAAGAACTGCCGAAGTCCTGAATGCGGCTTTTCTGTTTTCCTCGCAAAGCATAGTCTTCAATAGTTTATTTATATTGTTCTCGTAGGAGCAGTCGGTACCGGCAAACCTGGCTGCGTAGACACCGGGAGCACCGCCTAAAACATCGACAAACAGACCTGTATCGTCAGCGATTGCCGGCAGGTGAGTTTTTTCCGACGCGTCCCTCGCTTTCAGAAAGGCGTTTTCCTCAAGACTGGTTCCTGTTTCTTCGACGGACCAGTCCGGCACCAGATCGCGAACCGGGATAATCTCAACCTGCATATCCCTGAAGAGATATTGAAATTCCCTCAGTTTGTCCGGATTTCCCGAGGCGATAACTATGCGTTTCATTCGGCTGTCGCTTCTTTCTGAATAGGAATTACGATCTCACTGATGGCTTCTATGGCTTTTTCTGTCATCGTGTTGACAGTATCAAGAGGTACGGTGCCGCCTTCTGCGGTGGCCTGCAATTCCACCAGATCACCTGTTTCATTGATTACAACGTTCATATCCATAATGGCTCTGGAATCCTCTTCGTAACACAGATCAAGAAGTATATCGCCGTCCACGACCCCCAGGCTCAACGCGCTGACGTATCCCCTGAAAGGGTCTTCCTTCATTTTTCTTTCAACAATCTGTCTCTTTATGGCAAGCCTAAGGGCAACCGCGCCGCCTACGATAGACGCTACCCTTGTTCCTCCGTCAGCCACCAGGACATCGCAGTCTATCGTTATAGTCCTCTCGCCCATTTTATCAAGGTAAACCGCCTGCCTGAGGCTTCTTCCTATCAGCCTCTGAATCTCCTGGGTTCTTCCCTTAGCGCCGGTACGTTCCCTCTTTATTCTCCTGTTTCCGCTTCCCGGCAGCATACCGTATTCAGCGGTTACCCAACCGGTTCCCCGACCTGTCAGGAAAAAGGGAACCCGGTACTCAACCGTCGCGGAGCAGAGAACCCTTGTCTCGCCCCAGGTTATAAGTACGCTTCCATCGGGCAGTGGCTGATAACCGGTTTCAATTTCGATCTCCCTGAGCTCATCTTTCTCGCGTCCGTCTAATCTCATCGGTATCCTAACTCTTACTGAATTCATGCTGGATCAACAAAATTCACCCACTTCAATATGTGTAACCATAGGCACGGCTTTGCCAAGAAATCTCTGGGCTATTTCCTGGAACTTCAGGGGTATATCACTAACGTAAAAACTGTTACTCCCCTCTATTCCATCTGACCTCAAATCATTCTTATCAAGGACGGACGCAACTTGCAGGGCGGTTGATTCAGCGGAATCGACAAGCTTAATACTTTTATCAAGTATTCTTAAAAGCGCGTCCTTCAAAAGGGGATAATGCGTACATCCCAGAACCAGTGTATCTATTTTCTCGCTTATCAGCGGAGCCATGTACTCCCTGAGCACCATTTCCGTTATCCTGTGGTCTAGCCATCCCTCCTCGACCAGAGGAACCAGCAGAGGTGTAGGCTGGGCAACCACTCTTTTGACTGAATCGAAGGATTTAAGAGCCTTCTGGTAAGCACCGCTGGAAATCGTACCCAGCGTCCCGATAACACCTATTATCCCCGATTCAGTAATTTTCGCTGCCGATTCGGCTCCGGGGATTATTACGCCTGTAACAGGTACGTCAGCGAACTTCCTCAGAGCGGGGAGGCTCACGGATGATGCCGTGTTACAGGCAACCACAAGAAGCTTCACGTCTTTGCCCAGAAGAAATTCGGCATCCTCCATAGCGAACCTGATTACGGTTTCGGGGGATTTTGAACCGTAAGGCACTCTCGCCGTATCACCGAAATATACGACTGATTCATCGGGAAGCAGGCTGTTCACCGCCCTTACAACCGTCAGCCCTCCAACTCCCGAATCGAATATACCTATTTTCCCCGAGTTCATTGTCTGAATACTCCCCCGGTCCCACGAAGTGAGATACCTTCAGGATAAGAGGACAGCAGATTCCCGCCGACCAGGGGAAACATACGTGTAAAACAGATAAAACGGTTTTCAATTGTCAGTTTCAGGCCCGGAAAATCCTTTTCAACGGGAAGGTCAACGTAAATGGTATCGAACCTGGTAAAAACGTAAACCTGGTCGATCTTCTCTTCTTCTATTCCAGCGGCGGCAGCCCATAGTTTTACAAGGAAAAGGGCTTCAAGGGGTTTATCCATAACATCCGGCGCGGTTGGGAGTGAATCGAGAACCGGCCGGGATGATTCCGAAACAAAGATGGAACAGGGCGAGATCACCCAGCTGGCTTCAGGTCCTTCGGGAAGCTCTTCCATCTCCGGAAGCGTTACCCTGTCCTGAGAAGTGTACAGACTTTCCGGAGAAGTGTAAATTTCAACTGAATCCATCTCGTCCGGTGTGGTTTCCTCAATCCCCATTGATTTATTGACAGATTTCATGCCGAAGGAAATGACCGCGTAAACAAGGATGATAATACCTGCTATAACTCCAATACGAAGGGGAATTCCCTCGAAATCACTCCTCTTCAGCTTCAACATGAGATATCCTCCATTACTCCTGCCCGGCAAATGTCAGAACAGCATCTACAATAGCTTCCGCGGAAGCAAGACGGAAGTCCAGTGATTGAAGCATTCGCTCCTCCTCCGGATTGGAGATAAACGCAACCTCAACCAGTACGGAAGGCATCAGTGCCCCGCGAAGTACATAGAATCCCGCCTGTTTCACACCCCTGCTTGCTCTACCAATAAATCTTCCGGCTATACTGTTCTGAATTGCGACAGCGAGTGAACTGCTTCTTTCAAGGTATATATTCTGCGCGATATCGGCCAGGAGAAAAGAGAGCGCATCCTCCTGGTACCCCTGATTGCCCTCATCGTATTCAACAACACTGTTCTCAAGCATTTCCACTGCTCTGCTGTCATTGTTCCTTGCTCTGGAAAGGAAGTAAGTTTCAAAGCCGTGAGCAGAGGAATTTCCAGCAGCGTTACAGTGAATACTAATAAACAGGTCGGCTTTCATAGAGTTCGCGAGTCTCGTTCGCTCTCCCAGTGACACGTAGGAATCCGTACTCCTTGTCATTACTATTTTCAGGTCGGGATCCCTGATCTCAAGAATATCACGCACCAGCAGAGCTATCTCAAGCGCCCTGTCCTTTTCACAGGTTCCCGCTGGACCCATGGCTCCCGGGTCCCGGCCTCCATGACCGGGATCAATAACTATGCAGTCAAAATCATCGAGCCAGGGTGACTGCCGGCCAAGCTGAAGAGCTGAAACTATGGAGGAATCCGAATAAACCTGGCTTGAATCAATGTACTCAGGTTCGGAAGGCGGAGCGTTCCATGACAGTTCGGGAAAGACCAGCGGTTCGGCTGCCCTGAAAAACAGCAGCAATAACTTTCCATCTTCCGAAAGGGAGTATTCAAGGGAATCAACAGCATCGGTAAGCTCAACAGTGAACCCGCAAGAGTCAGCGTCGGTCTGCCAGCTGTACACCCAGAACGAAAGATAGTCATCGGGCATTAGAACTCTGCCGCCCGGCCTTACGTTCACCGAATATCCGTTAACGGCGATGCTGTCAGTAATCGGCTCATCGGAAGTAAGCTCCATAAGAAGCCCATCGTACCTCGGGATTACGCGTGTAGTTACGCTTCCTCCCGCCAAGGCTGCGATCAGCAGGAGATATTGAAAATTACTCATTTCCCCGTGATATCCTTTTCATCTCCGCTTCGATCCTTCTTTCATTATCCCTCTCGGCAATATTGCGCCTCTTATCGTACTGTTTTCTGCCCCTGCACACACCAAGAGCCATCTTCGCTTTTCCACCTGAAAGGTGAATGTCAAGAGGAATGAGAGTATAACCCTTCTCAAGAATCATCCTGCTCATCTTTCTGAGCTGTCGCTTATGCGCCAGAAGTTTCCTGTCACGGTAAGGCTCATGATTATCCCTTGCCTGCGTGTACTCCGCTATGTGTACCTGGTGAATCCATAGTTCCCCGTTATCATCAAACGAAGCGTAAGCTCCGCTCAGGCTTACATGACCTTCTCTTATGGATTTGATCTCGGAACCTTCGAGCACAAGCCCCACCTCTACAGTATCGAGTATCTCATACTCATGACGTGCTTTACGGTTCCTGACTATTACTTTAACACTATCTTTCATATTTACCTTTCCCGGTTGGGAAATATACAGAATACCAGTCACTCCGGTAAGATGAGTATTGACTTCTCCCTGTATTGTTTCTAGAATCGCCGGATAACAGGGCCGAAGTGGCGGAATAGGCAGACGCGCTAGGTTCAGGACCTAGTGAGGAGTTTTCCTCGTGGGGGTTCAAGTCCCCCCTTCGGTACCATATAAAGGGCATCCTTGAACGGATGCCCTTTCTCAATATCAGTCCCGGTTGAATGACCTGTTATGTCGATCCCTCTCCGAAATAACGGGATCCCCGACTTTCCAGTCTATGGATAACCCGGGATCGTTCCATGCCACGCCATGTTCATCAGAACCGTCAAAATAATTGCTCACAACATAGACAAGAGTCAGATCCGTTATGGCTGCAAAACCGTGAGCCACTCCCGGCGGGATAAGTAACCCCCGAGGCGTTTCAGAATCAAGCTCGAGCGAAAGGGATTTGTGCCTGGTTTTTGAAGCCGCGCGAAGGTCCGCGAGTCCAGCCGTCATCCTGCCGTTCAAGGGGACCCAGAAATCCCATTGATTTTTGTGATAATGAAGCCCTCTTAGTACACCGGAATTTGAGTGAGAGCAATTGATCTGAATTTTCTCACCAAAGATTTCCGGTAACCATTCCCTTCTGAACAGCTCGAAAAAGCTGCCTCTGGTATCGGGAAATGTTTCCATTTCGTAAAGAAGTACATCTTCGATTTCACATTTCTCTATTTTCAAGTCATGCTCCCTTCACTTGCATTTCAGCTACCGAAGATACTAGATTGCGACGTGAAGGAAAAATCTCCGGGAAAGGAACGCATGAACAACAAAGAACGAGCGCAAATTCTTCTTGAACGTCTGCCGATTCTTTACCCTGATGCCGGATGCCTTCTTGATTACGGCAACGATCCCCTGAAACTCCTTATTGCGACTATTCTGTCGGCTAGAACAACCGATAACGCGGTTAACAGGGTTACACCGCTGCTGTGGAGCGAAGTGAAGGATATTAACGGGCTAGCGGAAGCGGATCGCGGTTTGATAGAGGATTTAGTCCATCCGCTGGGCTTTTTCAGGTCCAAGGCCAAATCGATTCAGGATGCGGCGGAATGGCTTATTGCGAACAAGTCTCTTCCGGATACCATTAACGGTCTGCTCCTGATTCCGGGTGTTGGAAGAAAGACGGCCAATGTTATGATGGGGGAAGCTTTTCAAAAAGCTGCTGTTATAGTGGACACTCATGTGGGCAGGCTTGCCGGAAGACTCGATCTTACGCGGGCGAAGCAACCGGATAAAATTGAGAAGAACCTGAAGAGACTGCTGCCCGAAAACAGCTGGACTTCCTTCAGCCATCAGCTCGGATTTCACGGCAGGCGGGTCTGCACGTCCAGGAATCCTTCCTGCGGCACATGTGATTTCGCATCTTTCTGCCCGAAAAGAGGTATATAAAGAAGAGCCCGCTTTGGAAGCGGGCCCTTCTTTTACTCAGCCGGCTTAGTTGTCCAGATCTCCCAGATCAACTGGCAGGTAAAGGCCATCGTTTCCTACCCACATTTCCAAGAAGGTGTAGGTGTCGCCATCTTCATCTTCACATTGGATGTCGTAGTAATCGCCGCCGTCAACCCGGAACGTGAACTCGTCGCCGGAGTAGAGAATCTCGCTGCCGAGACGATCATCCCCCCAGTTGGAATACGAGGAAGGATTGCAGCGAATGTAATATATGTCGTAACCACCCGTATCATTGTATATGGTTACGGGCGCGTTACCGTAAACGGTATCAGTAGTACTATGAGAACTGCCGCCGCTTACATTGAATTCTCCGAGATCGTCCAGTGTTACATTCCAGCTGTAATGACCGTTTATTGAGACTCCGTACCTGATGTATTCATCTTCGTCTTCGTCTACCAGTTTGATGTCGTACACATCGTTGGGCAGATTGAACGAAACCGAGTTCCCGGAGTAAAGTATTTCGTCATCATCAAGCCAGTCACCACCCCAGGAATCATCAGTGTCCAGGCTGATGTAGATGAAGTAAATATCCCATCCACCCGTATCGTTGGTTATCTCGATAGTTCCCGCAGAAACGGACGCAAGAAGACCTATTGCAGTCAGCAAAAGAACTGCATTTTTCATATTTTCCTCCTTAAAAGAGTTTGAATTTAAATTAAAGCTAAACAGGAACAGCAACAGATGTCAATCCCGCATAAATGATGACATGGTTCGGAGTCTTTGTATATTCCAAATGTAAGTAATGTGAATATAACTAAATACATTAAGCAGGTGGATTATGCTCAGTCTTTTTCTTGTTTCTATCTTAATTGCCTCAGTTGCCCCGGCTGCGACGATTTCAACCGATTTGACATCGAATTTGAACTTCCTTGTTGAACTTAACGAAACTCCCGATGGAACCATCCCTGAAATGCCGGGAGGGTACGCCGGAACCATGGAGGGTTTTCCCCTTCTTCCCCGATTCCCTATGGAAGTTGAATTGCGCCCTGGAACCGAAGCCGTCTCTGTGACATCTATCGAAACCTGGGAAACCGTAACCGGTTCCTTATTCATTCCCCCGCTTTCAAAACCGCTTCCACTGATCATAGAACAGGCAGTTACTACCCCGGAACAAAACATGAACGTATACACTTCGGACAGTTACTGGCCTTCAAGGCCGGTTGAACTTAGCGGTACCGGATTCACTGCCGGAGGAGTACCCGCCGCAGAACTTCTGGTTACACCTTTGAGATGGAATCCCGTATCAATGGAACTTCAGCGCCTTTCATCCCTGGAAGTCAGCGTTCAGACGGTTCCAACGGAGAACCGACATCTTCCGACAGTCGATTCTGGTAACTGCAGGAGATTGCTTATTGTTACCGATCAATCCTGCAAACCGGCTTTTCAGCAACTGGCTGACAGAAGAAACGATCAGGGAATCATTACCGAAATAGTTACGATGGATACCGTTTACGCTTCAGCTACAGGGCGTGACAACGCGGAGATTCTCAGAAACTTCGTTAAAAACTATTACAGTACTAAAGGTCTTGATTTTCTTCTTCTGGGTGGAGACACGAACATAGTACCTTTCCGGTACGCTTACGCTATGACATGCGAAGCCAATTTCGCTTCCCGGGAGGACAGCCTCCCGTGTGACCTTTACTTTTCAGACCTTGATGGAACATGGGACGCAAATGGAAACGATATTTTTGGAGAAGTCACCGATAATGTAGATCTGTATCCGGACGTCTTCGTTGGAAGAGCGCCGGTTGAAAACACCGCCGAAGCTGAAGCTTTCGTCAACAAGATCATCGCCTGCGAAGATTGCACTCAGCAGGATTACTACCAGAGAGTTCTGTTTCTTGCAATGGTTCTATGGGCAAATCCGTATACTAATTCCGGTGACAGCAAGGATTACATCGACGAGGAGTTCCTTCCGAACTTCCTGAACATAACGAAACTCTACGAAGCTCTCGGCAACGAGAATCTGACTACAACCATGGCTGCTTTGAACGAGGGACAGAATTTAATCAACCACGATGGACATGCCTGGTATTCATCCATAGGCGTTGGCGGTGGTGATTATCTGGGCATAAGTGACGCGGACGCGATTAATTCCAATGGACGTTTCGCGTCTTCGATGTATTCCATCGGCTGCTGGAGCGCCGCTTTCGATTACGATGCCGTTGCCGAGCATTTCGTAACCAATCCCAACGGAGGTGCTGTCGCTTACATAGGCAACTCCAGCTACGGCTGGGGCTCACCGGGAAACCCCTGCTACGGGTATTCCGACGCGCTGGACCATATTTATCATGACTACCTTTACAGCGACCGGACACTTACATCGGGAGAACTGCTGGCTGCCACCAAAGAGTACTTCATCCCTTACAGTCAGTGGAAGAACGTTTACAGATGGCATCAGTACGATGTAAATCTCCTTGGTGACCCTTCTTTTCGACCTTACAGAAAAACTCCGGTGGATATAACTGTTACCTGCCCCGCACTGGTTACTCCGAACACTTCCATTTTCCCTGTACGGGTTTCGGGAGTACCTGCTCAAGGTCTCACCGTGTGCGTTCATGATGAAGGCAGCAACTGGGCAGTAGAGGAACTTAACGCTTCAGGCTCATTTACCTTCGATTTCACTGCTCCGGTTACCGGAGATGTGAAAGTTACCGTAACCGGGCCGAACGTGAAGAGAACTTCTATTGATGTTCCCCGGTCAACAGGTCCCGATCCCGTGATTTCTCAGTTGACTATTCTCGATAACCTGGGGTACGGACAGCTTTCTCCCGGATGCACTGCCGATCTGCAGATAAAACTTCTAAACCAGGGCACGGAGAATCTTACAGACGTTGAACTTGCAATTTCTTCCGTATCGGGTCCGGCAGTCGTATCACAGGACTCAAGTCTTTTTGGCAATATCAATGCAGGAGCCGAATCAACCGGTTCTCCATCGCTTTCTCTTCACGTTGATTCATCAGCGGTAAACGCTGATCTAATCGCCCTGAATGGTCAAATCCAGACAGGTCAGGGCAACTGGGATATTACGATTCCACTGCTGGTGCATGCGCCGGGACTGTACTTCACCACCTACAGCATCAACGACAGTACGTCCGGGAACGCCAACGGAATTCCCGAGCCCGGTGAAACCTTTGACCTGATCGCTTCGATAGCCAATGTGGGAATGTTGAACGCCCAGGGCGTGTCCGCAGTGATGACGGGATACCCTTCCAGCATCACATGGCTTTCCGATTCGGCATACACAGATTCCATTCCCCCGGAAGGAACCGAACCGTTTGCTTTTGTGTGTAAACTCGATACCGGCACCGTCTCACCCTCTTTTCCATGGCTTCATTTCAACATTCTTCTTGACGATTATCTTTTTTCTGATTCATTAAGGCTTACAATCGGCGAAACCGGGATTTCCAACGATGTGGAATCGGGAGTACTCGGCTGGACCCATTCCGGAACCAATGACATGTGGAATATTTCAAGCAATAAAAGCCATTCTCCGGTACATTCATGGTTCTGCGGCGGAACGAATGGATACGTGAACGGAATGGATTGCAGCCTTTTCAGCCCCGAGATAATTCTCGCGCCGAATGCCTCCCTGGAATTCTGGACTACTTTCGATACCGCGATATACGGCAGTGACGGGATGTACGTAATTGGACATGACGGCACCACTGCTGATACTCTCGCATACATCGGGTCCGGCGGGGCCCTTTCTCACGGAGACAAGGGCATTGGTACCGGCTGGGTTCCCTACACATTTGATTTATCATCGTATGAAACCGGAATCACCATGCAGATTGAATTCAGATTCAAATCCGACGATGATGGTAATACAGGAACCGGCTTCTATATCGACGACATCTCGATTGAAGGAGCGTATACAGCTTCGACAGGGATTTCAGATCACGCTCATATCGAACCTGTCCTCGGGCTTCCATCGCCTAACCCGACTTCGGGTGTATTGACAGTACCTGTAAATATCCCCACCTCCGGAAACTGGAACCTTGCCATATACGATATATCAGGAAGACTTCTCATTTCCCGGGAAGGACAATCGCCGTTTGAGGATGAAATTACGATTGATGCATCCCTTCTCTCTTCCGGAATTTACCTTCTGAAACTTTCCGGTTCCGCAGAGGCTACCGCAAGGCTGGTGCTTCTTAGAGATTAGATAATTTACTGCCTTTTCGTGTATGAGGCAGCGTTTACCGCGAGCCGGGTAAACTATATTCCATCTGGAATTCGGGTTAATGCTGGTACGTTGAAGTCAGCTGCGAGTATATTCAGCCTTACCATGAAAGGAAGAGATGAGAGTTTTCTACGCGTCT
>CAZOQQ010000057.1:697-10470 GCA_964582075.1 uncultured bacterium | reverse complement strand
CTTCACAAACCTTGGAAGACTCATCGAGTCATGGGGTTTACCCGTATACGTTTTTCTTGCAGGTGCGGCTTTTGCGCTTGTATCACGGAAACGGTTCAGAGTATTACTGCCTTTCGTCTGTATGCTGATATACGCGGTAATATCCTCCATAGTATTTGACCCGGTGAAATGGGGTGCGAAGTACGCGTACCTCATGTCACCTGTTCTTGCGGCGACCGGCGTGGACTTGAGTAGAGAACTGTTCAAAAACAGATACGTGCTTTACGGATGCATTGCAGCGCTATTAATAATATCTTCGGTTTCCGACCGTATGAATGCCCTGTTCTCCTACCCGTATTTTTCCGAATCAAACGGATTTAACTCCGTCGACGGAGTCGAAGTGCAGCCTCTTCATGAATGGTGCAACAGGAATCTGCCGGCAGGAACCCGTCTGCTCTCCATGTGGAAACGTGAAAGATACTTCTGTAACCATGATATAATCGTACTGGAAAACCATCCCCTTGCCCGCAGACTGTTCCTGGCTCCGTCACTCGCTGAGGAGATGTCTCTTCTTGAGAGGATGGATCTTGACTACGTTTATTTTAAAACGGAGGACCCCATGCCCGGCAAACTTGAAAGAAGCATCAGTTTTCTCACCTCAAGAAGGCTGGATTTCGTAACCGAGGAGAACGGTTATTCACTCTACCGGATTATCTACAAATAAGAAGCAGCTTCATCTGTGAACTATTTCATCAGGTTCTGATAAACCAGCATGGTCTGTTCCGCGCTTTTTTCCCAGGAAAATTCGCCCGCTCTTTCAAGACCGGCCGATATCAGATGCTTCCTTACATCAGAGTCGACCGCCAGCTTCTTCATGGCATCCGCTAAACTGTCCGTATCCGATGGATTAACGTACAGCGCCGCATCCCGGGCAACTTCGGGAAGGCAGGAAGTGTTTGAAGTAATCACGGGACAACCACATTGCATCGCCTCCAGAACTGTAAGCCCGAAGCCCTCCTCCATCGACGGAAGCAGCAGTGCCGTTGAGAACGAGTAAAGAGATACGAGTTCCCGCTTGGAAACTCCGCTTAGAATGACTGTTCCCGGCCTCTCAAGATAATCACCGTAATTCGTTTTCAGATTGTTTATATGCCTTGATACTCCCGTCAGAACGAGTACAAGTCCATAATCACGCCTGATCGTTTCCGACAGGCGGTTGTAGGACTCTAGCAATCTGCCCAGATTCTTCCTTGGGTACGCGCTTCCAACGTATAAAAAGTACCCTGAAGAACCCGGCATCAGATTGCCGGTTATTCCCGGAGGTTCATCGCTTATCTTGAATTCGCTGCCGGCCGCGTGCGGAACAACATGCAGTTTATTTCCGGGTATGGGAAATACCGACTCGATCTGACGCGCGATATAATCAGTTGGAACAATTATGGCTGCCGCTCTGGCAAGCATCAATGAAGCGTTACTCCTGAACTCCTTTTCTGCCTCTTCCCCTTTGTATTCGTCGAGCAAAAGGGGAAACAGATCCTGAACTGTCAGGACAAGATTGTCACATTTCACTTTTTCGGCAAACGGTCTCGTTAAATGAAGAATATCCAGTTTGCCGGCGTGGTAGCGCAGCAATGTCGATCTGAGCGATGATATAACCGGCCTCAGGCTGTTCCCCAGCGCAAGAGTATTGGGAAGAACAGGCTTAATTTCCACGTTAGTGAAGATGCCGAAAATACCTTTAAGATTCTTTAATCTTGATTTGCTGAAAGTGGAGAAAAGAGTGAATTCGTCATCAGGAAATCCCCTGGCCAGATTAATTATCAAAGCCCTGGAGTATGTGTTTATGCCATTGTAACCAGACAGGCCGGAAACATCAAAACCTATTCTCAAAGGATCCCTCCTTTATCAGTGACTTCACTGCGTCCATAATCGTATCAGGTTGAATCGAATCCAGAGATCTTTCGTCTCCGGAAATAATAACCCGGTTCCTTACACGCCATGGGTACCATTTGGGAAGCGAAGGATCGAATGGCAGATACATACCAACAACCGGAATGCCAGAGGAAGCGGCAAGATGGATTACCGATGTATCGGGGCTTACCAGCAGGGATACTCTTCTCATAAGAGCGGCAAGGTGAAGGATATCAGGTGTTACGGGCGAAAGGAGAACACCGGGCTCGAGATCGAAGATCGTTTCAGCCGAACTTGAATCCCCGGGAGAATAAAGTAAAAGTGGCGTAAGTCCCAGTTTCAGTATTTTCCCGCAGACCAGGGCGTATCTGTCTGTTCCCCACCTGCGATTTTCCGAACCAGCGGAAATATTCACCGCTGCGCAGTTCTCCGGAGACGCACCCGAACGTCTCCAGAACTCTTCAGCGAAATCTGTCTCTTTCACCGAAAGCGAAACCTCACGACGCAGCAAAACAGTTTCAATTTTCCTTCCCAATCCGGACAGCAATCCAGCAAAGGCGTCCATGATGTGACCATCCCGGGGAGCGTCCACCCTTACATTAAATGGAAGCCTGTTTTCACGGTCGACATGCATCTTCCACTTCGCTCCTGAAAACACCGCGTATATCATCGATGTCGTGGAATCGTGCATGTGCATATCCACCACCACGTCAGGATTCAGGTTCCAGGCTTCAACAAGGGATGAAATGAAACCCGGTGGATCCTTCCTGTACGTTACAATATCAAAACCCTTTTCGTACTTCAGGATAATCCTGCTGGATTCAGAAGCCACAATTCCAATTCTTATGCCCGGGTTCGTGTCTCTGATACTGCGAATCAGAGGCAGTGTCATTATCATGTCTCCTATTCTGTCCTGCCTCATGATAAGAATGCTGTTCACGGGTTCCGGTACCGAGGACAGCACATTCCCCGATGACATACCCGGAGCGATTACAGAGAAAAGGAATTTTCTCCCCAGTACTTCAAGTCTCTTCAATATTCCAGTCACTGGAGTTCGGAGGAAATCCGTGCAAGAAGTTTTGTATACGCGTCCGTCACGTCTTTAAGGGGGATATCCTCGATCCTTTCCGTGTTCGTTCGAACCAGTTCGTAATCATCTCTCCATGGAAACCACAGGGGCATATGTCCTTCTCTCTGCGGGAACAACCCCAGCACCGGAACCTTGCAGGATGAAGCAATATGAACAAGTGCAGTATCAGGAGTAATAAGCATTTTAAGGTTCGTAACCAGCGCTGCTGCGTGAAGAATTGTCCGGCACTCGGGAATCAACAAGGTTCCGGGAACCGCTTCGGAAATTGACGCAGCTTTATTTCTGTCCCCGGGAGTGGAAAACACAAGCGGAACATTTCCTGTACTAACTATGAAAGAACACAAGTCAGCGGTATCGTGAGTACCCCAGATACGCGAAGGGTTCCCGGCTGAGATGTTTACCCCTATGGCTCTATTCCTGAGATTCAACCCTGCTTTTCTCCAGAAAGCGTTACTGAATCCGGTTTCCTCGGACGATAGTATGAGTTTCCTGTCCAGATCGGTGTCGTCAATTTTCTTACCCAGACCTTCAAGCAGTATTCCTGTTAAATAAGCGTAATGATGTTTTCCGGCGGGTATGGGAACTCGAACGGAAAACGGAAGCCTGTTATCCCTGTTCGATGCCGACAGGCTCCAGGATGCCCCGGATATAACTCCATATATGAAGGATGTGGTTGAGTCGTAGTGCATCCTGGTATCGACTACCACGTCCGGTCTGAAGCGCCTTGCAAGGATAAGGCTCCTTGCGTACGTTGCTGGATTACTGTCGTATAGAATCGTACTGAACCCTTTTTCATATTTAAGAAGCGGCAGATTGCGCCTGGAAACAACAATACCGGTTTCGGCATCCGGAAAAAGATCTCGGACTTTCCTGAAAAAGGGAAGAGAGACCATCATGTCACCTATCGCATCCCACCTCATCAGGAGTATTCTCTTAAGTTCCGCATCAGGCGGAATCTTCCGAAGAACCCGTTCCGGTTGAAAACGGGAAAGCAGGTACTTCACAAGCGCTCTTCTTCCCCTGGTTTCGATCTCTTTCAGCATTCTCCGGTCCTTACGCTTTAACATCCATAATGAACTCGCCGTGTTCGATCTTTTAGAATATAACAGATGGTAAAACGGTCTGAATCGGTGCGTCAATATGCCAGTCTTGCACCACTGTGTATAATAAGGTGAACCTGTCGGAATGCATATATATTGTACCATAGTAACTTACGTACATGATATTTTCTGGCAAAAAACATGCTTGTGATAAATGTAACAATCAAACCGAAAGGAGGCCGTCATGGCCGTAAAACACATTAATGGTAACGAAATTAAGGAAGCTGCGTCAGTAACAGATAAGATATCTCTGATTGACTTCAGCGCCGCGTGGTGCGCTCCCTGTAAAATGCTCGATCCGGTTCTTAACAAAATTTCCGATGATCTCGATGACAGAATCGGCTTTTATCACATAGACGTTGATGAAAACCCTATGGCATCTTCGCAATTCGGAATCCGCGGCGTTCCCACGATGATAGTATTCCACGACGGACAGGAAATCGACAGAATGGTTGGTTTCCGTGACCGTAACTCCCTGCAGACACAGCTTGAAAGTCTGGCTGAATCGAAACTGGGGCAGTAATGTGGATCTCAGATACGGAATCGTAGGCACCGGTTCTTCGGGCAGCCGCGAGCTTGATCTTGTCATAGCCGGAGGCGGACCCGCCGCTCTTTCCGCGGCCCTGTACTCCGCGAGGTACGATATTGAACATATCGTCCTGGAAAGCTACCAGCCGGGAGGACAGGCGGCTTTAACGGCGCTGATAGAGAACTATCCGGGTATAAAATCCATTGGAGGCGGAGACCTTACCGCTGTAATGAAAGAACAGGCCATAAGCTGGGGGGCCGATTTCGAATCCTCCTCGGTATTATCCGCGAACCCGGTTGATGATAGAATTGAAATAAAGGCGGATTCCGCGACCTATATCGCGAAGCACCTCATAATTGCTACCGGAGCCGCTCCAGCAAAGCTTGGAGTACCCGGGGAGGACAAGTTCTATGGAAGAGGAGTCAGCTACTGCGCGACCTGCGACGCTCCTTTTTTCCGGGATGCTCATGTACTGGTTGTGGGCGGGGGCGACAGCGCGGTCAAGGAAGCCCTTCATCTATCCGAATTCGTCTCCGAACTGACTATTGTTCACAGAAGAGATAAATTCCGCGCGGAACCCTACCTCGCGGAGAAACTTCTTTCCTGCAGGAATTGCAATGTCATGTGGAATACCACTTTGAAAGCAATAGAAGGAGACGCTAACGTAGAAGGCGTGATCCTGAACACCCCTGAGGGTGAGAAAGAATTGAAACTCAGCGGGGTATTCATGTACGTCGGGCGCAAACCGGCCACGGAACCGTTCACCGGCCTTGTCGAACTGAACGATAACGGTACGGTCAGAACCCATGATATTGTTCACACATCAAGAGAAAACGTCTTCGCGGCGGGAGATGTAACAGACAACGAACTGCGGCAGATAGTCACCGCTGTATCCGATGGCGCCAGAGCGGCTTCAGCAGTATTTGACCTGCTTCAGTGACGGAGGTACAGATAAATGGCTTTACTGTCAGAAAGCGACGCTCATGAAGTAACGAAGATATTCAGCATACTCGTGCGGGATGTCTACATAAAAGTGTATACACAGAAGCTTGAATGCCCCTCGTGCCATGATACCGAAACCATACTCAGGGAACTTGACGGTTTATCGGATCGATTGAAAATTACTTTTCTGAACTCACAGGCAAACCGTGAGGAGGCGCAGAAGGACGGTGTGGAGAGAACTCCCGCGATAATCGTATCGGATGGAACCCATTCGAGAGTTAAATTCTATGGAGCTCCTTCAGGGTATGAATTCAGCTCCCTCCTGACAACCATAATCGATACGGGCGGTCCCGAGGAACCGCTTACCGCGGAAACCATAGCGTTCCTGAACGATCTGGACGAGGATCTTGTAATGCAGGTTTTCGTTACACCCTCATGCCCGCATTGTCCCTCGTCAGCCGTACTTGCGAGTCGGATGGCACGCTACAGCGGCAGGGTGAACGCGGAAGTTATAGAAGCAAACGAATTCCAGCAGCTTTCCATGAAATTCAAAGTCCAGGGAGTTCCAAGAACTGTTGTGAACGGCAAGTTCTTCGCCGAAGGTTCCCTACCGGAATCAATGATGGTAAAGGCTTTGAAGAAGGGACTCGAAGACAATCCAGCTGGAGAGACCAACCTGATGAACTACCTTCAGAACGTCTGAGTTCTGTATATTTCACTTGCTGCGGCTTCTTCCTGAAGGGAAAGCCGCAGCATCACAATCAGATTAAGGCGGGTAACCATCGGCACTTTTCTTCTGGTCGCAGCACTGCTTTCAGCTCCGCTGGAATTTCCAATGGAATCCACAGGTCTGCTTGAAGCCTACAGCTTCTTCAATCCCAACGTCGAACATTTCATATACGGTAACATAGAAACGGACATCAGAATACTGCGCCTCGGTTCATTCTCATGGCAGCTCGGTCTCGCTATGGAAACCTACATGGGCAAGAACTGGAACAGCCCCGAGATGAAGTTCAACATTTACGGCGGACACTGGAATATTAAATTTCAGCTTGAGTACCAGCTGGACCCCGTTCTCCTGAGGCTCTATTCCGATCATGAATGTTTTCATAACATAGACATGTCGGATACGCTTTCGGAGTACATGAACAATGTCAAACTCGGAGTAGTATTCGATGATCCTTCCCCTGATTTCACTGACAATCTTTCCATGCTTCCTTCGGGACTCCCGGACGGATGGTTCTCCATCGGAATTTATCGGCCAAGGGGCGAAACCTACCAGAAAGGGCATGATTTCGACTGGTCGATGCACGGGATGCTTGATTTCGAAGGCGCTGCATGGCATTCGTGGCTCTCCGGATTAAGATACAAAATGGATTTCTACTTCAACAACAACGGTGGAAGCTCATCCAGACACAAAGGCGAACTGTACTTCGCGTATAAGTCGACAGCAGGTACCTTTGAAGCTCATATTACACACTACTTCAGCGATACTCAACCTTTAAGATCACTTGACGGTTGTACCTACTGGGGGATCAGGTTCCTCTGGTAGCGGAACTACACTCCGGTCGGTCCGATTACCATCGGAGGAACGCTCAACTGCCCCTTACGTTCGGGATTTCCCAGTTTCTCAATCCTGGAAAACAGATCCAGCGGTTTCCAGTTCCATCTGAAATCCTCAACCGGATGAATTATCCTTCCATTCTCTACAAGAAAAACACCGTCACGAGTCATACCGGTGAGGCTCAGTTCTTTCTGATCAACGAACCTTATGTACCAGAATCTGCGAAAAAGAAGGGCTCTTCCCGGAACGCTTCTGATGAGATCATCTAAGGATCCTGAACCTCCTCCGATTTCAAGAGTTCCCGGTATGAAAAGAGGTTCCCTGCCCGTTTTTGAAGCCCAGAATCTTGTGCAGGGTTGATTAACAAGCCGGCCACTGTCTATCCAGGTAACATTTCGGGAGGCAAGTCCTTCTTCATTGAACGGTTTTCCCTTAACCAAACCGTTCAACTGACTTCTCATCGAAAATCCCTTACCCGTAACCAGATCGTTGTACCTCCCTGAAAATACTGTCAAACCTTCATCAGCCGATCTTGCATTCATCGACCATGCTATGTACGGAACCAGATCGGCTACAGCCTGCGGCTCAAATATCAACCTGTAATTTCCAGGTTCAAGTTCGCTCTGATTCTTATCGGCTTCAACTTCCTCCGCCACTTCCCGTATCGCGTTATCAATCGGAAGGTCGTCCCATGCTTCCGCGCTGAGAGTTCTGAAACTGGATGCTCTGCCCATGTCCATTGTAAGCCTCATGTAAGCTGCTGTTGATCTGTGATGCGCAAGGTTGCCGGTCGAAGTTCCAATGGCGGTATTCGTGTAACCAGCGGCAACAATACCGGAGGCCTCCATCCGGTTCATCTCAGCGTTGCCTATTGCTTTGGCTGCGGCTTCAGTGCGTTCCGAAGGGTCGGCCTGCGCTGTCAATTCGTCCCACGCGTCAACTATCGGATAAACCTGTCCGGCATCAACGGGCGACATGTACTCCGGATCGGGGGAAGCCGTTTTCAGCATTTCCATTGCCCTGTTGAGTATTTCAGGGATAGCGCTTAAATCTATTCTGTGTGTCGAGTAAACTGTTTTTCTGCTTCCATCTCCCAGAGTAATCCGGAGTTTACGCTCAAAAGTATCCATATTCTGCGTGATTCTATTCTGACCGAATCTCACGGCCGCTTCCCTCTTTTCGGTGAGAGAAGCAACAACATCCGGAACCTCAGCCTTATCAATTACCGTTCCGACTACTTCAAGAAGTTCTTCTCCGGTCATTCCGCACCTCTTCCCACTTCGATATTCCTGAATCTTGAAGTACTCGCTCCGTGGGTCATCCTTGCAGCCTGCATGGGTTCTCCTTTACCGCAGGTGAGAATCCCGATGGTTCTGAACGATCTGCTGTCCGCGATAGCATCACATGCCCCCCAGAAGTCCCTTGTTTTAGAACGGTATATGACCTTTTTCAAAGGTCGGACTTTTTTGCCATTCCTTATTTCCCAGAACATGTCGCCACCGAATTGAAAGTTAATTCTTCTCTGATCGATACTGAATGAACCACGTCCCTCAATGTATACTCCATTATTCACTTCGGATATCAGATCTTCCGGTGTCAGGTTGTCTTTACCTGGTTCCAGATAGAAATTCGGCTGCCTGTTTATGGGAAAACCTGCATAGTCCTGGGCTCTGCAACACCCCGTACTGTGTTTTCTGCCTACAAGCCGGGCGGTTTCTCTTACCGACCCGAACTGCTGGAAAATGCCATCTCTGACAATGTACCATTTTTGGCCGGGGACACCGTCATCATCCCATCCCCAGCTTGCAACTCCGTAGGGCATAGTATTATCCGCTATGAAATTAACTTTCCCGGAACCGTACTTCAGATGTTCCTGATCATCTATACTCAGAAATGTTCTGCCCGCCATACTGGCCTCCCAGCCGAGAACCCTGTCGCTCTCGGTAGGATGTCCCACGGATTCATGCATAGTTAGACCAAGGTGAATTCCGTCCAGAACAAGATCCATAACCCCGGAAGGACCTTCAGGTGCCCGAACCTTCATTATAGCTTCCTCCCTGGCTTTTTCAGCCCAGAAGAGCAGGTCGGCTTCTTCCACCCACTCCCATCCCGCTATTCTGGCTCCGTCCTGGAAACCTCTGCTCTGCATATCATTGTCGTGAACCGCGTGCGCTGCAATTACCGGCATGGTGAATATCAGATCTGACGAAACAAGAGTTCCCTGCGTATTACCGAAAACCCTTCTCTTCTGCTCCAGTCTCAAGCTTGTCCGGCTCATGCTGATAAGCGGTGACGAATGCATTATATCCGCCGCCCTGCTCATGAGATCAAGTTTCTCGCTCCTGGGTATCGTGAAAGGATTTATCCTGCAAGGCCCCTCGTAATGACCGACTGACGGTGTTTCTTCGGAAAGCCTTACCTGACCCGTAATTACCCCGGCTCCGGCTTTTGCTATCTGAACGGCCCGGTCAACCGTCTTCTCAACTGAATCCGGATCAAAACCACTACAGGCGGCAAATCCCCAGCATCCCTTCACAAGAACTCTTACTCCAACCCCTCTGCTTTCCTGCATTTCAGCTTCGTCCAGCCTCTGTTTCCGGAATGCAAGGTTCTCAAGGTTGGTATTTTCAACCCTTACATCTCCATAATCAACCCGCC
>CAZOQQ010000057.1:0-687 GCA_964582075.1 uncultured bacterium | reverse complement strand
CCTGGTATGAAGCTGACCCAGTATTCTGTCGGCAAGGGCTTTCATCTCCTCAATCATTGGTGTTTCCTTCCATGTGCGCGGAATTCATGAATGATTGTCAGCTCTTTCCAGTACTTTGATCATCTGCATATTGTAACCATGTTCCGCTCCAAGACGTTTGTTGATAATAATTGAAGAAACTATTCCCGCCAGCAGCCCCGCGCCCGCACCGATTGCCCTTTGCGAATCACTTCCATTCATCATCAGAAGGTATCCCGCAAATAAGAAGAATACCGGAACAAGGAAAGTAGAGGCGATAATAACAAGCGACGCGGACGGTTTAAGTTCAAGTTCCACAAGATCACCAACTGCAGCTCCTATGTTGTTCCGTATCCAGAAATCCGTATCTCCATCTTTACCTCCGGGCAAAGTCAGACACGTATGTCTTGCTTCGCAGGTGTCGCACACACTGCCATCTGCCGGACTGATCAGGGCTTCCTCTCCCCTGATTTCCCTGACTATTCCATCTCTTGTCATATTGCTCCAGACTCATTTCTTAACATGAAAAACATCCTCTGCAGACAGTTGTTCGCGCTCTGAAGCGTTACAGGGAATACTGAACCGCCGGGATCACCGTTTCAACCTCTTCCTCACTGTACAGCTCGAAAGCGCCTTCCCGGTTACCAAGAGCCCTCAGGCATTTTCCCC
>CAZOQQ010000056.1:0-10557 GCA_964582075.1 uncultured bacterium | reverse complement strand
AAAATCAGCAAAAGAGGACGTTACCTGTCCCCAATGGAGATCGTTCTCAGGAGCATTGCTCCGGAATTTGATGTTTTCAGCAACGAAAGGGAATGGGCACCCGAAGTCGACATCACCGAGACCGCTGAAACCATCGAGGTAAAGACCGAGCTTCCCGGCATGAAGAGGGACGATATTGAAATTGATATCGCGAATGGAGTTCTCTCGATAAAGGGAGAGAAAAAGGAGGAGACCGACGAGAAAAATAAAACCTGGCACCGCAGAGAAGTCAGGTACGGAAGTTTTTCCAGGTCGTTCACTCTTCCCACCGATGTCAAGGCTGAAAAAGCCAGTGCCTCGTACGAAAACGGAGTACTCAAAATAGTCCTTCCAAAGGAAGCGAAAGCTCTTCACAGGAAAATCAAGATAAAAGACTGATCAATCTCGGGCAGAAAAGGCAGGCTCCGGCCTGCCTTTCTGCTTTCAACCGTGCCTTTTCGATGTTATATTCCATAACAGGCAGAGGATAGTAACGACCGGATATTCTATCCAACACCTCATGAGTGTATGATCTTTGCGATACCCTTGGGCAGCAAATAATTACGGAGGATGGAATGTTCAACTCAAGAATCTATAGCAGCCGCAGAAAAAAACTTATGGAAACCATGCCGGAAGAATTCCTTCTGATAATTCCTCCCTCGACTTTGAAAAGTACCAGCGCTGATGGTCAATACCCATACACGCCGAACCTCAACCTTGTTTATCTGACCGGAATAGACCAGTCGGGAACATGGCTGGTCATTCACCGTAGAAAGGGTATGGATATCAGCGAAGTTCTTTTCATAGAGGCATACGATGAGCTTCATGCCAAATGGTATGGAACGGTACTTACGAAAGAGGAAGCCTCTGAAAAAAGCGGTATTGACAGTATCAACTTCAACGATACAGTTGAAAAATGGATCGACAGGATAATAATCCGCTGGGGTATTGAGAACGTATGGGTTGATTTCCCCGTTGCGGGAATAACGGGTGACAACGGCAGAAGACTGAACTTCGCCAACAGACTTATATCCTCTTACCCGCATCTGAATTTCAGAAGACTTTCGAGCGATATTTTCCGATTGAGGATGGTCAAGGAGCCCCGTGAACTGGAAACCATGCGAGAAGCAATCGAGATAACCCGAAAAGGCTTCATCCGTGCCTTGAAAGCACTTGAACCCGGAATGCTTGAGTACGAATTTGAAGCGGAGCTTCTTTACGAATTCATGAAAAACGGAGAGAAGATTCCCGCCTTTCCCGCGATTGTAGCCGGGGGAAGCAGAGCTACCTGCCTTCATTACGTTGATAACGATAAACCCCTTGAGGACGGAACATTGGTCCTTCTGGATTTTGGTGCCAGGAAAAATTATTACAACGCGGATATATCAAGAACCTTCCCCGTAAGCGGTAAGTATACCCCGAGACAGAAAGAACTGGTCGAGATGGTCATAGAAGTGCAGGAAGAGGCGATTCACCTGTTAAAACCCGGGAAGCTTCATTCCCAATGGAACGATGAAGTCAGGAACTTTTACGCCGGAGTTCTACTGCAGAGGGGCATTATAGAAAAGGAAGAGGAAATCGAGAATTACTACTATCACAATATAGGTCATCATTTAGGCCTTGATACGCACGATGAAAATGTAATCAGCGATAAGCTGCGGGCAGGAATGGTTCTTACCGTTGAGCCCGGATTTTACTCGCAGGAAGAAGGAATAGGGATAAGAATAGAGGACGATGTACTTATAGGCGATAAAGAGAATGTCGTACTGTCCGCTGATATTCCAAAATATCCTCACGAGATCGAAGCAATAATGAGGAAAGGAGAATGAAATAGCTATTTCCGAACTCGACAAATACTGGATGAAGACCGCCCTTGAAAAGGCTGAGGAAGCCTACCGGGCGGGCGAAGTTCCCGTGGGTGCTATTCTCGTGGAGTCTTCGGGCAGATTCTTCGCCGATCGTAACAGGACAATTGAAATGGGAATGCCGACATCGCACGCCGAACATCTTGTAATAACCGCGGCGACGAAAGACAGAGGCGACTGGAGACTGGAAGGCTGCACCCTCTATTCGACCCTGGAGCCCTGCCTTATGTGCGCGGGTCTGGCCGTATTGTCCAGGATACCAAGGATAGTGTACGGAGCTTCCGACAGGCGTTTCGGCGCGTTCGGATCGGTTACGGACATTCTTAAAATGCCTGAACTGAACCACTATCCCGAGGTGTTCGGAGGCTGCTATGAATCAGAATCCGCAGAACTTCTCAAGAATTTTTTCCGTGAGGGAAGAAATTCCTAGGGATTTACTGAAAAGTACTTCCTGAAAATTCCGGACAGAACTTCATCATCTGTACCGTTTCCAAATATCCAGAAAATCTCAATTTCCCTTCTTCTGTCGAGGGCATCGATAACCGCAAAATGACAGCCTTTGTCCGCGTAATCCTCCGACAGGAAGATGTTTTCTTTCAGTGAGTAAGCCTCAATAAAACCCTTTCCCGGTGATTCCACCCGGGCCCAGCGGCCCGTATCGAACCAGGCTCCCGCGTGTTCTCTGCCCTGCCTCAGAAGCGGCATACTCTGTGCAGTATGTACCGCGTTCCTGTGCTCTCCCCCCGGTTCAAGAAAGCCTCTGATATCGAATTCTCCACCAAGGTAAGCTTCGTTCGTTGCCTCGGGACAGAACCAGGTTCTCAGAACAGGTACTTCCGGCAGAAGGGAGACTCTCCATGTAAGATCAAGAGAACCGAATTTCTTATGATTCACTTTCCATTTCATCTCCCAGCCTTTTTCGGTAAGACCTCCGAAGATGGTTTCGAATCTGCTCCGGTGGCACTTGACGGTATCGAGCTTGAATGGATTTTGCCTGTTGTCCGTAACCCTTGGATGAATGCCGCCGAACCAGGGCTTTTCCCACCCGAAATCGGAAGGGCCGGGATGTGAGGACATAATGTTTTCAACACCGTCAAGCCGGAGGGTGTATACATGTCCGAACTCCGACGGATCGATCAGTGCTTTTAGTCTGCCGTTGGATAATTTGAGAATTCCATCCTCTTCCAGAACTGCTGCAGTTTCCGCGTTTCTACTGATTATTCTGACCGGAAAAACAGTATCCCTGCCGGCGATATTCAGTGAAACTTCCTTTGTACCCGTTCCGACAACAGGTGCTGAAATAGTGTTACTATTGCTGATGACTCCCTCAGCAGCGGTTACTCCGTCCATGTTGATACTTCCCATGCGTTTTCCAAAGAGATTGTGGGAAAGATTTACTTCGTAACCCTCTATCATCACAGGTTCCAGGTTATAATTGATAAAGCCTGTTTCTGTATTCACGGAACCGGTTTTCCAGCCCAGGGTTTTCGCGTTACGCAGAAGGTCTTTCAACTCTCCTCCCGACAGAAGCATTCCGAAAGGAGGCGCTTGCGCGCTTCCGCCGGGCGCAATCAGAACATCTTCGGTCTGGGGTCTTCCGAATTGCAGCCTGCTCCACAAGGGGAACCAGGCCATAAGGGATTTCCTCCCGTTTGAAATTGCGAACCACGGAGCTCCGATCTCCGAAATGTTTCTCGGGTAATCTTCGGATTGATCCGGTATCTGGTTGTATACTTCCCTACAGGTCAGGATACCTTTTTTCAATGGAATTATACGACTTGTTCCTCCAAAGAACGGGAATCCTCCTCCCCAGTTTGCAAGGAAACTGATTTTTTGTTCGTGGGAGGAATTGTTGAAAATTCTGCTTCGTACTTCCACGAAACCTGCCGGATCGAGCCTGTAACTGATTTCATTGCTGAGACCTGAACGGGATGGCCATCCTGCACACGCGACAATACTGTTATCCCTGATGGATACCTCGTATAACTGGTGAGGCAGGTCTGAATTCCAGAATGGAGGACCCGCGTTGATTCCCAGATACCCTGCCACCGTTTCTCTGTCATCCTCACCCGGAATCCAAACTGTACCCCTCGCTCCCGTTCTGGATACCGCGAGAGAGAAATCCTTACCTGTTATAACGGCTGTTTTCCGCGTGAGGGAAGCTTTGGGAGATTCGGTGTAAGGTCCGGACACAAGGATTATCTTCTCTTCCGCTCCGGCGGTTCCATTACAGAACAGTAAAAGATCGAGTTCGTTCAATCCGGGCGCAAGATCAGGCAGGGGAATATATATTCTCTGGAAGATCGCACTTTCCAGCGAATAATATTCGCTGTGAAAAGGTTTTCCGTTAAAACCTGCCTCCAGTTTGAAGGAATCCACTTCTGCGACTTTTTTCAAATCCAGAGCGAGTTCCTTCTGCTCCGGGTAAATCCGGCGGACCGGTGAAGACAGAATCGATAAAGGCTCCTCGGCTCTTATGCCTATTCCAATCTCAAGAGGATTTTCACCGGGCAGAACGGTTGTTATTCTGGGAGACCTGTCCCTGTCGGGAACGGGAACCTGCACGGGATCCGGAACAATATCGAACCCTTCCGAGGCCTCCTTAACCGTCACGGATTGAGGGGTGGAGAGATATTTGTGTGATTCGATAGAAAGTTTCGCGGGCAGGGAATTTCCTTTGATTTTTATCTGCACACTCTTGCCGAAAAAAAGATCTCCCTTGTTCCTGGTTACCGACAAGAAACCTGAAGGTGTTTCAAGCGCGGAAAGAATTCTGCCGCGTCGGTCGAATTCGGCCCTGAAACTTCTTTCTTCGATTTCGAACAGGTAATTGAAAACTTCCCTCCCGCTGACAGTTCTTTGTTCGTCCGGTTTCACTTCGAGTTCGCGGACAAAGCAATCGTACCAGTTATTATCACCAAGGAAATCCATGAACTCGGTTCTGCCCAGGAGGAACGGCATGTAATTCTGCATGTAAACCATGCTGTCAGGCACCCAGAAAAATCCAGTTTTTTTGTACAGTGGCATGGCCTTGAGGTTGGCCGGCCACGTATGCAGGTCAACACGGTAGTAGCCTCTATCAGCTGTCCTTGCGACAGCATCGAGGAGGAGTTTCTTACCTATTTTCCTGCCGTGACGATCGGGTACCACATTCAGCAACGCCACATACGCAGCGTCAGGTTCTCCTCCATATGGTGTTGTACGGCAGTAGCCTACAATTCTTGTATTCTCGAGAGCAAGTACTGTGAACAGTTTCCCGGAAGAATTTTCTTCCATCTCAACACTCCCGGCTGTAAATTCGGATGCTCCAAAGAAGCCCGGAGGCCAGCCCTCCCTGCTTTCAGACCACATTACAGCAACGGCATCGGCATGACTTTTATTATAAATTTCGTAATGTATTTTTTCCATGTAATCTCTTTCCCGTGCATGAGGAATTCGCGATATGGAAAAATCCAGGTTGGATTTTCCAGGCCCGCGTCAGTTGATAATAGTGGAATACAACGATGTAGAAGCACTCAGAAGAAAAAGTGTCTCCTGCTGATATGCTGGAAATTGATCATCATGAAACTCCTTCTTGCGGGGGTCTCCAAATTACTACTTGCCCAGGAAGAGAGAACTCAGACTTTTCCCTTCGTGGATTCGTTTTACTGCTTCTGCAAATATCCTTGCGACGGAAAGGGTTTCTATTTTGGTAACAGGGCCGCCTGTCACTTTCTCGGCGGCCGCGGAATTGAATTCAACGGTGTCGGTAACGTACAGTTTTGTTATGGGACTTTCTTCAATCCTGCGCACTGCGTTGCCTGAAAGAATTCCATGGGTAACAAAGGCATATATCTCTTTCGCGCCGCGCTCCATGGCGATTTCCGCACACATTATCAGGCTCTTTCCGGAAAGAGTTTCGTCATCGTTCATAATGACTGTTCTTCCCGAGAGATCATCAATACCTTCCACGGTTCTTATATGAGGGGTTTCGCTGTCATCCACCCTGACTTTCTTAACGTACCCGGTCTGAATATCGGGATTTCTCCCGGCTTCCTTCAAGGAACGGGCCACATGCATCGCAAGAAAATCATTGTTCATGATACTGCCGGTATCGGGCGCGACAAAGGCGAGTTTGTCCGACTCGAAAGAAACTATCTTGTCAAGAAAAACTTCATCGGCATGCAGCTGATCAACCGGAATATTACTGAAACCCTGGCTTTGCGGACAATGAAGAGTCATTGTAAGAATACGGTTTGCGCGGACCGATTCAACAAGGTCAAAAATCATTTTCGCGGCTATAGCTATCCTTGGTTTATCCTTCTTGTCACTTCTGGCATACGGAAAATAGGGTGTAACCGCAGTTATTCTTCCCGCGCTGTCTTTTAGAGCGTATATCATTTGAAGCAGTTCTATGATGTCGCCCGAAACGGTTCCAAAGGCACGTTCTCTGTTCTGGAAAATAGATCTGTCTCCGGATTGAATAACAAAAACATCCTTCTCGCGAACTGATTCTCCAACGAAGTTCACCATCAGGTTACCGTTGGAAAACTGAACGAAATCCACAGGCTCAGGTTCTATACCGAGAATTTCACATATACGTGTTCCCAGCGACCGACTGGAACGTCCGCAGCATATTGCTATCTTACCAAACATTTACCCTCCCCTCTCACAGAAATCAGATGGAAGATAGTGTTTCCCAGTTCTTGTCCACGGTTCCGAGAAGAAGGTTGATCATCACGGAGAATGATTCGTATCCCAGACCGTTTTCAGTCGAAAAAGTATACATGGCGGACACTTCGCCTGTTTCCGGATCGTTTGTAAACTTTACCCACGTATTGTCCCAGTTCAACCGGGCAAGTGTTTCAAGAGCTGCCGTTCTTTCCTCTCCCGATTCGGGAACAATACCCGGCGTAAGAGCAACAAGAAGACATCCCTCCATTTCGGGGTCTACAAGGATGTACATGTATGGAACCTGTGTGCTGTCCTGAGTTGTCGCAAGCAGCATGAATTCGTTGTCGGACCTGTCGTAAATCATTTCTTCCCCGAGCTGATCAAGATACCCTGCAACCACATCTGCACTTATCTCAGCAAAAGATACCGCTGAGATAGTCAACATAGCAAAAATAATTTTGTTCAAACAAAACCTCCAGAAATCGAATTATGCATAAAAAATAAAAGACGATTATATTATGTTCATTATAAGAGAGTTCGGAAAGTGTTGTTCGGAAGATATACTGAAAAGAAATTATCTACTGTTAACTACCTGGTTACATTAAGTAAATTAACCGGAGGCGGGAATGGATCGCAAAATCAGAGTTCTTATTGGAAAACCGGGCCTGGATGGCCACGATCGAGGTGCGAAGTACATAGCGAGAGCTCTCAGAGATGCCGGTATGGAAGTAATATATACGGGGATTCGACAAACACCGGAAGCAATCGCTAACGCCGCAATTCAGGAAGATGTTGATTTTGTTGGACTTTCGCTGCTTTCCGGGGCTCACAACCACCTTTTTCCCGAAGTGGCTAGAATTCTAAGAGAAAAAGGGGGTTCCGATATAGTACTCTTCGGCGGTGGAGTTATTCCCGAGGATGATATTCCCGGGCTTAAAGAAGTTGGTTTCAAAGCTATTTTCACTCCTGGGGCCTCTGCGAAGGAAGTAACAGACTTCATTGAGCGGGAAATCCAGTCCCGCTGAATTATCTTCAGAATCAATCCGGCCGGAGGTAAACTTGCTTTCCAGCGAAGCAGTTGATCTAGCACAAAAAGTTCGAACCCGTGATATAAGGGTGATAGCAAGAGTTCTGTCAATGGTGGAGAACGGCCATTCACTTGCTTCATCGATAATGCATTCTCTTTACAATCCGGAAAGATCGAGTTTTACCGTTGGAATCACCGGCCCGCCGGGGGCAGGAAAAAGTACCCTTACAAACCGGCTTATAACCTGGTGGAGAGGGCTTGAAATGCAGGTTGGTGTTATAGCCATAGATCCTTCTTCTCCCTTCTCCGGGGGAGCTTTGCTAGGTGACAGGCTGAGAATGCAGGACCATGCTTCCGATCCCGGAGTATTTATCAGAAGCATGGGAAGCAGGGGACATCTCGGCGGAATATCAGGCGCAACAAGAGACGCTCTTGAAATTCTTGCAGCCGCCGGGTACGATCCCGTACTCGTTGAAACCGTCGGTGTTGGTCAGGCGGAGGTAGAAATTGCTTCCCTCGCTGATATTACCCTTCTGGTACTGGTTCCCGGCCTGGGCGATGAGGTTCAAACCATGAAAGCGGGAATTATGGAAATAGGGGATATCATTGTGCTTAACAAGTCCGACAGACCTGGAATCGAACAATTGGAAATGTCGGTGAACGCCAGTCTTGAGCTTCTGCCGGATCAGACCGGACGACCTCCGGTTATCAGGTGTTCCGCGCAGAGCGGTTCCGGAATGGAGCAACTCACTGAAGCTATAAAAGACCATATGTCTCCGGGGAAGGAACGAAAAGAGATTATTCGAAGGCGCACTTCCATGGTGCTCGGCAGTATTATCCGGGAAAAGGGAAGGGACCTTGCCCGAAAACTTGTTTCAGACAGGTACGGTAGTGTAGAGAAAGCGGTTGAATTCATTCTTGAGGGTAAAACTACTCCATACGGGGTAGGTGAGATGCTCTCTGACTACAATAAGCGGGAGAGATAAGATGAGTGTAAAAGGAATTGACCATATTGGTATAGCGGTTGAAAGTCTGGAAAAATCGATACCTTTCTACCGGGACAGTCTTAAATTGGACTTTCTGGGAATCGAGGAGGTTCCGTTCCAGAAGGTCCGGGTAGCCATGTTCGGGGTCGGAGAATCCAGAATAGAACTCCTGGAGCCGACTTCGGAAGACAGCCCTATTGCCGTGGCAATACGGAAACGGGGACAGGGAATGCACCATATCGCCTTCTCTGTGGATAACATATCCGGTCAGGTAGATTCGTTGAAGAGAAGCGGAATCAGAATGATAGATAACGAGCCCCGAAAAGGGGCCGGTGGAGCCGAAATAGCGTTTATTCACCCCGCGGCAAGCGGGAAAGTACTCACAGAATTGTGTGAGCATACGAAAGCAGAAAAGGAAAAATAGAAATGAGTTCTCTGGAAAAGGCCGATAAACTTCGCGCGCTTAGAGAAAAGGCGTTTGAAGGTGGTGGCGAGAAGAGAATAGAGAAACAGCACGAGAAAGGAAAACTTACAGCAAGGGAAAGAATAGATCTTCTCCTGGATAAAGACAGCTTCGAAGAATTTGACATGCTTGTTACGCACAGATCCACAAGTTTCGGGCTGGAGAAAATGAAAATTCCGGGTGATGGCGTTGTTACCGGTTACGGGACAATAGATGGAAGACAGGTATACGTTTTTTCTCACGATTTTACTGTGCTGGGAGGAAGCCTTTCGGAAACCTTTGCGGAAAAGATACTTAAGATAATGGATATGGCCGCCATGAACGGAGCTCCTCTGATAGGTCTGAACGACTCCGGGGGTGCAAGAATACAGGAAGGCATAGAAAGTCTTGCCGGGTACGGCAAAATTTTCCTGAAGAACGTTCTCTATTCAGGGGTTATCCCTCAAATATCCGCCATACTGGGTCCCTGCGCCGGAGGAGCGGTCTACAGTCCCGCCATAACCGACTTTACGATAATGGTTAAAAACACGAGTTACATGTTCGTTACAGGTCCTGCGGTTGTGAAATCCGTTACCGGAGAAGATGTTACGAAAGATCAACTTGGAGGGCCTTCAATCCATGGAAAAAGAAGTGGTGTGTGCAGCCTCGTTTGCGATGAAGAACGGGAAGCCCTTCTTCTTATCAGAAAACTCATAAGCTACATTCCTCAGAACAACATGGAAGATCCCATAAGGATGCCGTGCTCCGACCCGCCCGACAGGAAGGAAATGTGGCTTGACGAATTTGTGCCCGATAATCCCAACAAACCATACGAGATGCGAACCGTGATTGAAGCCATGGTAGATAACGGTGAATTTCTCGAGATCCAGAGAACGTACGCCCCGAACATAATAATCGGGTTTTCAAGGATGAACGGTCATTCTCTGGGAATAATAGCGAATCAGCCTTCTTACCTGGCGGGTGTACTCGATAATGACGCTTCCGTTAAAGCAGCGCGTTTCGTCCGTTTCTGCGATGCTTTCAACATTCCGGTGCTGACTTTTGTCGATGTCCCCGGCTTCATGCCCGGAACGGTTCAGGAGTACGGCGGGATTATCCGAAACGGCGCGAAACTTCTTTTCGCGTACGCCGAGGCGACCGTACCGAAAATAACTGTCATAACCAGGAAAGCTTACGGCGGAGCCTACGATGTCATGAGCTCAAAGCACATCAGAGCCGACATCAATTATGCGTGGCCCACGGCCGAGATAGCTGTAATGGGTCCGGAGGGAGCCGTTGAAATTATCTTCCGCCGGGATATCCAGGAAGCCGCGGATCCCGCCGTCAGGAAAAAGGAACTGGTGGATCAATACAGGGATAAATTCGCGAACCCGTACGACGCGGCTGCGAGAGGGTATCTGGACGACGTAATAATGCCGTCCAATACCAGGTTCCGTATAATTAAAGCCCTCGAAATGCTTGCCGGTAAAAGGCAATCCCTTCCCCCTAAAAAGCATGGGAATATTCCATTATGACGATAATCACAACGTTGCTTCAATCAAGTCC
>CAZOQQ010000055.1:0-10591 GCA_964582075.1 uncultured bacterium | reverse complement strand
ACTTAAGGTTAATGCCTGCATGGAGGACATTGATTACGGTGCGGGAAGAGGTCTTCTCGTAGATCCACCATTACCCGTTGATATACGCATAGGCTGGGTCAGGCTTGAGGAGTCGGCACCATGAGGAAGATATTCAGAATCAATATACCCGGATTGTTATTGATAATGTTGTTTCCATACTCTATTCTCAATGCAGAATTCGTGTATCAGAATAACTGGTCGCATGGTCCGGGAGTATCCGGCCCTACCAGTTACTGGTTCAGTTCCTTCTACAGCGCGTCTCAGATCTCATGGACAACCTTTCCTGTCAGCAAACTCCTTCTGGGCATGACTAAAACAGCGCATGTAATCAATGGAAACTTTCCCGGGTGTCATTATGCGTTTCCGGCGGACATGGACGGCGACGGTGATATGGATGTGCTGGCGCAGTCAACCGATAATTGTGATGTCGCCTGGTTCAAAAATGACGGCAGCGGAGATGGCTGGGATATTCATACAATAAGCAATAATTATCCAATACAAAGGTGCGCCTATCCCGCTGATCTGGACAATGACGGAGACATGGATGTAGCCGGAGCAAATAGTTCTATTTCAAATAAATGCGTCGAATGGTGGCGTAACGATGATGGCGTTGGAGACAGCTGGACAAGGTTTTACATTGATGATGACTATGGTAAGCCACTCTTCGTATGCTGTGCTGATATCAATGGTAATGACACTCTTGAAGTGATTTCACCATCGGAAATCAGTCCTCACCAGATCGCCTGGTGGGAGAGTACCACGACACCTCCGGATTCCACGTGGGAAAAGCATGTGATTTCTTCAGGAGGTGTTAATCGTGGTTGGGAGCTGTTCCCTGTTGACCTGGACCAGGACGGGGATATGGATATTCTCAGCGCAAAATGGGACGATAATGGTTTGAACTTCTGGGAGAATGTTGATGGAGCCGGGCTTTCATGGGCAAAACACTCAGTTGGTGATTATTGGGCTTATGGTGTCTCGGTTCATGCTGCCGATATAGACAGTGATAATGATATGGATGTTGTTTATTGTAACAGTGAAGGTAGAGAGGTAAGCTGGTGGGAGAATGTGGACGGTTCATGCACAAACTGGGAGGAACACGTTCTGGAGATGGGTGATACTCATCCCCGCGGAGTACATGCGGCCGATGTAACTGATGACGGTTTTGTTGATATTATTACGGCCATGGATCATGAACTCTTTATATATAGGAACATGGATGGAACCGGGATGGAGTGGGCAGTATACCTTCTCAGTTCAGGCTGGAAGTTCTCTGACGTTGATGTTGCCGATTTCAACGCTGACGGATTTACGGATATTCTTGCAGCAGCAACAAGTGGTGCCGAAGTATCCTGGCACGAGATCTCAGGTTATTCATCCGGATGGCTGGAGTCCTCCATTCTTGGTCTTGGCGGTTACCCCCAGTGGGACAGCATAGCCTGGACAGGAGATGAACCCCCGGGAACGGATCTGTTCTTCCAGGTGAAGAGTTCCAACGACTGGGAGAACATGGGAGCCTGGAGCGACACCATATTCGAGCCTGGAAGCCTGGTGGGTTACATTGACAGCACCTATAGATACATTCAGTACAAAGTGGGTATGACTTCCGACAGTCGTTTCGGAACACCCGTTCTTGATGAAGTGCGTTTCTACTGGAGCAACCTCGGGATCGAAGGCGAAGAGGGTGCTGTGGAGTTTACTATAACCGCGGTTCCCAATCCTTCCCATGGAGGGGTGTCCATTGTGGTTCCCCCTTTATACGCTGAAGATGCCGAGCTGTATGTTTACGATCTTTCAGGCAAGGTTGTCCGGGTATTGTCCGGGCGGAATGGAAACACTTTCATATGGGACGGCCGTGATTCATCCGGGCACGAAGCTCCCACAGGAACCTACATCATCCGGGGCATCGTTGAGGATAAAGCAGCTGCGGTGAGGTTTGTAAAGCTTTAAGGAAGCGTTAGGTGGAAGCTCGAGGCTATACTGCTTTAGACATCACATTTGATGTCCGGTTGCCATAGCCTTTATTTGAGAAACAGTTCAAGAGCGGATTCAAGCTCTTCAACGTTTACCCAGGTATCGAAGCATGGTCCATTCCTCCACTCGTTCAGGACACCTACCGTGGTTATCGGGTGTACATCCATAATTCCGAGTGAGAGATCAACAGGACAGGCTACCGCTACTATAAGTGAAGGTCTTATCCTTTCCACTATTCTTCTGGCTGAAGTCCCTCCGGAAGCTATTGCAAAATGTACTCCGAATCTGTCTTTGACCTCCAGAATATCCGCAATCGGACATCTGCCGCACCTCTGACAGGCATCGGGGCTAAAAGTTAACCTGATGGGACATTCATGATTCTGAAGGCAATGAGGCACAAGAATCAGTGTTTTCCCGGGAGTGTATTTTTCGGTTCCGGAAAGAGATTTACGGTTATTCATTGCTATAACCATTTTCTCCGGAGTATGCGGAGCGATTGTCTTAATCGATTGCACGGCCTTCAGCGTCCAGAATGACAGCCTGAGAGGAATTGGATTCTTCAGTATTCCTTTTTCGTAGAGTAATCCAAAGATCTGAAATATGACCAGTATTATAGTCCCCGCCGCAGAAGAAATCACTGAACCGGTACCTGTCGAAAGAAAGACAAGGAAGACGATCAGCGCCGGAGCAATGGAAAACAGAAACAATCCTGAATGAAAAAGCAGTCCGGCCTTTTTAAGCTTTTCCAAACCTGTCCCCGGTTTTCATTCCCGAACCACGCAGATATTCATCGGTATTCATAACCCGCTTTGAAGAAGGCTGAAGCATGAGAATCTCCAATGAATTCTCTCCCCCGCATCCAGCGTACAATGAATCGTTCTCAATAATTATTCTGCCCGGTTCTATATTCTTCGATGATATTCTTGCAGCCGCAATCTTGATGGTTTTTCCCAGATACATGGTCCTCGCGCCTGGAGAGGGTTGAAAAGCCCTGATCATTCTGTCAAGATACAAGGCGGGTCTTTTCCAGTCCAGCCATGTTTCATCGGTCGTTATTTTATCGGCATAAATCGTTTTACCTGACTGCTTCCGAGCGGGGAGTTTCCCGTCGGCATATGCCTCTATAACCGGTATCAGTTCTTCCGCTGCTTTAAGGGAGAGCCTTTCCTCAAGTGAACCTGTGGTGTCACCTGGAAGGATTTTCTCCGCTACAGCTGATATTACCGGCCCAGTATCCCATCCGCTGTCGGTAAGCATGAAGGAGACTCCGGTTTCATCTGCTCCATCAAGTATTGCCCTTGCTATCGGAGCGGCTCCCCTGTATTCGGGAAGAAGCGACGGATGGATATTGACCACTCCCAGCGGAGATAATTCCAGAAGGCTCCCGGGGAGCCACGCACCGTAGGCAGCCGAGACCATTAAGTCAGGTTCAAGGGACTTGAGGTTTTCAATGAAAGCAGTCTCAAGTTTCTCCGGCTGGTAAATTACAAGCCGGCTGTTCCTAGCATACTCGTAAAGAGGAGGCTGACGCAGCTTTTTGCCCCTGCCGGCCGGTCGGGGCGGTCTTGTGATAACACATACAATTTCATGTTTCGAACCGGTCAGTACCCTTAATGATGGTACTGCGAAAACAGATGTACCCAGAAAAATGATTCTCATTAAAGAATCCTGTTATCCTGACCGTATTCCCGCTTTATTTCAAGTAATTTTTTCCTTATCAATCGCTTCCTCATGGGGCTTAACCTGTCGATGAACAGGATACCATCGAGATGATCGTTTTCATGCTGAACAGCGCGTGCGGAATAATCATCAACCTCAAGTGTGAACTGTCTCCCCGATGAATCGTACGCTGTAACCGTTGTATTGAAAGGCCTTCTGACGAACTCGAATATACCGGGAATACTCAGACAGCCCTCCTCATCCTTATGCATGTATCCGGAGGTCGTAACCTCCGGATTGATGAAAACCGAATGACCTGCCAGGTTGAGTTCATCGGGGTTCAAAATGAACAATCTGACATTTTCCCCCGCCTGAGGAGCGGCAAGGCCGAGACCTCTTTCAATTCTGAGAATTTCCCTCATATCCGAGAGCAGGGATTCAAGTAAATCACTCTCCTGGACAATATCGATCTTTCTTGATTTGTTTCTCAGTACTTTTGAACCGTAATATTGAAGATTCCTCACCGGCATGTCTCACCTTCTCATACGTATTCTGGAAGAACTAACGGGACGTTTCATCGGTTATAATGTCAAGCTGCAGAGAATTCCTGTCAACGTCTATTTTTACTCCGTCAGCAATTCTTACGGTAATTACATCATTTTTAAGGTTAGTTATAACACCGTGTATGCCACCGCTCGTCACCACTCTGTCATCCTTTTTCAGCGCATTTCGCATTTCCTTCAACTGCTTTGCCTGCTTCTGCTGAGGACGAATCATAAGAAAATAAAATATCGCGATAATGGCAATCATCGGGAGGAAACTCATTATTCCGCCCCCGCCCATGCATGTCTGTGGCTGCGCCTGCTCGCCGGCGGCATCGGTTGTTGTGGTGGTAGTAGTGGTTTCAACCACTTCGTTGCCGGCTGGAACAGGATCCATTCTTGATTCACTTTGAGACATCGCGATACCGGTCAGCAATATCATAACTATCAGAAGTTTTTTCATTCTGTCTCCCTGTCAGGATCGGGGTTTTGGAATGCCGGACTTCATGCCCAGCCAGCTTCCGGCAAAACCGGAAGATGCTCCCAGAATAAGAACCAGCATTATCCATTTCCCAGGTAAAAACTCATGGGGCAGACTGGACGATAACATCCAGGAGACCGCCCCTGTCAATAACAGACTACCCGTTGATCCGGCAATACCTGTAAGCAGCCCTTCCCCAAGAAAAGGCATTTTTACAAACCATCCCGGTGCCCCTACTATACTCATTATTTGAACAGTGAGTGCCCTTTTTGCAACGGCAAGCCTAACAGTATTGGCCACTATAAGTGAAAGGCTAAGCGCCAGAACAAACCCCGCAAGTATTACAAGTTCCTTAAGGATATCAACCGCTCTGGTTAAACCTGGGAGGTACTCTTTTCCGTAAACAATATCCTCCACACCATCCATTCCGGAAATGGTTCTTGCAAGATTTCCAACTTTTTCGGAGGTTCTGTAATCCGGATGAAGAGCTATCTGGATAGATGCCGGAAGGTGAAACTGGGGCCCAAGAAGCGTTAGCAGATCTGCCTGCTCGGGCAGGTCCGCTCTGAAAACTGCTTCGGCCTCATCCGGTGACACGTAGTACACCGATCTTACACCCTCCATACCGGAAATAATATCCGCGAGATTTACAGCTTCAACTTCCGTAACATTCTCCAACAGGAATACTTCTATACCAACATTCTCCTGTTCTTTCTCAAGTACCGTTCCCATATTCCATGACACTACCAGGAAAATATCGAAGACCATGAAAGATAGACTGACCATAAGGATGGTTATCAGAAAAGATGCGAGTTTCCCCTTTATATTGAGGAAGCCTTCGCGAACAGCGTTTCTGATCAGGTGAATCACAACTGTTCGTATCCGTCCCAGGAGCTGGGATTCACAAGATGTCCCCTGTCAAGGTAAAGAAACCTTGCCGTTCCTGCGGGAACCTGACGAGGGTCGTGAGTGGCCAGAACAACCGCTGTGCCGGAACTGTTGATTTCGATCAGTAGATCAATAACTCTCCTTGAGACTTCAGGATCAAGATTTCCGGTTGGCTCATCGGCCAGCAGTATCACTGGATGTGCAACCATGGCCCTTGCAATTGCTACCCTCTGCTGTTCTCCTCCCGAAAGCTCATGAGGGTAGGAACCTCTTCTGTGATTGAGCTCTATCTCCGCAAGGAGTGAAAACACTCTCCTTCTTACAGCCCTGGGCGAAGTCCCCGCAACCTGCAGGGGTAAAGCGACATTATCGTATACAGTCCTGTCTGAAAGTAACCGAAAGTCCTGAAATACAATACCCAGTTTGCGTCTGAGCAGGGCGAGATCACTTCTCCTGATGCGATCGGATCTGAATCCGGCTACCTCAACCGCTCCCGAACTGGGCAGGTCACCCATCCAGATATGCCTGAAAAGTGTTGTTTTACCCGCGCCACTGGGACCGGATACTACGAGGAATTCACCATCCTGAACCTGAATATTGACATTCTCTAGGGCTGGCCATTCGTTATAATATTTGCTGACATTCTGGAAGGTTATAATCATGATTAACCCTCCATTCCGACTATTCTGAAGAAGTTCTGTCGATCCTTTCTGGAAACCTGCTTTCCCGATGGGATATCAAGTACTTCAATCGACTGTTTCGAACCATCGGGCTTAACAACGGTAACTATATCCCCTCTGACGACGGAATGGGAAGATTTAAGAGCAGCACCATCGATGGTTATATATCCTCCCCTGCATGCTTTACCGGCAAGCGATCTGGTCCGGAATATTCCCGTCAGCTTCAGGTAAATATCGATTCTCAATTAGATCATATTTTTCACGAAGTATATCACGGGAATCTCGTTTCTCAATGAATCAACCACTGAATTGTAAGTATCAAGGTAGATAACCTGTTGAACCAGTCCGGCAAGTTCAGTATCGCTGTACGAATCCCATTCAATTTCACCAGTGTCCTCGTACAACCTGATAATCACTACTCCTCCGGCATCCGTCAGGACAAGGGGTTCCGAACATTCCCCCGTTTCAAGCCCTTCGACCGTTTCAGCAATCTGAGACAGCCATAATTTCAATGGCACCATTCCCATATCCCCGCCATTTATGGAACTTGATCTGTCCAGGCTGTACTCTCGCGCAGCATCTTCAAATGATAAACTGGAAGAACGGATACTGTTAAGAATAGTGTCCGCTTTCGCTACCGCGCGATCGATATCATTTTCGTCAACGGGCACAACCCTGAGAATGTGGCTTGCTTCAATGGTACCATCATCATTTTTAGCGTTCAGCTTGATAAGATGTATTCCATACGATGTCGCAACGGGCTGGCTTATTTCTCCTTCCTCAAGGGAAAAAGCTGCATTTTCAAATGCATAGGTCATCTCGCCCGGACCGAATGCTCCGAGATAGCCTCCGTTCCGGGCCGATCCATCGTCTGAATACTCTCTTGCGAGTTCTTCAAATGATTCTCCGGAAATGATTCTGTTTCGCAACCGGGTCATTTCAACCATTGCCGAATCATAATCAGGACCGGAAGGTATCACCGGAAGGTATATCCAGCCGATATGCCGGGGCATGATGATATCCTCCACAAGTTCCGCATTGGATGACAGGTAGGCTTCAGAACTCTGAGGTAATTCCTGCCATGATGCCTGAACCTTCCTGCCGATAAATGTCTGGGCTGCCTGATTATCAGCCAGCACCTTTGAAAGGTAGTCCGTATCCGTACCAGCCGGATAGTTCGCAAGTTCAGCATCAACTAGATTCTGAATGGTTTCCGCAGTTGGATAATACCCTGCGTTCACACCCGCGTTAACAATCAGCCTCTCTTCAACAAGGTTCTTGAGCGCATCGCGGTACTGGGGAGTTTCCGAATCAATCAGGAAATCACCCGTGGGGGTAAGGCCTGTTTTAATCATTGCTTCCTCGACATCAGAATGCAGAATCGGGCTGTTACCAACAACGGCAACTATTTTTTCTATCGGGGTGAAAGATGTCAGAAGAACAAAAAGAATCAATGCAGTCATTCCGCCTCATTTCCATACGTGTCTGGCCCTGTATCCGGACTGCGCAGCAGTGTTGAATCAATGAACACATCCCTGCCAGCTGAAGCAATCACGATAAGGCTGTCCCTCGCGGATTTCAATCGCTGTCTGTAGATGTCATCAGCAATACTTCTTACAGCCCTGGACGTATCCTCAAGCGGTCTTACCTCATCCACTAGAAATATATGCCATCCATAATCGGTTGAAACAACATCTCCCAGTCCTTCAATAAGAGCCTGGGCTTCCGGAACCCCATACGAAAGCAGTTCTCCGGCTGTCAGGAATCCAAGGTCGCCCCCTATACCGGCTTTCTGTCCGATTGACATTCTCTCCGCCGTAATCTGGAAATTATCTCCCGATACCAGGCGTTCATGAATTGAATCCGCCATGGATTCATTTGACAGGAGTATCTGGTAATAGTGCCTTTCGACCATATAGATCAGGCTGTCGGAATTCATATAGTGGAGAACTTCAGCGCTGTCGGGAAACGGAACCCTCATATAACTGTTTCCAAGCAATTCGTCTCTAAGGTAAATCTGCCTTGCCCGATCCTGAATGAGCCGGCTTTTTCTTACGTTTTCCAGGCCTCGGTCAACTGCCAGATCGGCAAGAAGTTCGTCCTCTGTCCATTCCTTGAGTACCGATGGGTCAATGCCTGCTATCTGCAGATCCTCATGATAAATAACCGCGTTATCAACTCTTGCCGCTATTTGATGCTCCGGGTTTGTGTTGTTGATATCCTCATATTCACTCCGGCTGAATGACTCAATCCTCCTGTTTATGACTATGACTATGGCAACGGTTGAAGCAATTACAATTGCTGTAAGCACCCAGATCGCAAACAGAAGTTTGTTTCTTTTGTTAGAAATGCTCAAGCAGCCTTTCCGGGTAAAGCACGACGTTGTGATCCTGCTCAAGAACTTCGAGATCAGACATAATGGCTTCCTCCTGCAATGCCTGCGTAAGTTCAGCTGTAACCATCTGCTTGATATCCGTGTCGGAGGGTTCCGGCGAGAGAGGTCTTGTTTCTATGACTTTGATTATATGAAATCCCGCTCCGGTTTCTGTAACCTCGCTGACTTCACCCTCACCGAGCCTGAACGCAGCTTCATCAAACGCCATATACCCGGACTGACCTCGAGTAATCCAGCCCAGATCCCCGCCATCTTCACCGCTCGGACCTATTGAGTACTGCTGTGCGAGAGAAGCAAAATCTGCTCCGGCTCGAACTCTTGCAAGAAGAGAGTTCGCGAGGTTCTCGTCCTGAACGATAATATGTCTTACATGAATACTCTTCCTGTAAGTACCCAGCCATTCATCCAGATAATTCTCTATTTCGAGTTGCGAAGGTTGCAGCCCGTCCACTACGTCTGACATGTAAGCTTCCAGCAGTATCTGCCTTCTGGACTGCTCTATTGCGTCAAGAACTGCGGGATCGGATGCCAGACCGTTACTCTCGGCCGTCTGAACAATGACCTCTTCACGAACCCAGGACTTGAGTACTTCCAGAGCGGCAGCTTCTGAAGAGATACCCAGGTACTGCGCATTCTCCTCTCCGCCGATCATGTTCAGAACATCTTCCCATGTCAGCGTTTTATCATCAACACTGGCCAGAACTTCAGCCGAAGCCGCCAGTGGGATTACCATTATTAACATGATACATATAATAAACCTCATCTTGACCTCCAAAATTAAAAAAGCTGTTTGTTTAAGACAAATTCGTTATCAGAAATCGGATTCCCAAGGATCCACTTTATTCACGAGCACACTGTCGACCTCTATACGGTAGTCGTCCCAGAGTTCCAGAAGATAATCCGCCAGCTTCTGTGTAACCATGGCATTCCTGCAATCCTCCATGATCAGAGGAAATATGAACTCAGGGTTATCCTCACCTTCGCGGACAATATCAACAACTTTAAAATACACATAAACATCGTCCTCAGCACATTCAACGGGTCCGGTGAATGCACCTGAATCAGCCGAGAACACCGCTTCACCATAGCTCCTGTACTTTTCCTTCGGGGCGAGATCCGTAGGAAGAGGATTACCGGCGGAATCGGCGTGTGTGTAATACCGATTAAGATCATCGAAGGAATTTGCATCCCCTGAAGGCAACCACTCCGATGGAACATACGCAACCACTATTGATCGCAGTTCGGGAATAACGTACATTTCGCTGTTCTCATTGTAAAATTCCATTGCGGTTAATGTGTCTACTTCGGGAACCGCGTTCAGCACATTTTCCCTGAGAACGTGCTCCGTTATTGTAAGTTCCCTTTCTTCATCCGGCCATTCAATACCCTCCTCAACAGCAAGCGCTGCCCTCCTCTTCATTTCGGAAATTACCGAAATGTAGTTCCACAGATCGGTTTCCTGTTCGAGTACAGGCCCGGGTAGTCTGTACGAGCTGAAATCATCCGGAACATCTCCAAAGAAGTTCTCAGGCTTTGTAAGATCGGCTGTTTTTACAAGTTCCCCTGCAGTTAATTCGCCTCCGGGATACCTGGCAAGTACAATATCCGGATTGAAACCCGGTTCGAATGAGTACTCATTTCCTTCGAGAACAAAATATTCATTCAATTCATCAACACCCTGTGAAAGCACTGTAATATCCATAATCTCCGACAACCGGCTTGATATGTAATACCGCGCGGAAAGAGGTATGTCATATTCACCCGGATCGACGTGCAACGTATCAATTCTTGTTACAGCCCATACTCCGGAAAAAGGCATGATTACCGCGCCCTCTCCAGCATGCTTCATAACGGCATCTGCAAACGCCGGGTCAGTCTCGTAAAATCTGAAATAATATCCCTGTAAATCAAAATAGCTTGAACCTTTGAAGCTCCATGGGGCGGTTGCCAT
>CAZOQQ010000054.1:0-11057 GCA_964582075.1 uncultured bacterium | reverse complement strand
GTTCGGGCACTGCCGGAGTGCTGGCCGGTTCTTCGGGTTCTTTTGTACCTCAGATGGGCAAAGTTCTGCTCGAACTGATAGAAGCGATAATTGTTGGCGGAGCTGCAGCCGTTGTTTTGGGTTTCATCATCAAACGTATTTCCGATTCTGAAAAATTGCTTGCATTCGCGGTTGGTATTCTGCTTCTCGTTGTTGGAATAGCCGTTCACAGCAGCCTTGATATTATTCTTATGTCGATGACTTTCGGATGCGTGCTTATAAACTACAACCCCCGTAGAAGCAAACCCCTTGTGGATTTGATTCGCAGATTCCTGAACCCTGTTTACATTCTGTTTTTCGTACTTGCAGGGGCGCGGCTGGGAATAGGGCAGATGCCCGGAAAGCTCTGGATGATTGTCGGTGCGTACATTGTAGCAAGAACGGCGGGTAAACTCCTGGGTGCCTATGTTGGAGCCAGACTCTCGCGGAGTGAACCCGTGGTAAGGCGTTACCTCGGTCTTGGTCTTTTTACCCAGGGAGGCGTGGCTATCGGTCTTTCGGTAATGGCCAGCCACAGGCTTTCAGACGTTCCTCTGGGGAATATGTCGCTTGGTGACGCCGTAATCTCGATTGTCGCGGCGACAACTTTCATTGTTCAGCTGATTGGTCCTCCACTGGTAAAACTCGCGGCCAAACTGGGCGGTGAGGTAGGCAGAGATGTCAAACCGGGTGATGTCATAGATTCATGGAAAGTAATTGATGCCATGGACAGATCGGTTATCTCTTTTAAGGAAAACACGGTGATTTCGTCAGCTCTTGATACTGTCTCGGACAGTAACTCTTACTATTATCCCGTTATTTCCGATTCGGGAGCGATAGTCGGTATTCTGTCTCTCGAGAATATGAGGAAGATTCTGCGTGATAACAGCAGCTGGTCCTGGCTGCTGGTTTCTGATGTGATGCAGCCGGCAGATGACACCATTGATTCTTCGGCTTCCCTGAGAGAAGCCCTGAACAGTATTGAAAAGTTCAATATACATGAACTTGTTGTAACTGAAACAAGGGACGGAATGGTTGTACCTGTAGGAATTCTGAATAAGTCCAAGGTCATGCTTAAAGTCGAAGCGGAGGCTCTGGAGCGTAGAAATCCTGTAATTCCCCGAACCAAAGTTCGCATAAGGAAGTCAGCAGCCGTGGAAGACATGGAAGACGGTGATGCCATGAAACTCAGCCTTGGAAATGTCCCGGTTTCCGAAGTGCGGAATTTGATCGTTAAAGACGCTACCTCAATAGAGCCGAACGCATCCATAAACAGGCTGCTTGAAGCTTTTCTGAGAGATACGCGTATCAGGTACGTTTACGTTGTTAAAGACGGGAAGCTTCAGGGTGCCGTGCGACTTAATTCAATAGTGGAATATCTGTTTCCATACGATGCAATGCGGGACGATCAGAATGAAATATTCGTTGGGAACCTGATGCAGTTCAACGTGGAAGCGGTTAATGAAATCATGGAATCCAATCCCATATTTGTAACGGAGAAGACAACGTTAAGCGAGGTCGCCCAAATTCTTATTCGGGAAAAGATTAACGAACTGCCTGTATTGGACGAAGATCGAAATGTGATTGGCCAGATAAATGTTTACGAAGTTATTTCCAGATACCTGTCTTCATTATGATGAACTGAGATCTGCATAATTACAATGAATGCCGTTATTTACCGGTACAATATACGCTGTGGATGTATATTCTATTCTTTGAAATATCCTGGAACCCGGGTTGATAATTTACAGGTTGTTACAGGTTATATATTATTGGTATACTAGGTTGATAGAAGTGCATAATGAACATGTCGGAAAAGTTGACACAAGGCATGGTTTTCCTTTATGCCTGTTGCGAAGAGGATGAAAGGAGACGAAACAATCCAGTTCACGACACTATTTCTTGCATTAACAGCTGTCTCGGGTTCGCTTCCTCAGCAGGGTGAAGTTCCACATGATATCCTGCGTGGTTTATCGGAGCTTGGAGCCGCTGAAAGACAGCAGGAGCTGCGTCTTCTGGACGAATCCTATACGGAACTCCAGTGGACTTCAGGAGCTTTCGAAGGAATCTCCGGAATTACCGCTCTTTCTGAGGGTTCACTTGCAGAGATAAAAGTCTGGCGCCCCCTGTCTCCCGGAGATCTTTCCACCCTTGATGAATGCGGATTCTGGCCGGCATCCTGGGCTCCGACTGAGAATATTTTCGCTGCGTACGTTACGGGTGAAATCAATATCAATAATATTCGTTCCAGCGGGTTCATTAAATCAATAAAATCATGGGATGCTTATGATTACAGCAGTTCCAGACAACCCGCGAACTGGTCAGGTTATTTTCTTCTTGTAACATTGGGAGACAGTATCCCACCTGGCGGTGCGCGGATGCGTGGAAATATCGTCAGGGTCCCCGGAGCATCTGCTGATTTTGAACATCTCTGCCGGATTGATGGAGTTGTAAAGGTTATCTGGGAAGAAATTGTTGAACCGGAGAACGAACAGTTCAGGGCCGATGACAGCAGACGGCTGATAAACTGTTCGTCTATCTGGGAATATTATCAGGGAAACGGAATTGTAACTGGAGTACTGGATACCGGGGTATGGAATACTCATCCGGATCTTTCACCCGCAGTTGTAGCTGGTCCTCCTGACCAGGATGGACACGGCACGGCGGTGTGCGGTGTTATATCCTCCCGCGGAGAAATGCCACTGGGATGCCAGTACAATGGAAAAGGCGTAGCTTACGACGGATCACTTTTTGTGCTTCATCGACCTTCCGACCTTACGCCTTTCATCCTGGACAGTTTGTTCAGCGATTTCAGCCGGGCGGAATGCAGAATTGTTAACAACTCATGGGGATTTCCATCGACCGGATACGATGCTGTCTGCGAGGTTGTTGATACATGGGTTGATCAGAAAGGCATGGTTCTGGTTTTCTCAGCGGGGAACCTCGGAGAGACCGGTGGTATAACATCTCCCGGTAACGCCAAGAACTGTATTACGGTAGGTGCCGTAACCTATATTCCGGACGGGAATGGCAACTGTTACCTTGCTTCTTACAGCAGCCAGGGTCCGACCGGAGGGGATGGCCGCCTGAAACCTGATATTCTTGCGCCGGGAGGAGCTTTTACAGGCTCAACGATGGAGAACGGAGTTGTAACAACCAATGCCCGGTACGGTGGTCAGTGGCTGGATGATCCGGAGAACAGATTCCCCGGGCAGCCTTATTACACAAGAAGGGTTGGAACCAGTATAGCTGCGGCTCACGTTTCCGGTGCTCTGGCTATCTGTTTCGAGAAATACGGTGAGCTTGTAAACCCGGAAGACATCAACGCTCTTTTAGCTGCAAGCTCCATTCCGCTTGCCGGCAATACCGGTTCACCCTCATCCGGATACGCGACCGTTGGATACGGCTACGGTCTTATTGACGCATTTCACCTTCCGGGGGTTTATTTTTCCGAAGAGGTGGACAGGCCATTGTGGGTTCACGAAACCTATATTGAAGGAACTCCGTACAGAGAATGGGTGTTTTACATACCCGCACTTGTTAAAAGGCTCTCGGGGGCCATGGCTTACTGTGATGTGCCGGGTGCAGGTATTCAGAACAATCTTGAATTTACACTGATCTCACCTGGTGGAACAAACTACAATTATACTTTACCTGCTGGAGTCACCGGGGAAAGTCCCCTTGAGAAAATTTGTATTGAAAACCCTGAATCGGGAGCCTGGAAAGCTCGCATTACGGCAAGCAGCTGGTCCGACCCGGGGAATCCATTTGAGGAGGAAAACTACTCCGTTGTTGTGTATACTATTTCCAGAAATCCCGGCGTGAGAGTTCTATCACCGGTTGATACCACTATATACGCAGCTCCCGGATCGCAACTTGATATTCCCCTGGCTGTTCGTAACAGCGGTGGATATATCGTCGCGGGCACGTGGTCCAGTATTGAAGCTCCGGCTGGATTCAGCGGGGAGGTATCCGATTTAAGATATATGGGTAATCTTGTTTATAAGGATGCCGTTAACATAGATACGTTCACAGTCGGAACACCTTCTCAACCGGGTACTTACAACCTGTTTGCAAGGGTAAGCGGAGCAAACCTGGGGCTCCAGCCCGATTCTTCCGCGTTTCAGGTTATAATTGCCTATCCTGATCTTACTGTGTCCATACCCAGTCCGAACATATCCCCGCCTTTCTTTGTGGGACAAACCGTCCGTTTCTCTGTTGTCGTAACCAATGCCGGGGAAGGGCCGTCAGATACCTGTCAGCTGGGTTTGTACCTTGAAGAGAGTCCTGACAGTACGACAAATCCCGTGGCAATCTTCCAGGTACCGCAAATGCAGGGAGGAGAAACCCGTTCCTACAGTACACAGGTAACCTTTTCCTACTACGATCTGGGCCAGCGCTACCTTGCTGCCGTAATTGATACGGAGAATTCAATCCAGGAATCCAATGAGGACAATAATAGAGCGGTATACGGACCTTTCATGGTAGAGGGTATACTGGCACCTCCCGCGAATCTCAGTGCCGAGAGCGGAAATGACGGTTTTGTTCCCCTTTCATGGAATGCCCCCGCTCCGGGAAGCTCACTGGTCGGATCCAAAGGCCTGGTAGGTTACAATCTTTACAGAAGCCTGACTTCCCTGGGTCCTTCCAGCGAACCGATTGTTAGCCTTACCGCGAATGATACGACTTATACGGATTCACTTGTAAGTAACGGAGTCACGTACTATTACTGGGCTACAACAATATATTCGAATCCGTACGGTGAAAGTGATTTCAGTAATATGGCAAGCGCCACACCTCAGGGTCCCAGCGGTTCTCTTTCAGGGGAGATTTGGGATATTCATACAGGGCAGCGGCTTAGTGATATATCCGTGGATATTGTCGGGCTGGGTCTTGAAGCAGTTACAGACAACGAAGGTAATTACAGTTTCGACAATGTTCCGGTTGGACCCATACCTGTTACCGTTCAGCAGGCTGGTTATTATACGGTTCTGGATACCGTGATGATCATGGAAGATAAGAACACGGTTCATGATATTCCTCTTGAAAGGTTGCTTCCTGCGAATCTCAGCGTTCTGCCAAACCCTTTCACACCCAACGGTGATGGTATAAACGATTTCGCATACTTCGTCTGGCCGGGAGTTGAAGGGGAGCTGATATCGGTTACGCTTTACAATATTGATGGAGTGCCAGTCCGGTCATTTGAAGGTCAGAAACCGTTCTGGAACGGGCACGATGATGATGGAACCCCGGTTCCGGGAGGTTTGTATTTGTACATGGCCTGGGCCGGAGACAACAGGAGCAGTGGTGTATTATGTCTTGCAAGATAATACTCATCGTTCTCATTATGGTATCATTATCCTCTGCTTCCAGTCTTACACCGGGTTCCAGGGCAATGGGCCTGGCTGGAGCTTTCGCCTCTCTTGGTGATGATGCCTGGGGAGGATGGTGGAATCCGGCTTCCATACTCAGACCTGGTCGTTTACTGATTGGATCTGAATACTCGAATCTGTATCCCAACCTTGATTCAGGTTCACTTCATTATGCGGCAATCAGTTATCTGCAACCAGTGTCAGAATACATAGCTTTTGCTCTGGGTGCGGATTATCTGACTTCATCAGAGCTGTTTTCTGAAGGTGAGGCTAACTTAACTTTCGCTTTCAGACCCGGGATTTATCCCATCTCATTCGGTTTGACCGGAAGATATCTTTTCAGAGTGTTTGCTGAGAATGAATTTACAACCTACGACCCTCTGTTTGCCCTTAACGGACAGAAAGCTAAAGGGATAGCTCTCAATGCGGGATTTCAGGCTGAACTTGGCAGGACTGCCACTGTTTCGGGAGTAGCGCAGAATATAATTCAGCCTGATATCGGTCTTGGAGAAGCCGACATGAAGCCAAGGCGCTTTTCAATAGGCGCAGCGTTCTATCCACATTGGATAACACCGGTGATACAAATTGATTACGGTATGGAGAGGATAGCCGGTCAACTTGATCTTAACTTTTCAGCTGGTTTTGAAAAATGGATAGGTTCATCTTCCAACTGGGGTATCAGGGCCGGCTATACGTACAGGGTACCAGGACCATCAAGCGAGTTTTCAGCAGGTTTTTCCGCGAGGACTGAAGGTTCCATTCCCATCCAGTTTGACTACGCTTTCAGCATTCCGATGAACTCCCTCTACACCACATGGGGAAGGCACAAAGTGGGTCTGTCTTTCAGACTTGGAGGAGAACCCTGGGGTGAAGTTACTTCAAGGGTTCCGCTACCGCCACTGGTTGACAAAAGGACCTGGCTGCCGAACACTGATATGTACCGGTTCGACCTGTGGGCTGTCAGGGATATTCAAAGGGATTCTCTATCGGTTGCCCAGTTCGAGGATATACCCCTCAACAGTCCGGTCAGGCTTGATGATGACCAGAAACTGTACGGTTACTTCCCGATCAACAGCACACTTCAGAAGAGCGATATAAGAAGTCTTGATGTCTTTTTCAAGGTACCCAGGTTCTGGTTTGAACAGAACAATCTTGAGATGCGACTTCTCCGTCTCTTTCAGATTGCTGATGATGGCGCTCTCGAAAGAGTTCCCGTTGCAATGGTTGAGGAAGATGAAACTTACTACTACTACGAAACGAATCTCGAGAAATTTTCAGACTGCATAATTACGTGCCGGCCTGCGGAACTTGTCATGCTGGAACCCAGAACTGTTTACGGAGCCATTGACAGCGTTGATATCCTGGAAGCCTCCCTGGAATTCAGGGTAAGTAAGCTCTGGATGGATGAGAACCGTATTGATCCTCTGACCATAGGCCTTTCCAGAGTACAGGGAGGGGCTCCGCTGGATGTGGGAATAAGGCAGGTTGATGAAGATCTTGAATACTGCTATTACGAGACCGATCCAATTAACCTGTTCCAGTTCGTAATTGTGGCCACCGAACGAGAGGGAATACCGGTATCTACAATCTACTTCGATTATGCGGTTGATGATTTGAGGGATGATCAGATTCCGTCTCTTGATCAGGTCATTCAGACCCTTCGTGCGAATCCGGGTGTTTTTGTTTCTGTTGAAGGACATGCTGACAGTGACGGTTCATTCTCATTCAACGATGGGTTGTCGAAGAGCAGGGCGGAGAAGATAGCAAAATATCTGTCTGATAACCTGGGAGATACCGATGTGACTATTGAAGCTTCATGGTTCGGAGAAAGGCGACCCGCGGCTGCGAACGATACAGAAGAAGGACGACAGTTGAACAGAAGAGTGGAAATTGTCATTCTCAGGAGTAATCAGCAGGAATAAAGGATTAATGCGATATCCGGATTAGGAGTAATTGATGGAAGGCATATTCATTGTACAGCTTGTGGGTGTTGCCGGGCTGTTTGTCGGATTGTTGTTCTTCGTATCGGTAGTATTGAAAATGCACAGAACTCTGGGTGAAATAGAGAATACACTTTCATCCCTCGGCAGGGAAATAGAAGAGCTGACTCCACGGATATCCTCGGCTGTACAGGAAATAGAAAAAACCGGGGAGAGTATAGGAATAACAGCAAATGCCACAACAACCCTTCTGAACAGGATTAATGGGAAAGCGGGATCATCCCAGGTAATTGATGGAGCAGCTCGAATACTGCCCGCGGCAGTATCTCTTGTGCGTTACATTGTGCCCCTGTTTTCCTCAAGGAAGAAAAACAAATGAAGCATTTTGCTTTTCCGGTCGTTATGTTGCTGACCCTGGCAGCCTGCAACGGTCCATCAACCGGCCCGGTTAAAGGTGTTCTGGTGGTTTACGAACCAGGTGTCGATCTGCTGGATGTAAATGAACTGCTGGATGAGATCCAGATTCATGTTACCACAGTAGACACCGAGGATGTTTTTGATTTCTCAATATGTTCAATCGGGGATTTCAGAGATGATCTTAAAACACGAAGAACAGTACTTTTCATCGCAAAAGACAGTCTTCAGCTTCCGGATGAACTTCGGGAATCGGATGGTATCTACCGTGGAGATAATCTTTGGGCGGACGAACAGGTTGTTCTTGGTGTAGTGCTGCCCGGATTCAACAAACCTGATTCTCTTTCGAGTTTGCTTGAACAGATTTACAACCATCATTTGTCTGCCTACATTTACAGCAGTTTCGTGTCAACGCAGATGAGCAGCGGTGAAAGAATAGACAGCCTGCTGACTCTTGGTTTCAGTATGGATATTCCTAAATCATATCATCTCGCCGAATGGGATGCTGAAGCCGGATTTATCCAGTATCAGCGCCACGTTTCCGATAATTGTGTTCTGATGCTGAGTATCAGATGGATAGACGATTCTGTTGTGATATCTCCCGATGAAGCCATTCTATGGAGAGAAGCGGTTGCCAGACATTATTTCTACAATGCGTCCGCGGACTCGGTTGACAGATCGTCGGTTGAGATTCAACCCGTGGAACTGAGAGGTCTTGAGGGCTGGAGGTTACTCGGCGAATGGAGAAATCCTGATCTCCTTAATGCCGGCGCATTCACAAGCTATGTTTTCAGGTATAATGGCAGAAGGTATCTCCTTGATATGGAAGTTTTCCATGAACACCTGGAGAAGGAACCGTATATTCGGGAGGGATGGATCATTATGGACACATTCATGCCGGGAGGAGAAAATGGTCGATAATATATCCGATCAGGAATTGGAAAATATAGAGAGTGAATGGGTCAGTAATCCAACCCAGATACTGTGCGCAAGGTTCTCAGATCTTCTTCGTCAGACAGGAAGGCTGAATGAATCACGGAAAATCGCGAATGCCGGTCTCGTTACCTGGAAGAACAGTGTATCCATCAAAGTTGTTCTTGGTAAGTGTTATCGGGATTCCGGTATGTTCAAGAAAGCTATTGAAACATTCGAGAACGTACATTCCCTCCAACCGCAGAATCTCGTGGCACTCAGGAATCTTGCGGAAATACACTTCAAAAGGGAAAACTGGGCGAGGGCTGTCAACTATTATGAAGAATACCTTTTCGAGCATCCCGGCGATGAGGAAGCAAGGGATAAGCTTGAAGAAGCCAGGTCGAAGATCGGTTCATCTGATCAGACTCTCGATGGTATTGATAAGGATGAAACCGAGCCGGATGATGAGATTTTTCCAAAAACGGATAGAATGAACAAAGTCCTTGAGGCTCAGGGAATCAGTACCGGATCATCTGTGGAATCCGATGATCAGGACTCCGGTCGTATTGAAGAAGAGCCTCAGCCGGAAGGAACGACATCGGGCAGCCTGATTGGATTTTTCTCCGAAGAAGAGAAGCAGAATCTTCATTTGAAACCGTACGACGAAGACCTCGAATGAACAGTCCATTCATAACGGTTATCAACGGTCCGAACCTTGACCGGCTCGGCAGTCGTGAAACCGGGCATTACGGAACCGCTACCCAGGATGAGCTTCTGAAAATGATAGAGGATAAAGCCGCCGATGACGGTTTCAAGGTTAATTTTATTCAGTCCGATGTCGAGGGTGAACTTGTCAAAGCCATTAACAGTGCGTCAGGCAGGTCAGCCGGCATAGTAATTAACCCCGCTGCGTACTCCCATTATTCGATAGCTATAATGGATGCCATGGAAGCGTTTGACGGCCCTGTTGTAGAAGTGCATATAAGCAGGGTGTTTTCCCGGGAATCCTTCAGGAAAAACATGTTGACCGCAAAGGCCGCAGACGCGTTAATAGCAGGTGCGGGGGTTAAAGGCTATCTTCACGCTTTGGATATCCTGCGGGAGTTAATTCACCAGGGAGGTATTACAGGTGCCCACAAGTAACGATTTCAGACGTGGTATGGTGATTGATATTGATGGAGTGCTTTGCCAGATAATTGAATTTCAGCATGTTAACCCCGGAAAAGGGGCGGCATTTGTAAGATCGAGAATAAAGGAGTTGATTTCCGGTAAGGTTCTTGACCGTACATGGCGAGCGGGCGAGAAGATTACCGAGGTCAGAGTAGAACACAGAATATGGGAATTGCTTTATATGACTGACATGGAATATGTTGTGATGAATCCCGACACTTACGACCAGATACATCTGGATCTTGATCAGGTTGGTGACGCATCCAACTACCTTGTTGAAAACAGTAAAGTTAAGATAGCATTTGTCGACGATAAACCAATAATGGTTGAGCCTCCCGATACGGTGGAGCTTGAAGTGGTGGAAACCGATCCCGGGCTCAGAGGAGATACCGCCAGCGGCGGGTCTAAACCTGCGGTACTGGAGACCGGGCTTAAAGTACAGGTTCCTCTTTTCATTCAGGAAAAGGACGTTGTGCGAATCGATACCCGTAATAACAGCTATCTGGAAAGAGTTTCATCCTGAAACACAATCGGATCGTTCTCATTCCCACTTACAACGAAGCACAGAATATTCAGCCTCTTTACGACAGTATTCGTAAGGAGTGCAGTTATGATCTGATGTTCATTGACGATAACTCACCGGACGGTACGGCAGAAAAGATAAGGATTCTGGCAGCGGATGACCCCGGAGTATTGCTGCTTAATCGGAAGGTCAAGGAAGGTCTCGGACAGGCCTACAAAGAAGCTTTTCAGAAGGTTCTTGAATCGGGTAGCTGGGACAGGGTATTCATGATGGATGCTGATCTTTCCCATCAGCCGCAACACCTGAAAATGATTGACAACGCTCTTGATGAACATACTTTCGTAGTTGGTTCAAGGTATCTAAAAGGTGTCAGCGTACTTAACTGGTCCATACTCAGATTGAATCTGAGCTATTCCGCTAACAGGTACATCAGGTTTTTAACCCGGATGCCTTTCAGTGATTGTACAAGCGGTTTCAGAGGTTTTCGTTCTGAAGTGCTTTCCGTTCTTCTGTCCTCAGGTATCAAATCTTCCGGGTACGCATTTCTTGTAGAGACTCTTTACGATGTCTGGAAAAGCGGTATCGATATTGCTGAAGTACCCATAGTCTTCGTGGAGAGGGAGTGGGGAGACTCAAAAGTATCGATGGATGTATTCTTTGAATCCCTTTTCACCCCCATACGTTTGCGGCTGGGTTCTTTCTTCA
>CAZOQQ010000053.1:8956-11109 GCA_964582075.1 uncultured bacterium | reverse complement strand
CAGACACCTGTAAGGAGCTTACCGCCAGAATTCTGGCAGAAAACCAGGTATACCGGGCTGTTTCGGAATACCGTGCAAAGGATAACGCAAGGCTGGAAGAAGCCCTGGAATCACCGACGGTAATTTCTCCGTTGTACAGGATAACCGGGCATTACAGCGGATTGAAGATGGATGGCGACGGATACCTGATTCTAACGACTCCTGAGGGGGAGGAATTTCCTCTTGAGCAACTGAGTACGGGTGCTGCCGAACAGATCTACGTATCTCTTCGAACAGCATTTGCCGAACTCTCATTGGGTGGGACGGCATTTCTTATTCTCGATGACGCGTTTCAGCATTCCGACTGGGAACGCAGAAGGAACCTTGTAGGTCACGTTATGGAACTTGTCAATAGTGGATGGCAGGTTTTCTATTTTACCATGGATGATAATCTGAAAGAACTGTTCGATGGTTCCGGTAAAGAACTGAACGGCAGAACTTACAAATCAATCAGTTTGGATTGAAGAGACTATAACCGGCATAATAACCGTTTGCCGGGTCAGCAGCCTCCACACTTAACTATCAGAATAATAATTACTGCCAGACCGCCGAATATCACGAGTTTAACAATTCCTGCAATTGAACTCAGACAGCCACCACCCGTGTTCTGAAGGTACTGCTGTACATCTTCCCCTATTTCGTCAGGCGAACTGTTATCAACTGTTTCCTCAAGCAGTTCTTCACGGATCTTGGGGCCGGGATCGTGTGGTGGTTTGAGAAATCCGATTCCTGACTTACGGGCTTTACGTAGTTTCACGGATTTACTCATGGAAGAACTTTTACGTGGCTTCTTTGAAAAGAAGGAGCCAACGGAAAGCGGTTTACTTTTTCGTGAAGAGGATTTTCCCGAAGTACCTTTCGCTCTGGTGTGAGATTTCCGCGCTGAGCTTGATCTGTGGCTTTTCTTCAACTTTCACCTCCAATGTTAAAGTAAACATATTCAAAACGCCCCGGTCGGCAAGAAGTGCGGAAAAGTATCTGATCCCGGGAACTTCTTTATGACCGGAGTGATATACCACTCAGGAAACAACCTTCACCGGAGAAGATGTTGTGGATTGCTGGATCGACAGGAACCCCTCCTCCTTTCGAGACAGATAAACCAGAGCATAAATAAGCAGCTGAACTGGTTTTGGTAACAAATCTTACGATAGTTTCCCCGGTGGAGGTTTAATTGCCCCGACCATACGGCCGGGGCAATATCGCGTTGATAAACAGGTGAAGGAGTTACCTGTTTACAAGCTCGCAGTTTTCAAGACCCACCATATCGAAGGATTCTCCGGCTATTGTTCCGCGTATCTGCGTACCGGCGCGATTGGCGACCATGATGGAATCGGTCGCGTCAGGAATTTCCGTCAGCATTTCACATGCTACGCACTTCGAATAGGTATCGTCCGGATCGGCAAGGTCTACCCTTACGGTAACACCATAATCGGTAGTCGAAGTGGTCGTTGAATGGTAGTAACCTTCAACTGTAACATCTTTTCCAATCCAGACGTTGAAGGTATCGAAGAACTCACTGACCCTGATGGGAATTTCACCATCGTAAGCGTATGGACTTGTAACCGAACCCTCCAGGGCGGCAGGAGTATCATCAATAATAGTGCAGTCAACAAGTCTGATATCACCTGTCCAGTAGTACTCCACGGTACCGGATACTGTAATCGGCTGGTCAGCCAATATGGTTACTCCAGAGCTGTCGGCGAATTCGGCCGTAACGAGTACATCGTGACTGCCTCGTGGTTCACTGATCAGTTCGATTTTATCAGTAACGAGCATGCTGTCAGCCATGTAAGGGATATAAGGATAGCCTTCCAGTGTCACAATTTTCCCATCCCAGGCATAGTAGGATGTGTAAAGAGCAGCCGCACTTACAGGTATGTCAGCCGTAACCTTTGACGGATCGAGTGTACCCTCCGGGTAAAGTGATGTTGCGGTGGTTTCAGGCGGTACTTCTTCTTCGGTTTCAGTTGTTTCCACCTGACTGCCCTCAGCGTTTTCAACCGCTGCGGTTTCTCCGGCGGGCCGTGAAGCCTGTTCTTCTCCACCGCCGCATGCCATGAACAGAAGTCCTGTAATGGCAAGAATCGCTGAATACTTGATCAATTTTCCCTCCT
>CAZOQQ010000053.1:1609-8856 GCA_964582075.1 uncultured bacterium | reverse complement strand
AACAGAAGTCCTGTAATGGCAAGAATCGCTGAATACTTGATCAATTTTCCCTCCTCAAAAAAAAGTATGGATAAACAATACGTTACTATTCTACTGGATGTCCCTGGAACCGAAAAGAAGTTCAATACGGATCTGAAGCAGGAGAACATTTCCGATTTTGTCAGCGAACCATCCTCTTTCATCTGAGAACAGATCCACCGCTGTACCAATGATCAGTGAGGCGAGTACTCCTGCTATCATCAGAGCCTGGTTTCGCTGCGCGAAGAAGCGGCCACGCATTTTCCGCGGAACCATATCCGCTATCCAGCCCATCCACATGTTCGAACCGACGGCAAGAAGAGCGGAATAAACCAGATACACGCCCAGAATCATCGGCAGAGCCAACCCGCGAACGAACAGCAGTGGTATTACCCCAAGAAGTGGTGCCAGGGCTCTTCCCGTGAAGGTAAATGAAAGGACTACGGGTTTTCTTACCGTGCGTTTCTTTGTAATTGCTGCGCCCAGGGGTTGAAGCGCCTGCGAAAACTGACCTATGGCGGAGAGAATCCCGAATTGAACGGGGGATGCTCCGAGCATAACCGCCAGCTTCGTAATGAAAACTGAACCGGCACCCGCGAGACTCGTAAATATCTGTGAGAAGATTCCTTCACGGGTTGAAATCCGGAAAGTGTCCCGCAACTGAGAATTAATTCCGTTGTTTTTCATCGACCAAACATAGTTTCAACAGAAAATCCGGTAAAAGCCCGGAGCTTCTTTCGTGACTCCCTGGAATAGTACCCATACATGGTTTGTATTATCTTAGTTCATGGAAAATTTTACTGAATAGGGGATTGTTATGAAAGCCATGTTTACCTTTTTCATTGCTCTGTCTTTACTGGCAGCAGCCTGTTCCAACAGTGTAGTCTCCCCCGGTGATATAATCAGAAGCGCATTACCCGAGAAAACCTGTACTCTGGAGGATGCCTGGCCCGCTTCAGGCAGCGATCTTATCGCGCAGGGCTGTCCTGTAAATCCTGAAACCTATACAGCCGTGTACGGAATATCCGGGAGCGGTATAATGATTATTGATGTGAACAGCTACGATTTCAACGCTATTGCAGCAGTCATCGATGAAGATGGTAATTTGCTCGCTTTCAACGATAACTGGAAGGAATCAACTAACTCCAGAGTGGTGCTTGATAACCCTCCATCCGGGGCGAAGCTCCTGGTGTTTTCCCCGGATGATTCCAGGGGGCTGTACGATATTCTGGTTGAATCGGGAACCTCGGAAGATCTTGAAGCTTTCATCGATGCGACTTGCTTTGCAGATGGATATTTGACGGGAAGTATCGGTAAAGGCGGTTACAACAGTTATCTGGAGAATATTCTCAAAACGGCTCTTGAGAACGATGTTTACATGGATAACTATTTCCAGGCGAAACTGTTTCCCTTCACCGTAGACAGCGAAGAACTTGTTTCAATATCGCTGGAGTCCGATGAGTTTGACCCCTTCTTTATTCTTCTGGGTATTGAAGACGGAACGTACAGATTCGTTGATTTTAACGATGATTACGACGGCTCATATTCCCGGGTAATCCGGAAGCTTGATGCCGGAGACTATATGGCTCTTGTTATGCCTTATGCTGAGGGAGATTATGGCAGATTTACCCTGAAGATGGAAACCATTGACGAGGAAGCCCTGGAAAAAATTGAAGTTCCCGCCCGGCAGAAGGGGATTGATTACACAGGCGAGATCGTGGCTGGCAGAAATCTTGCGATTGCCTGGTGGCCCGATATTACAGAAACCGGGACCGCCCCTGATTTTCTTAACCCTTTCGCTCCAGTAGCCGGCTTCTCATTTACCGTTGACAACACGTCGGTATACGAGATCAATGCCTCCGGAGGAATGGACGTTTGTCTTACTGTACTCCGCAGCGCTGCCGACGGTATTCAATTTGTGGCTGCAAACGATGATTACACTGACCTGGGGTCAGATGCTCGTGTAACAGAACCACTGATTTCAGGTGATTACATCGCTATCGTATCTCCATACAGCAGTGCGACTGAAGGAGAAGTTTCATTTTCCTGGTTTCAGGATGATACCGGTATCAGTTTACTCAGGAATGGCAGATCAACAGAAATCTTTGTCCCGTACGAAAACGATATAGTTGTATATAAGCTGAACCTTCAGGCGGGAACGGACTACAGAATATCCGTTGAGAGCGATGAACTTGATCCCGTAATAACACTGGTAATGCCGAACGGGGAAATTCTTTTCGACGATGACGGAGGCAATGATACGAATTCTCTTCTGAACTTCACTACTAACGAAGCTCAGGCTGGAGAGTGCTTTCTGAAAGTTGAAAAGTACTCTTCAGGCGAAGGGACCTTCAGAGTTCTATTCGAAAACAGCTGATGCAGTAGATATTCGCGCCCGTCAGCGTTGCGGTTCTAATCTTCAAGTTGAGATTGTTTCGATGTCATGACCGTCATTAGATGATTTCTGCCGTTACGGAATCTGTTTATGTGTCGTTATTCAATGCTCCCGTTTATGGTTCTTGCATGGAATCATGCGGAATTCCTTTTGGAAAACTATGTATTGTAATCTGGTTTGTAATATTAGTATACTTAAGCGATGAATAACGATATTTACAGATGGCAGGAATATGAGAACCAAACGACCTATATCAATTAACAACAGTCTTGTTCATGGTATATGCAACTATTCATGCAGATTATGCAGTATCAACAAAACGAACTACAATGGACCTAAAGAATTCCAGCCCTTTGAAGTTACAAAAACTCTTATTCGGCGTATCCTTGAATCTGCGCGATCCGGAGTGAACATACGATATGTCACAAATTCCGGTGATGGTGAGCCCACACTTCATCCTGAGTTTACCAGCAGAGTGGAGATGTTCGGTACTATGCTCAGGGAGTGGAATATTCCGAATGTGACACGGCCGGAAGTTTCCGTTGTTACCAACGGTTCACGACTGCATTTACCCGGGATAACGGATTCATTCGGTGAGAACTCGATAACCATGATAATTTCATTCCCGACTGTTGAACCGGAATCCTACGGCAGAATCATGGTCGGTGACGCGGAAAAGGGTTCATCCCTGTTGTCCGTTGTACTGCCCAATATAGAAAAAGCGATATTTCTCAGAGCAGAGAGGTATCTTTCGAAGTTGTACTTTCACATTTCTCCCCCCGAAACGGAGATAATAAGGAATGATTTCGCAGATACAATTGACTATCTGACAAACGCTGCATGCAGTAACGGGCTTGACAGGATCGAACTTATACTCTTTCCGGCATCCAGCAATCGCTCCGGCCTCGTGCACAGTTCTGTCAAAAAGATTGATATGTACAGGGATCTGTTCAAACATTACAACGGTCGTGTTGTCAACAATGTGAAAATCAGTATGAAGCTTGTACTTAAACGATTCTTTCACAATTCTATTGAGATCGCGGATCTTATCAGGAGTTTCAGATTCCCATGTCTCTGGAATGCGAACTTTTTTATTACTTCTGATGGAAGTTCAATATGCTGTAACGATCAAACGGTGAAGTATCCACAGGGCAATATCATGTTCGACTCACTGGAAACTCTGATGGAAATGAAGGAACAGTTTTCAGCGGGACCCCTTTGTTCGGTTTGTAATCAATCACCACATAGACTGAAGGGATCGCCGGAGGCGAACCTCTTTTCCTTCATTACAAGAATGCGAACGTTTTCAGCCGTGTTACATGATAAAGTTTTACCCGGTAAGAAAAAGGTTAATTCGCAATCCGGTAGTTACAGGAAAGAGAACAGTCCCGAACCCATGCGTGAAATAACGGATATCGCCGGTACCGATGATGAACCATTTTTCAATTCCATGCTTTCCGGGAGCATCAGTGATAGTAAAGGCGCGTTTCGGCTTATATACGATTCTTATTTATCGTACGGATTTCAGGAAAATGACCCGTCCAGAATGCGGATAAAATTTCATAACCTTCTTCCCGTAAGTTATTTACTTGTAGTTAAGCGAGCCGGAAAGATTGCGGGGACAATTACACTGATAAGAGATAACAGCTTCGGGCTGCCTGTTGAAAAGCTTTTTAAAGAGGAAGTATCCAAAATTCGTACTGCGAATTCTCTTGTTTGTGAACTGTCCGGACTTGCTGTCGGAGCATCCATACCGCATACCGAGAGCAGGCAAATACTGATGTCTCTTTTCAGGTATGCCTTTATCCTGGGTCGTGATATTCTGGGTTGCACGGATTTCTGTATGATGACCAATCCCCGACATAGTATGTACTACCGGAAAGAGTTCAATTACGAGCAAATAGGAGAGGTAAAATACTACGATCAGGTTAACGGAGCTCCTGCTGTACCGTTACATCTTTCTCTTGGAACCGCCGAGAAAGAATTCCAGAAAACCAACCCTGTATTGTTCAAGTACTTTTCCGTAAATGGAAGGAATAATTCAAGGAAGAAGATATTGACGGAACTCCATACTCATGAGAAGCTGTACTGTACCGACTACATTGAAAATCTCAAGAAAAGTGGAAACAGACTCTTTGAAAATCTCACTGCTGAAATGAGAGAAATCCTTCGAAGTTACTACCCGGAAACAGAGCGGATGAACCGGTGAAAATTCTGATGATTTCATCCAACAGGGAAAGGCATCCATGGCCGGTGATGCCGATAGGAGCAAGCTATATAGCTTCGAGCCTTGAGAAATCAGGATACGAGGTTCAGCTTATGGACATACTCTATTCTGACGATCCGGTTAACCGGATAAGTGCGGGTATCGATCATTTTAATCCGGATCTGATAGGTGTTTCCATCAGGAATATTGACAACGTGGATCAACAGCTGCCTGTATTTTACCTGGACGATATACGCGAAAACGTAATCGATCCCCTGAAAAAAATGACAGGTGTTCCGATAGTAATCGGAGGGTCGGCAGTAAGTGTGATGCCGCGAAGGATAATGGATTACCTTGGAATAGATTATGCAATATCCGGTGAGGGTGAGGCAGCTATAGTCCAATTTGCTCAGTTTATTGAACATAACACGGATATATCATTAGTAGACGGATTGCTGTACAGGGAGAGTGGCAGAATAATTGAGAATCCCGTAAAAAGGGTTAAAGAGCTTGACGAACTGTCCCTGCCACGGATTTACAGGTGGGTCGACTGGAAAAAGTACCGCCTCAACTATACGCCATATCCTGTCCAAACCAAAAGAGGTTGCGGATTAAAGTGTACTTACTGTGTTTACAATAATATAGAAGGGCATCAATACAGACTTAGAGATCCCCTGAAAGTTGTTGATGAAATTGAAGATATTGTTAACAAGTGCAATCCCCAGGTTATTGAATTTACCGATTCCACTTTTAATATTCCACTGGGGCACGCGTTCGCGATTTGCAGAGAGATAGCGAAGCGAAATATACCTACATCATTCAACACAATGGGAATCAATCCTTCGAATGTTACGGAAGAGTTTGCCGCTCTTTTGAAGGATGCCAATTTCATGGAGATATCCTGTACACCGGAATCCGGTTCAGCAAAAATGCTGAAATCACTGGGAAAGAGTTTTACACTTGAGGATGTCAGGCGGACAGCGGAATCTTTCAGAAAAGTTGATTTGCCTGTAGTATGGTATTTTCTTTTCGGCGGTCCGGGAGAAGATGAAACGACGATAAAGGAAACTTTCGATTTCATTGATGAGAACATCTCCGGAAAGGATCTTGTTTTTATAACAAGTGGAATAAGGATTTTTCCGGGTTCACCACTGTACAGCTACAGTCTGGAGAAAGGTTTGATCCCGGAAAATACTGACATATTGATGCCATTCTGGTTCCAGCCGAGCGGCATAAGTACCGATAAGATGATCTACCTGATTAATAAGGAAGTAATTACCCATAGTAATTATATCAACCTTCAGGATAATACGGATGAATCTGTTCTGGCAAGGACGCTGAAAAGAGTTTATTCCCTTATCAGATTGAAGGAGCCTGTATGGACTAACATCATGAGAAGATATATTATCTACAAGCTGACAGGTTATAACCGTTACCGTCTATGGAATCTTGAAAGGAAGTATAAAAAATTTCATCCTGATCCGTAATGATTTTACGAACTTGATTTCAAATCTGATACGGGCCTGCTGTATTTCAGCTCCGTCATCAGTGATGTTTACAATGGATGGATGAATTTTCCGACGGAGTACGGTTGTCGATAAGTGTTCTGTTAGTGAGATATTGTACTTTTTGATGGATTTGAATTTTGAAGCGGCAGAATAGTGCTTTTCAAAACCGGTTTTCAGGAAAGAACCTGGTTCCGGTAATGACTCGAAAGAACGGAATCATGTTGGATTCGGCGGGCATGGAAGAGATACAAGCTGTATCACGAGAGGACAGGCAGAACCGGTTCTCAATAGGGATCGTACGGGAAGCACGTGATATCAGAGGTTCGGGAATCGAGGAACACTGATGATGTCCGGCAATGAATAAGTACAATGGATGAAAAAAAGGCTGAAAAACAATTTTACCGTCGCCAGGCAAATGAGCTTGGTGGTCGGGTGCTGCAGCTACAGGAAGAACTGACCCGCGTTTATAATGATGCCATGCGTTCCAGAACAACTACGATTATTATTAAAAAGACATACGAATTGATCAATCATGATGTTGGGCTTCAGGAGATTCAGAAACGTTTTCTACAGGTAGTTATCGGCGCGATGTCGGTTGACCGGGCCATGATTCTTAGATACAACAGGGAGTCCGGAGTCTTCGTTCCTATTCAGTATCTTGGCTTTGAGCCGAATGTTTTATCGGTAGATTCGATCAGGCTGAACAATTCCACCATCCCTGATTTTGTTTATGCCAATTCAAAAACCGAATCTGATCCAACGATTCATTCTCTGCAGGAAGCGATATCGGCACCTTATATACTCTGGACCTTCAATAACCACGAAAATATAGGGGTACTGTTAGGTAATAAAACTGAAGACAAAGTATTCCGCCTTCCATTTGAAGAGAAAGACAGAGATGTTATTGAGACTTCGGTAAGTTTCTTTATTGATATTATCAAGCGCAAAGAAGCAGAAAAGGCATTTATGGAATCGGAGGGACGATATCGAAAACTTGTGCAGTCCTCTCCTGAATCGATTCTGGTGTGTTATGACAAGAACATCGCGTTTATCAACAATGCAGGGTTGAAATTACTGGGTGCAGATGATCCGGAAACAGTCATCGATCAACCTGTGATGA
>CAZOQQ010000053.1:0-1509 GCA_964582075.1 uncultured bacterium | reverse complement strand
GTTCAGAAAATTGAATCGCTTGGTGTTCTTGCAGGTGGAATTGCTCATGATTTTAATAACATTCTTACAGGTATTCTAGGAAATATCGAACTGGCCATAGCTTATTCCAATCCCGAAAGTGATGAATACAGATTTCTGAACAACGCTCACAGTGCGTCGAACAGAGCAAAGGAACTGACACAGAAACTGCTGACTTTCTCCAAGGGAGGAATTCCTTTGACTGAACCGACAACACTTGCTGATATCATATCCGATTCAGTCAATTTTGTTTTGAGCGGTTCAAATATCATTTGTAATCTTTCTCTTCCCGCTGATCTTTGGCCTGTTGACATCGATGTAGTACAATTCAGACAGGTAATTGAGAATTTAACCATAAATGCTAATCAGGCGATGCCAGACGGTGGTACATTTACCATAAAGGCAGAAAATGTGGACGAAGAAGTCAGGGAAACATTACCCTTGGTTGAAAAAAGGTATGTAAGGTTAATCATTCAAGACCAGGGAATCGGAATTTCCGAAAAGAATATCCAGAATATATTCGACCCGTATTTCACAACTAAAGACGAAGGAAGCGGTCTGGGCCTGGCAACCACATATTCAATAATCAGCAAGCATAATGGACTGATAACAGTTAAGTCCGAAATAGGCAAGGGAACGGTATTTACCATATACATTCCTGCTTCAGAAGAGGAACCCTCGGAAGGAAAAAAAGTAAAGGCGGAACCGAAAACGGGAAAGGGAAAAATCCTCGTGATGGACGATGATGAAGGGGTAAGGCTGGTTGCGGAACAGATGCTCGCCACGCTTGGTTTCAGTACTGTTGCAGCATGTGATGGAAATGAAGCGCTCGAGTATTACCTGACAGCCATGGAATCCGGAGAGTCGTTCGATGCTGTCATAATAGATTTGACAATTCGAGGTGGAATGGGTGGATTGGAGACGTTGAACAGGCTATCTGACATAGACCCTGATATCAAGGCAATTGTTTCCAGTGGATACTCCAACAGTCCCGTAATGGCCAGTTACCGGGATTATGGATTCAGCGGTATTATTAAGAAGCCTTACAACATGAACGAGCTGAGTGAGTGTCTTTTTCAAATCTTTAACCGCTAGTGTAATTTAGAGAGTACTGTTCGTTCTCCGGCTATCTGCAATTCGGTGCTTCCGATCTGTTCATGGATTGGAATCAGTTTTTTCAGGGAGAAGAGATCTCATGTGGATTGTCGATGGAATCACGGGGTAGTCGATTACAACCCTGTACGTTCTGAATTTCGCAGGATCCCATTGAAGCCTTTTGAACGTATCTTTTATCATATCGGTATACCATGGTATGTGGGGCGTGTACGCGGCATCAATTCCCCTTCCCAGTTTCTGAATGGAAGCCTGTACGGGAAGGGTGCTGTGGGAGTTGCGGAATTCTGCCGATTTTGCCCGATCGTATCCTGTGAATTCACTAAAAATGAACAATTCGGGTTCGAGATGACCAATCAGGTCAGTATGAACTATCTG
>CAZOQQ010000052.1:0-11322 GCA_964582075.1 uncultured bacterium | reverse complement strand
GTTGGAGCTACCGATGTTCTGATGCTCTTCGGAATTGTTCTATTATGGAAAATAACTGCGGGTTCTTCGGGGTTTCAGGGTCTTCTGCGTATGCCTATTACAGGAATGGGAATACCACTGTCAGGAACGGCGTCAGTGATAGCTTACCTGTGCTTTTCCTCAGCGGCATTTGCCAAAGCGGGAGCCATGCCTTTTCATACATGGGTTCCCGATGCTGCTGAAAACGCTCCTACCCCGGTTACCGCCTTTCTGCCGGCTTCGCTGGATAAGCTTCTTGGGATCTACCTGCTCGCAAGAGTTACACTTGACGTTTTTAAAATGACACCGGCAATGAACACCATACTCATGGCTCTTGGAAGTATCACCATACTTGCCGCGGTTATGATGGCGCTGGTTCAGCATGACCTGAAACGGCTTCTGGGATACCACGCCGTAAGTCAGGTTGGATACATGGTTCTTGGAATTGGAACAGGGAATCCAATAGGAATTGCCGGTGGGTTATTCCACATGTTCAACAATTCCATTTACAAGTCAGCTCTTTTCCTGTCCGGTGGAGCTGCTGAAAAGAAAGCAGGCACTGGAAATCTCGCGGAAATGGGTGGACTGTTTAAGGCTATGCCCCTTGTATTTGTTACATTCCTGATTGCTTCGCTGGCGATTTCAGGAGTACCTCCCATGAACGGGTTTGCATCTAAATGGCTTGTATATCAAGGTGTTATAAAATCAGGTGATTCTATGTGGGTGCTCTGGCTGGTTGCAGCCATGCTGGGCAGTGTTCTGACTCTGGCAAGTTTTATGAAACTCGTTCATTCCGTTTTCCTGGGACAACCTTCAGAACGCGTGAAGAAAGCACTTGAAGACGGGAAACAGAAGGGTACAAGTATTCTGACAGCTGCTCCCCTCGTAATACTTTCTCTTCTCTGTGTCCTTCTTGGAGTCTTTGCCTGGAAGATTCCGTTTGGCCTGTTATTCCGTCCCGAAGTAAGCGGCCAGTTGAACGTTCCGGGTATCTGGCAATCCGGGCTGGCAACACTGATGATAATAGCCGGGTTGATTATCGGTTATCTGATGTACCTTTTCGGTACGATAAAGAAAGCCAGGACAGTAGCTCCGTTCGTTGGCGGGGAAACACTCGATAAGAATCCCGACATGCGGGTTTCCGGAGTGGATATCTATAATACCATTAAGGATATCGGTATTCTCAGGATTATTTACAGGTTTGCCGAAAGGAAGTTGTTCGACCTTTACGAGGTTGTTAATAAGATAGTTGCCGGTTTCGCAATAATATTCTCTTTCATGCACAACGGTATTCTGTCAAGGTACTTCCTCTGGTTCATCATTGGTCTTGTAGTACTATGCATCGTGTTGATCTGATGGGGTATGGAATATGATTGAGTTATACGTGCTTCTTGGGCTGATGATCGCAGGAGCGATAATAGCGGTGGAGGTGAAGAACCTTCTATCAGCCGTTATAGCTGTTGGTGTCGTAGGGCTTGGACTTTCCATCATTTTCCTTCTGCTGAAGGCACCGGATGTTGCGCTTACACAGATTGTAGTTGAGATTGCCGCTGTGATTCTTCTGATACGCGCAACACTGCACAGGGATATAGCCATGAAATTTGCCGGAAGCAGGCCATTCGGAGCAGTCATGGGAATACTGTTCCTTGGCTTCGCTGTTCTCGGAGCACTGCTGACATTCACGAACGGAATTCCTCCCTTTGGAGAACCACTGATGACAGTTTCACGATTTTACCCCGTTAACGCCATTTCCGGAACCGGTGCTACAAATGTTGTATCTTCGATAATACTTGACTACAGGGCGTACGATACACTCGGGGAGGCAACGGTGCTTTTCACCGCGGTAATAGGCGTATTGACTGTAATGCGAAGTGTTGGAAAGAAAAAAGAAGATTTGCGAGAGAAAAATGGCTAAAGAACAAGAGCGAGGAATGTCTGTCATTGTTAAGACGGTAACAAGGCTTACCGTTGGCCTGATATTTCTTTACGGTATCTACATCATTCTACACGGACATCTTACGCCCGGAGGCGGTTTTGCAGGAGGGGTAATAATAGCCCTGTCATTCATAAATCTGAACCTCGCGTTCGGCGGGAAAATTTCAGCTAAGGTATTCTCGAAGGGAAGTACCGGTGTTGTTGAGGCACTGGGAGCGGTCATGTTTCTTGCGCTTGCTTTTCTCGGTCTGCAGTACGGAGGATTTTTCGACAACTTTCTTCATCCGGATGGCGAACCCGGACAGCTTGTAAGCGCTGGAATAATACCACTCGAGAATATCGCGATCAGTCTGAAAGTCGGTGCCGGTATTTTCGGTATTTTCCTTACGTTGATAATTCTGCAGAAATTTGAATCGGAGAAGAAGTAATGAATGCGTATATGCCATATGTACTATGCCTTATACTCTTCTCCATCGGTATTTACGCGATACTTTCGAAAAAGAACATCATCAAGATAATACTTGGTGTCGCGATTTCAGAGTACGCCGTGAACCTGTTTCTTGTTCTTGTTGCCTACAAGACGGGTGGAAGGGCTGCAATCTTCTCCGATACACAGACTATTTCTCCCCAGGCAATGGTGGATCCACTTCCTCACGCCCTTGTCCTTACATCGATTGTAATCGGGCTTGCCACCACTGCTTTCCTTATTGCACTTGCTATCAGGCTGTACGGTAAATACGGAACATTTGACATAACAAGGATGCGGGAGTTAAGAGGATGATTACTGCAGGCATAATACCGCTTTTTGTAGCGATCCCACTTGCGGGAGCTTTCCTGATTGCTCTGTTCAAGAGGATAAAGGGGATCCCCGATGTATTGGGGATACTTGCTTCAGCAGGCGCTTTTATTCTCTCCGTTCTGTTTATTCTAAGGATGGAAACCGGCCAGAGGATAATCTGTAATATCGGCAACTGGGGTGGATTTCATGAGGTACTGGGTAAGATAGTAGGTATTCAACTGGTGCTGGATGGACTTACCGTATTCATGTTGATAATTGTGAACTTCATAGCATTTCTTGTGGCCGCATATTCGGTTAACTACATGACCAGATACACAGAGAAATGGCAATTCTATTCACTGTTTCTTCTCATGCTTGCCGGTATGAACGGTGTTCTTATCACGGGAGATATGTTTAACCTCTTTGTATTTGTGGAGATAGCGTCCCTTGCGAGCTACGCACTGGTAGCATTCGGTACGGAGAAGAGGGAACTCGAAGCATCTTTCAAGTACGCGGTCATGGGTGGCATAGCGTCGCTTCTGATATTGCTGGGTATTGTATTTCTTTACAGCTTTACCGGTACGCTCAATATGGCCGACATGACCCGAATCGTCGCAGGTACCGACAGGCCAGCCATAATCTACATGATCTTCGGTCTGCTTCTTGCAGGTTTTGGACTTAAAGCCGCTCTTGTTCCTTTTCATGCGTGGCTTCCGGACGCTCACCCTTCAGCTCCCGCTCCGATATCGGCATTACTTTCCGGGGTACTTATAAAAACCCTTGGAGTTTATGCCATAGCGAGGATATTCTTTACAATCCTGGGATTTTCATATCAGATTTCGGTTATCCTTATGACACTCGGAGCGATATCCATGGGTGTCGGCGCGCTGGTAGCGCTTCGGCAGTGGGATATGAAAAGGCTGCTTGCATACAGTTCAATAAGTCAGGTTGGTTACATTATGCTGGGTCTTGGTATCGGTACGCCTCTGGGAATAATGGGTGCCCTGTTTCACCTGTTCAACCATTCAGTTTTCAAATCCCTTCTGTTCCTGGATTCAGGAGCCGTTGAATACGCTACAGGTACCAGGAACATGAAGGAAACAGGTGGACTCTCCCATAAACTTCCGGTAACAAGCTGGTCTACACTGGCCGGAGCAATGTCCCTTGCCGGTGTACCACCATTCGCGGGCTTCTGGAGCAAACTGATTATCATCGTAGCCGCTGTTCAGGCGAATCATATGAAACTTGCAGTATGGGCTGTACTTATCAGTATTATTACGATCGCTTATATCCTTAAGATTACCAGGTTCGTGTTTCTGGGTAAGATCAGTGAGAAGTTCATGAATATCAGGGAAGTCCCTTTCCTGATGCAGATATCATTGATAATACTTGCGCTGATATGCGTATTTGGCGGGTTATTGCTTATCCCGGAATTGAAGGACAACTTCCTGTTACCGGCTGTTAACGTACTTTCCGGAATGACAGGGGTATAGATCATGAAAAGTAGAATTCTGATGTTCATGTTTTCTTTCGTGGTTTGGTCCATTCTCTGCTGGATACCTGATAAACAGCATTTAATAGCGGGTGCTATTGTATCTCTGATCGTTGCCGCCGTAATGGGTTCGGTGTTCATAACAAGACCGCACATGCTGTTCAATCCTATTCGGGTATTCTATTTCCTGTTCTGGTACATTCCCGTATTCATATGGGAACTCGTACGAGCCAATTTTGACGTGGCATACCGTGTCATACATCCTTCAATGAATATTAAACCGGGCATAGTCAGGCTGAAGACGGATTTGAAATCTGACACGGGAATTACATTTCTTGCGAACTCAATAACACTGACTCCTGGAACCCTTACAGTCGATGTAGATAAGGATAAAGGCGTTCTCTACATTCACTGGATATATGTAGTGGGTTCGGATCCGGAAACAACTTTCCGTGAGATAGGCAGCAGATTCGAGCCGATGCTCAAGAAGATTTTCGAAGAAAACGTGGTAAAATAATGAGATTATTCAGGTGGATTGCGGGCACTGTTGTTCTCATCGCGATTATTACTCTTATTATCCTTTTTCCTTTCAGAAGTACTTTCTTTGCCACGAACACAGGTGATATCGACTTTGCGGGAAGGGTAATCTATATACTTATACTATCTTCTCTTATGGTATTGTTCAGAGTTCTGAAGGGCCCTACTGCAGCAGACAGGATAGTTGCTATCGATATTTTCGGTATACTCATCGTTGGTCTCTGCGCTACACTAGCTATTGCTACAGGTCGTTCATGGTATATCGATATCGGAATCGCCTGGGGGCTTCAAAGTTTCATCGGCACATTGGCTCTTGCCAAGTATCTGGAGGGAAGAAGCTTCGATGATTGAAATAATCGGGATGGTATTTGTTGGAATAGGGCTTACGTTTGATGTTCTGGGATGCATTGGTCTTGTCCGGCTTCCAGATGTTTACAACAGGCTTCAGGCTGCCACAAAGTGTGTCACCCTGGGAACATGCAGTATACTATTTGGAACGTTTCTTATTTCAGGAGGCTTCACACCGACGGGTTTAAAGGCTCTTCTGGCAATATTATTCATTGTCCTCGCTTCACCCGTGGCAGCGCATGCGATTTCCCGCGGAGCACACAGAGCCGGAATAAAACTATGGGATAAAAGTGTAGTAGACAGTTATGCTGAAGACAAAGAAGGAGATAAATAAAAAATAGCGGATCACCCTGGAGATTCGTTACGGATGGAAGTATGAAATACCCAAAGCTCAGAGAACTTACAGAAGCGATTAAAGCGGTTATAAAAGGACCTTACACATCCAAGTTTCCTGCGGAGCCTTACAAACCACATCCAAATTTCAGAGGGCAGCCTGTTTTCGATCAGGATAAATGCCTGGAATGTCTTGCCTGCGAAGAGAACTGTCCTTCAACAGCCATATCACATCAGGATATACTTGATGGCACGGGTGCTCCGAAAAGAGTGATGATTCATCATACCGATGACTGCATCTTCTGCGGGGTATGTGTTGATTCATGCATCAGGGAGACTGGCGATACGGGAATAGTTCAGACCGATCAATGGGAACTGTCCTATTTTGATCGCAGCAAGGCTTTTGAAACCATCGAGAAGGAACTCCAGCTCTGTGAGATCTGTGGTGTTGTAATCGCTACGAAAGATCACCTGGTATGGATTGCGGAACAACTTGGCGAACTGTCCTTTTCCAACCCTACACTGTACCTTTCAAGACTTCGCAAACTAGGTCTGGCGGATGATAACATACAGAGTGTTGTGGAAGACAAAGGTCGCAGCGACAGGGTTAAAATTCTCTGCGCCGAATGCAGGCGAAAAACAACCTTTTACGGTGACCGTACTTAACCTGTTGCCTGATTCCTGTATGCTATATGTGCTTACGTTTCTCATTTCTGCCTGACGCATCGAATTAGCTGATGTGAAATTGTCTTAAACAGGTAAAGTCTCTCCATCCTTACCTCCACAGATTTAGTTGCAGAGGATAATTCCATGATGGAGAAATATTAAGGTTAGTTTAAAATGAATGGATTGATAGAACCTACGATACCTGGAATTAAGCAGAGATGGATGTATTAATACGTCGAATTACTCTATTATTCAATCAGAATGCATGATAACCATGAATATGTCAAGCATATTGATTTCAAGAAAAACATGAACAGGGATTTAAAAACAACGGAGACAGGAAGTGAATCCATACAGTGACTGTCCTTTTGTGTTAGGTGCTTCAAACCGATAGGAGAAGCTATGAAATTCAAGGAAAAAGCTGAAGTAAGTGTTGCAGTAGTCTGCATTCTTCTCTTCTCTGCGTACTGTGGCAAAGGAAATGAAATAGCCAGCAATAAATACTTCGGAATGATACCTGGCTTTGCTATGAAATATCAAACTGATCTGGATGCATTAAAGGAAGAACTGGACGAATGCACTGATAGAGACAAATATTTCACAATTGAAAGAGAAATTGAGATATTGAAGCAGAAAGCTGATGAGACAATTGATGAATATATGGCAATCAATCAATTTCCCGATTTTCCGTTTGAGCAGAATGACGATAGTCTGCTTGTAGTTGAAGATATATGGATTGATTGGGTACATCCTACAGGCATCAACTTTAAAGCCAGAGTAACAATGACTGAATTTGGTGCAAGTATATGGAGACCAACCCAAAGAGATTTCCTGGTTTATGTTAAAATTCTGGATGAGGAAGGAATTCAGCTTGATGGATTTCTGATGATGTATTCTAAAAATGATAGTGATCCTATGGTTGCTGGCAGGGAAGTTGAGATTACCGGTGGGACTAACAATCCTGCATCTCTTATCAAATTCAACAAGTTTGTATTCTCTTCAATGAAGGAGTACGAAAATTACCCAAATCTATGGTAGCATAAGAGGTATGTATCTATGGAATTTGTGGAGGGTCTAATTTTACGTCCACTGGTATATTTTCTGAACATGTTTACTCCGCAAAAAGGATGATGTAAATGTCATGGTTGATTAACAAATAAAGAAGAACCATGACAAATGATTAATTAACCTTTTGATTGGAATTAACTTTTTTATGAACTGTCTTCGTAAAGGGGGCTTACGATTCATCCTGCATTCAGTTTTAAGTGGAATAAGATAATTTTGTTCAAGTAGTGCAGAAGATAATTTAGCTGTATTATCTTGAAGTACAAAGAGTTGAGGAACTCAGAAATCACAACGTTGCGACATCAGAGATCTTGAAGCGGGGGATATGACAAATAATCAGTTGCACGAACTGAAGGACAGACTGAATTCAATCCTTAAGGGTAAAGTGGTTTATATGGGTATCGGTAATATCCTGATGGGAGATGACGGTATCGGTCCTGAGCTGATCTCAAAGTTCGCTGAAAAAGGTTTGTATACCGTCGATGCCGGGACAGTTCCAGAGAATTACGTAAGTTCGGTTGTAAAGCTGGCTCCAGATACGGTGGTAATAGTGGACGCGGTTCACCTGGACAAAGAACCCGGAGCCGTAGAATTGCTTGACCGGAACGATATAAAGGCCGGGACAGGTTTTACTACACATTCTCTGTCGCCCGTGCTTGTTATGGAAAGACTGGAGGAGGAGACAGGTGCACCTGTATTTCTGCTGGCTATACAGCCTGAGAGTATTAAATTAGGCGAACCTCTGTCTTCTCCGGTATCAGATCTGCTGGATGTACTGCCCGGTCTTTTGGCAGTCAGCTGAAACTGGATTCCACGAACTTGCAGAATTCCTCCATACCCTCACCGGTTCTGGCGGAAACGGTGAAAACTTCAACTTCAGGGCTTAGGCTTCTGCATTCCTCAATTGCGCGATCAAGGTTGAAATTAAGATGAGGCAGTAAGTCCATTTTGTTTACAAGCAGTACGTTGATGCTGCTGAAAAGACTTGGATATTTGAGTATTTTATCGTCACCTTCGGGAATAGACAGAAGACCTATTCTCATGTTTTCACCAAGGTCGTAACCGCTCGGGCATATCAGATTGCCTACGTTCTCAATTGCCAGTAATTCAAGCTCTTCAGTGCCGAGATTCATATGTCCCAGGGCATGGTTTACAGCCTGAGCGTCAAGATGGCAGGCTCCGCCCGTTTCTATCTGCCAGGCCTGACATCCGGCCTTTTCTATTCTGTCCGCGTCCCTTCTCGTCTGAACATCACCTTCTATTACGGCCATCCTGCTGCCGAAAAATCGAGCCATGGATTCCAGGACTGTAGTTTTACCTGCGCCCGGGGAGCTTATAAGATTCAAGGCATAAAGTCGTTTTTCAGCGAAAAGCTTTCTGTTGGAAGCCGCGAAGCGGTCGTTCTTGTCCATCACGGGTGTTGATATATCTACTTCAACGGTATCATCGCACATGTTGATCTTTCCCTTCATCAATTTCAACACTGTCCACAGTGAACTCTCTTCCAGAGAGTATTTTCCTGGTGATAGATCCGCATTTCGGGCAACCCTGGTAGAAATCCCTGGCATTGTATTCTGCGCCGCAGTCAAGACAGATAAGTTTTGCCTCGGTCAGGTTTATTACAAGTTCCGGTTCTCCGAATCCTTCGGTCCTGGCAATTTCAGTGAAGCAGAACTTAAGTGATTCCGGAGATATTCCGGAAAGGGGACCGATAGTGATATTAACACGCTCCAGGTGTACTTTCCTGCCCAGGGTATTACCTATAATTCTTGTCATGTCGTGCGCCAGGGACAATTCGTGCATAAGATCCACCATTCACGCGAACACATGTGGTAAAATAGAACTCACGGTTGTAGAATATAACCTGTATTTATTATGTCAATAACTGTCAGCTTACTTCGGAAAGATTCACATGCAGCGTTTGAGGCTTGAAATAAAAGGAGCGGTTCAGGGAGTTGGTTTCAGACCCTTCGTGTATCGTCTTGCCCATAGGTTTGGTCTGCACGGCTGGGTTCGCAACACTTCCATGGGAGTAATCCTGGAAGTTGAGGGAGATAAATCGGTTCTTGGACTATTCGCTGAGGCTATCAGGGAAGAGAAGCCTACGGCGTCCATAGTACAGGATGTCCACAGCGAGTACCTTGATTCAGCTGGATACAGTGATTTTGAGATACGCGGCAGTACCGAAGGGAAAAAAGAAGCACTTGTGCTTCCGGATCTCGCAACCTGTGCCGAGTGTACTCTTGAGATACTCGATCCGCTCAACAGACGGTACAGATATCCATTCACTAACTGCACCGACTGTGGACCAAGGTACTCGATAATCAACTCGATTCCATACGACAGACCCGGGACTACAATGTCCGGGTTCACAATGTGCAGCGCATGCAGGGAGGAATACGAAAATCCTCTGGATAGAAGGTTTCATGCCCAGCCGAATGCATGTCCGGATTGCGGACCTCATCTGGAACTCTGGGATTCCTCCGGAAATGTTCTGGCGGAGCGTGATGAAGCTCTTAAAAGAACTGCAGTGGAAATACTTGAAGGCAGTATTCTTGCCGTAAAAGGGCTTGGTGGCTTCCATCTTATGGCAATCGCAGATTCGGATAAGGCTGTTGAAACTTTACGTTCCCGAAAGGGACGGAAGATGAAACCTTTCGCAACGATGTTTCCATCACTATCAGCGATTTCCGATATCTGCGAAGTATCTTCGGCAGAAGAGGAAATTCTTCAGTCGTCCGCCTCGCCGATAGTTCTTCTGAGAAAACGCAATCGGGAAGATTCATCGATACACATTTCTACTCTTGTTTCTCCTTCAAATCCCGAATACGGAGTCATGCTGCCTTATACTCCCCTCCATATCCTTCTTATGATGGAAATTGGAAAGCCTGTGATTGCAACAAGCGGAAATCTGAGAGATGAGCCGATATGCACAGATGAAGCGGAAGCACTTGAGAGACTGGCAGGCGTGGCCGATTTGTTTCTTGTTCATAACCGTCCGATAGCCCGTCATGTTGATGATTCAATAGTAAGGATTGTCAACAACACGGAAATGATGCAGAGAAGGGCGAGAGGCTACGCGCCGTTGCCTGTGAGAATGAAGAAGGAATCCGCGTCCGTTTTCGCCACAGGAAGCTACCTTAAAAATACTCTTGCTCTTTCAATTGGCAGGAATGTATTTACAAGTCAGCACATCGGGGACCTCGGAACTCCACAGGCCATAAGAGCTTTCGATGAAGTCTGGGACAGTATAGAAAAACTCTATAACGCCCACCCTGATATAATCGCCTGCGATTTACACCCGGATTATATATCATCGATAAAGGCGAGAAATGCACAGATCAGGGGCATTCCGGTACAGCATCATATAGCGCATGTATTTTCATGCATGCTGGACAGAGGGATTGAACCACCGCTGCTCGGGGTATCGTGGGATGGAACCGGTTACGGTACGGATGGTACTGTATGGGGTGGTGAATTTTTTCATGTTACAGGCAGTACAGTGAACAGAATAGCTCACCTGAGGGGTTTTCCGCTGCCGGGAGGGGACAGGGCCGCGAAGGAGCCCAGAAGATCCTCTCTGGGTCTTTTGTCCGAATTGTTCGATGAGCCTGCGAAATACCTTCCTTCCGGTACGTTTTCGGAAGAAGAAGGGATTATCATGGAGCGCATGATTGAAACGGGATTGAACACTCCCGTGACTTCAAGTGCCGGAAGGCTGTTCGACGCGGTTGCGTCGATGCTCGATCTTTATCAGACTATTGAGTTCGAGGGGCAGGCGGCAATGGCTCTTGAGCATGTTATAGGAGATATTAAAGTGGAGGAAGCCTACCCGTTCAGGATATCCAGGCCTGCTGGAGAACCGATGATAATCGACTGGGCTTCTCTAATTGAAGGTATTATCATGGATGTTTCTGCGGGGGAAAGTAAGGGATTGATATCGGCCAGATTTCACAATACCCTTGCGGAAATAATCGTGGGGGTTGCTGAAGCGGTTGGAGAGAAACAAGTAGTACTCAGCGGAGGGTGTTTTCAGAATGTTTATCTTCTTGAGAAGGTTTCAAAGATGTTGATAGGTTCAGGTTACAAGTCGGTTTTTCACAAAGCCCTCCCCACAAATGACGGGGGTATCGCGCCAGGTCAGGTTATG